>JAFSTK010000018.1 GCA_017450535.1 Treponema sp.
GACTGGCTGGACAAACAGTTTAAGTAAAAACTGAAATCCTGGCAAAACCACTTCGTCTGCCTGTGCGCCGCCACGGACGGCGGCTGTAAAGCGTGACAGAAGCGAACGCTTCTGTCGAGTTTCGTTTTGCCACGGAGGGCAAAACGAATACTCCTATTTCGCATCAATTGATGATGACGGGGTATTTGTCCGTGCTGCAGGAGCAGTTGTCGTTGACGGCGCGCCTGCGGGGCGTGATGAAGAAGTCGTCGTTGAGCGCGCTGTAGGAAGAACTGTCACCGTATTGCTGAAAGTGTATTCGTTAATGTCAATCAATTCGTTTACAGTCGTGCCGAATTTCTCTGCGACAGAATAAGTCGTAGTGCGAGAAATGTTGCCGTTGTCATCATATTTGAAAATAATGCGTGTCACCAGTTTGTTAGAAGCGTCATAAGTCTGTTCTTCGGTAATCGCATAATTTGCGTCAAAGCGGAACACCGTTCTTTTGGTCACCACACCTGCCGCGCCAGAGAAAGTCACTTCAGAAAGTTTGTCGGCATCGTTGTAAGCGAGCACTCTTTTTTCTTCCAGATAGCCTTCTGCCGCATACTGGCACACTTCTACTTCACGGCCTGCGTCATCAAACTTGGTGATAGTCTTGCTGAGCAATGCACCGTCAGTATCGTAGTATGATTCTTCTGCCTGTTTGCCGTTGTATTTCCAGATTGACTTGTTTACCAGAATGTCGCTGGCATTATACTGAGACTCATCAGCCTTATTTCCGCTCGCATCATATGTGGTGATGATTTTCCAGTTGATTTTTCCCTCAGCATCGGTACAAGTAGTCGTCACCAATTTGCCTGCGGTATTGTACTCGTAGGTCACTTTGTCCACAAGAATGTCTTTATTGGTCAGCTCAGAAGATTCAATTTCCTTACCGTTCACGTCAAACACATGCACATATTTTGCAGCAGGAGAGCGATAGTAGTCACCAAATTTTTCTGTAATAATATAACCTGTTCTCGTGTACTCACGGATTCCACTTTTCACTGCAACAGGAGCGGCCGTATCAAATGCATACAGGCTAAAGGCGGCAGCTGCCAGTGAAAATGCCAGTAAAATTTTCTTCATATTTTTTCCCCCTTAAGGTTGTTTAAACTAGTATACCACATAATCGGCAAATTTATACGCTCCCTTTATGAAAAAAAGATAGCATTTTACTCAGTTGTTTGGTATACTATAAATATGGCGGAATTCAACCTATCTGTTTTTGGTGCAGCTTTTTCAGGAATCTGTACGCTGGGCGTTTCTGCAGCCCATTTAACCAGTCCTGAATTTGACATGCATAAAAACACGTTCTTAAACGAGCTGAATAATTATGATTCAAAGGCCCGGGCTGTTTTCGCGCATATTTTGTCAGAGAGTTTTTTGACGACACTTGGACATGATCAGCTTCGTTTTCTCAATAACGGGCTTATCAATTATGCGGCGAATTTTTCAGTCACCGGAGTAACCTACATTCAGACTGCAAAGCGAAATATGCAGTTTGGCAAAGTCAATTTTGTAGAGCTTATAAAAACCATGACATCACCTGTTGACGCAAAAATTCTCGCCTGCATTCCGCTGTTTTTAGACAAGATGACCCAAACCTACGTTCTGAATGCCGGTGAAGATGACGGCCTGTAATCTCGTACATCATTTTTAGGAGAAATATATGAAAATCGCATTGATTAATGAAAACAGTCAGGCTGCAAAAAATGCAGTCATTGTAAACGCTTTGAAAAAAGTCGTTGAGCCAAAAGGTTTTGAAGTAGTGAACTACGGCATGTACAGCGCAGACGACAAGGCACAGCTCACCTACGTGCAGAACGGAATTCTGGCAGCAACATTGCTCAATTCCGGCGCAGCAGACTACGTGATTACTGGTTGTGGAACAGGCGAAGGCGCAATGCTCGCACTCAACAGTTTCCCCGGTGTCATTTGTGGTCACGTGGAAGACCCGCTGGACGCATACACATTCGCACAGATTAACGACGGAAACGCAATCGCCATTCCGTTCGCAAAAGGATTTGGTTGGGGCGGCGACCTGAATCTGGAATACATTTTTGAAAAATTGTTCTGTGAGCCGGCCGGACAGGGCTATCCCCGTGAGCGTGCCGTTCCTGAGCAGCGCAACAAAAAGATTCTGGACGAAGTAAAGAAAGTGACCTACAAAGATTTCGTTGAGATTTTGGAAGGTCTCGTAAAATATGACGCTGACTTGGTAAAAGGCTCATTTGCTGGCGAGCACTTTAAGGAATACTTCCTGCGCGACGCAAAAGACGCAAAAATCATCGAAGCCGTCAAGAAAATCATCGGCTAAGATTTGAGTCAAGAATTCATCGTTATGCCAATGTCGCTCAAACGAACTTCATTTTGTCTGTTTCTCTGTTCCGCTTTGCTCGCTGTCTCCTGCATGTCTACGGAAAAGAAGACTGAGTCAGTGGACAGAATCAGCGCGGAAGAGCAAGTGGATTTGAGCGGCTACTGGAACGACATTGACGTGCGGCTGGTTGCAGACCATTTGGTAAGCGACTGTGCCGCAAGTCCAGCCATAGCCGATTTTATTAAAAAACATGAAAGACTGCCTGTGGTCATCGTGGGAAGAATCCGCAACCAAAGCGATGAGCACATTGACACAAAAATCCTTGCAAAACAAATTGAAATCGCGCTTTTTAACAACGCAAAGATGGAATTCGTTGCCGACGCAGATGAACGCCTTGCCCTGCGTGCCGAACGGTTGAGTCAGCAGGATTTCGCGAGCCCAGAGACGGCAAAACAATTGCGCAATGAGCTTGGCGCAGATTTTATGATGCTTGGCTCCGTAAAGACTATCATCGACAGTGCGGACACTGTTTCCATCCGCTGTTATTATGTAAACGCAGAACTTATCGATATTGAAACCGCTCACGTCATATGGGCAGGTGAAGATTCTTCTATAAAAAAGCAAATTACCCGCTCTCGCTACCGTCTGTAACGCACATTCTTTTTCATTTCCTGTTAATCCGCTTTCTTTTTTTGCCGATAAAAGTGATATGCGTAAACTGTATGTAAATCTCGTCTTTGCCATTTTACTCGTGTCTTGTCAGGCATCTGCTCGTTCAACAAAACCCTCTTATGCGCTCGTGCAGACCCCCACTGCTCCTGTAACGTCCTCAACTGTAAGCGGACTGTCAACAGGCACCGAAACCGACGCGACAAATTTTATGCTGGCAGGCGCAGAAAGCGGCTTGTATAAAATATCATCAGTACGCACCGCAATTCCTTTGTGGACGGGCGGAAAAGTCTCCAAAATCATCCGCACATCAGAACGCAAAGAAGACGGCTCCCTTGGCGACCGCTGGTTTATGATGACTTCAAAAGGCATTCTCACCACCACGGATTTGACCACGTTTGAATTCCGCAACGAAGGACTGCCTTTTTTGACGATTAAAGAATACGACGGCACCAACACGAGCTTCCACAAACAGATTCATCAGCTCAAAGATTTAGCGATTCATCCTACTGACTCCAATATTCTTGTCACCGCGACAAAAGACAATGTGTTCATCACATACGACGCGGGAAAAACATGGCGGTCAATCGGCTCCATGAGCGACTCAACGGCGGGCATAAAAGCTGTTGCCGTTGCGAGCATGACCATCGCAGGCACTGGAAAAGCCGCAAGTGTCACCGCTGACGGAAAAAAAGTTCCCGCCGTTCCGCCAGAGACAGAACTGGTTGTGTTTATGTCGCATCCGATTTTTGGCTTCTCATACTATCTGCCAGAACGGGCAAAGCCGCGCTGGAACGATATTTCTGCCGGATTTAAAACAATGCCCACGCAAAGTTACCCCGATGAGATTTCTGACATTCTGCCCGTCGTTTTTACGGGCGCGGATGGCTTTCCGGTAACGGAAGTATTTGTGTCTCAATCATATCTTCCGAATATCTATCGCTTTAACTGGAGCGAAAAACGCGCGAATCTTTTGTACACAGGATCAGAACCAGTGGACACGATTGACGGCTTGTACTGGGATGGCGCACAGCTTTTGTACACGCGACCCGGCGAAGTGGCAGCCCTTGTTCCTTCCGCGCAGGATATGCAGACAGGCACCGTTCCGCAAGCGTACAAAAATTGGCAGTCCTATTTTACCGTGCTCGCGCCAAGTGACACGCTCTACGCCGCATGGATTCCGCAAGGCTCTGGCGCAGGACTCTCGCTCAACGAATTGTGGATGCTCAAACCCGAACTCTGCACATCAAAATATGCGGAAAAAGCATTGGGACGAAAGGCGATTTACTGTCCCGCAAACCATGTGACCACTGACGAAGGCATCGCCAAATACAAGAAGATTATTCTGAACAACAAACTCAATACGCTGGTCATCGATATGAAAGATGACTACGGACTGTTGCGCTACAACGCCAAAGACCCGCTCGTAACGGAAAAAGGTTTTGTGAGCCGCTACAGCGTGGACTTGGAGCACTTTGTCAGCGAATTCAAAAAAGACAACATCTATTTGGTAGCGCGTATCGTCGTCTTTAAGGACAAACATCTGTCTCAGTACGGCAAAGGAAAATACGCCGTATGGAACCGCTCTTCAAACAGCCCGTGGATTGGCACAAAAGGTTACGAAGAAGTGACCAACGAAGAGACTGGCGAAGTAACCAAAAAACTGACCTATTACGATGAAAACTGGGTTGACCCGTACTGTCCTGAAGTATGGGAATATGATGTCCGCATCGCACAAGAATTGATTCGCCGTGGATTTGATGAGATTCAGTTTGACTACATCCGCTTTCCGACAGACGGAAAAAATATGGGCTCCGCACAATACCGATGGCGCAGCGACGGAATGGACAAAGAAAGCGCATTGGTCTCATTCTTGTCTTATGCCCGCAAAAACATCGACGCACCAATTGGCATAGACATTTACGGCGCAAACGGCTGGTATCGCTCTGGCACACGAACTGGACAGGATGTGGAACTTTTGGCAGAATACGTGGATATCATCTGCCCGATGTTCTATCCGAGCCATTTTGAACAGTCATTCTTGAACTACAAGCCCTACTCCGAGCGACCGTACCGCATCTACTTCTACGGCACCTACCGCAACACTGTTATCGGACGGAACAGAATTATCGTGCGTCCATGGGCACAGGCCTTCTACATCGGCGTAAGCTATGACCGCCAGTACTACAACTCAAACTACGTGCAGCAGCAGATTTTTGGCGTACGCGATTCTGTTGACCGCGGCTACATGTACTGGAACAACATCGGACGCTACGACGACATTCTGCCCGATGTCGGCGACTCAAAATACACCGGTGTAGCATCCGAAGCGTCGCCCGAATTCAGAAAACCTGCGCTGAGTGGCGGAATCAAGACCGAAGAGCCTATCTCTTCCCCAGAAGAACTGCCCCCACTTGCTGACGAAAGTGCCGTCTCCGCACTGGACTCAATTCAAGAGCAGGCCAAGACCGAACAGAAAAAATCAGCTTTTCCGTCGCTGGGAGAAATCAAAAAGCTCTGGCAGGCTTACAGCGAAAGCGGAACGTGATATAGTAAGCATATGGATAACACAGGCTACACCCCCGAAGAACCGATTGCGGCGATTGCGACGGCTCTTGCTCCCGCTGCGCTGGGAATTGTGCGCACGAGTGGCAAGGGCTGCATTGAGCTGATTGCCGCACTTTTTTCCCGACCAAAAGCCCTGCTCTCTGCACAGGGCAATTCTCTTGTATACGGCTGGATAACTGATACCGACGGAAACCGCATTGACGAGGTGATGCTCTCAGTGTATCGTGCGCCGCGTTCGTTCACGGGTGAAGACATGGTGGAAATCAGCTGCCATGGCGGTGTGTCGGTGGTGAGCGCGGTGTACAATCTGCTTTTGGCAAATGGCTTCCGTGCGGCTGAACATGGCGAATATACATTCCGTGCGTATATCAACAGTAAGACTGATTTGACCAAAGCCGAGGCCGTGCGGGAAATTATCGACGCAAAAACCGATGTTTCTCGCTCACGGGCAGCAGGGCGACTGGCGGGACATCTGTATGAGACGATTGACCGCGTAAAAAAACTGATTGTAGACACACTTGCATCTATTGAAGTAGAAATCGAATACCCGGAAGACGAAGAGACCATCAGCGAGACTTTTAACCCCGCCGATTTGGAAAAAGCTCAGACGCAACTGGCAGACCTGGCATCCTCTTGGAAAAGCGAAAAAATCTATCAGGACGGGGCGCGGGTTGTACTCTGCGGCCGGACAAATGCGGGAAAATCCAGTCTGTTCAATGCGCTTCTCAAAGAAGACCGCGCCATTGTGAGCGACATCGCAGGAACCACCCGCGACTGGATTGAAAGCTGGGTCAATTTTGACGGCATTCCCGCACGCCTTTTCGATACGGCGGGCTTGCGCCAGACAGAAGACACAATTGAAGCCAAAGGCGTAGAACTGACCAAAGATTTGACCCACGACGCCGATGTTATTCTTTACGTGGTAGACAGCCGCACGGGTCTCACCGAAGACGACACCGCATTTTTGACGCAGAACACCATGCCGCTCATTCTCGTGTGGAACAAATGTGACCAAAGCACCACAAATGCCGGCCAAAACCAAAACACTTCCTCGGCAAATGAAAACACATTGCGCGGCGAGTGTCACATCTCTGCCAAAACAGGCACGGGCATCGCAGAATTGTGCGCGACAGTTAAATCAGTTCTGACTGCGGGAAAAGAAAGCGGACGGACACAAACTGGTTTGGGAAGCGAACGCCAAAAAGTATGCGTACAAGCCGCGCTGGAAAGCGTTACCCATGCGCTCGCACTCACCAAAGACTACACGCTGGACGCTGTTGTTCAAGATTTGGAAGACGCATTGGACGCGCTCGGAACGGTAACGGGAGACGTCACCCCAGATGACGTACTGGGGTCAATTTTCTCTCATTTCTGTGTGGGAAAATAAATTTACACAAGAACAGTCAATTTTTGAGGAAGAATTTCCACTTTTAGGTTGGAGTTTTCGCCCAAAGCCTCGCCATCGTAATGACATGTTTGCGGTTCCTCGCTCGTCAGCTCAATTGAATCGCAGGTAATCTCGCTGAACGCCTTAAACTTGTTCTGCAAGCCAAGCAAAATGAGCGGAAAATAGAAGAATCCCTGCCATCGTTTTACGCCTATGCCCATGCCAACGGAAAGTTTTTTATCGTCATTGGTTGCATTCGGTGCCATGGGAACACCACCGCCTTCAGTACGGCAATTCATAAACGCAAGATAGAACACTCTTTTTAAATAACGGGTCTCGCTGCCATCAATACGAAGCTTTACATCCGTACACTTTAAGTGCGCCAATGTGTCCAACGATGCCACAACGTATATCAGTTTGCCTAACCGCAATTTGTTCAAAAATTTTTTGTATGAAGCGGTATCTGCTTTGCGACCGATAATCGCATCCATTCCAAATCCGCAACTGATACCAAAAATATGCCTGCTTCCATCAGCCTTTGCCACTTGTCCTAAATCTATTTTGTGGTCGCCTTTGGAAGCAAGAATTTTTTCAAGCGCTTTTTTGTAATTTCTGGTCACGCCAATTCCGCGCGCAAAATCATTTCCGCTGCCAGTGGGAATCAAGCCAAGTTTGAGCGCGCTAAAATCGGGGATGCCGTTTAAGACAGCGTTCACCGTGCCGTCGCCACCCATCACAATAAAGCGCGCGTCTTTGTCGCCTGAATTACATACTTCCTGTACGATTTCCACCGCGCGGTGGTTTGAGGACGACTTCCAGTACGTATACTGGATGCCACGCTCTTTGAGAATCTTTTCGATTTTCGGGAACAACCGAACCGCCCGTCCGCCGCCCCCATGGTCAGAAATCAGAAAGTAGTACATCGCACCTTTCCGTCCTAAAAATTGTCGTCGCGGTCAAACATGTGGGTCACAAATTCCACCACCAAGGTCTTATACACGTCATCGCTAAAGATGGGCTTTTGCAAAAGCGCAATTGTTTCCGCAGAAAGACAGCCGTTCTTTGCCATCTCCTCGCCACCTTTGTAGAATTTGTCCGTCAGCATTTTAAGTCTGCGCGGTCCTCCACGGTGATGCAACGAGCGCATTTGCGGCGCGGCAACCAGTTGATAGCCGTCTTTTCCCAAAATGATGTCAAACTGCTTTACAATCGGCCCATACACCACATCAATGTCACACCACGCGCAGCTGGAAAGCAACAGAATTTTCTGTCCTTCCTTCTGATTTTTAAGCCCGTGCATCGGCTTGTTCATCGCGTCCGGCTCTTCAAGCTGCTGACCCATATACGGATGCACCATGCCAACGATTCTGTCCATCAGACACTTCATTTGCCCCGGCACGCCAAACAAATAGAGCGGAAAACTCCAAATAACAACGTCAGCCGTCTCCAATTTATGCCGAATAGCGGGAACATCATCATCCTTAATAAAACAACTGCCATCGGGTCGCCCCCAGCAACTGAGGCATCCCCGACACGGCTTAATGTTCATGCGGTCGATATAAATGTATTCGTTCTCATAGTCGCCTGATGCCATCATGCCGTCAACGAATGCGTTTGTGGGAACCAGTGTTCCGCTCCGCTCGTTTTTAGGACTACCCACCATGACGAGTATCTTTTTCTTTTCCATAAGCCTCAATAATATACGAAGCGGCATGGATGCCGCTTGAAAAGCCAGGACAGTTTGCGCAAGCAAACTGTTAGATTTAAGATAGACAGGAGGTCTATCGTAAATCAGGAGTTTTGATACGACGGGTCAAGCCCGTCGTGTCCTGCAAGGTAATTATCAACATCTCCTGATTTCCTATCGTAAATCAGGAGTGCGGATCCAATCCTGGTCGGTGTAGGTGCGGTTTTCGCCACCCATGCTCCAGATGAATGTGTAATTGCTTGTACCGCAGCCAGAGTGGATTGACCAGCTCGGATTGATAACTGCCTCATCGTTGTGCATAACGATGTGACGTGTTTCCTGCGGCTCACCCATGATGTGGAAGACAACCTGGTCTTCGGGGAAGTCAAAGTAGAAGTACACTTCCATGCGGCGCTCGTGTGTGTGAGCGGGCATTGTGTTCCAGACTGAACCGGTCTCCAAGTGAGTCATGCCCATAGAAAGCTGGCAGGTCTCCAATACAGACGGGTGAATGTACTGGTTAATCGTACGGTCATTGCTTTCTGCAGCAGTTCCCATGTGCAAGTGATTTGCCTGCTCGTAGGTGATGATGCGGCTCGGATAGGTGCAATGTGCCGGAGTTGAGTTCATGTAGAACTTTGCGGGATTTTTCTTGTCCTTGCTTTCCAAGGTAACTTCTTTGGTGCCCGCGCCCAAGTACAATGCATCGTAGTGGTTCACTTCAAAAGTAACACCGTCAGCAACCACAACGCCGTCACCACCAATGTTAATCATACCCAATTCGCGACGCTGGAGGAAATAGTCCACGCCAAAATCTTTCATTGCGTCGATGTTTTTATCCAATTTGATTTTTTTGTCTACGGGCATTGCGCCAAGTGTTACGATGCGGTCAATGTGGCTGTATACTGCGGTCACATCGTTCTTAATAAAAATGTTCTGTACCAGAAATTCCTTGCGAATTTCTTCAGTTGTCATACGTTTAAACGGCTCTTTGCCAGTTGAATAACGAATATCCATTTTTTTTTGCTCCCATAAAAAGCCAATGAGGAAATTTTAATTTCCGATTTGACTTTTTACGCTGTTCCGCAATGCAATGAGGAACAGCAGTTGATAAAAAGTTTGCAACGCAAACCTTGCAAAGATATAAACTGACGCTATTTCAGGCAGTTTTTATCTTGCACTCTTTAATTTTGATAGTCTATCACATCTTTTAGAGTTTGCAAAGTCAGCGACAATCTAACACATGCATATAAAATTTAAAATAAAAAATTTGCGTCTTAGCAATTTGTATTATATAATAGAATAATATGAAACGTAGATTACTTATTCTAATCGCTTTACTTGCTGTTATTATTTTCTCATTTGTCATATTCCAGCAAAGGATTAGTGCTTCTGTATATGAAAATTCAGCAAGCTTTCTTGAAGAAACTGCTGTTTTGTATGCCGGAACATTTAAAGTCAAGCTGAATGACCAGTTATTCATGTTGGAAAGTCAGGCACGCTATTTTACTGACATCGATATGGACAACTATAACAAAATCAAACAAACAATTATGTCTACAAAAGGAGTCGGCGAATTTAAACGCATTGCAGTCGCAAACACAAGCGGCATGACCATCAATGCTGACGGCAAATCATCTGGCAACATTATGATGACCGACTATTTTAAAAAAGCAATGCAGGGAACGGCCCAGGTCTCATCAAAAATTTCTTTGGACGAAGACGGTGAAAAAGTGCTTACGCTTGCCGTACCCATTTTTCAAAACGAAAAAGTAGTTGGCGTTATTACAGGCACGTTCTCCTATTCAATTTTGGACAGCATTTTTGCGGTGGACACGTTTAGCGGTAACGGTTATTCATTCTTGGTGGACAGCTCAGGTCGTGTTTTGGTAGGAAGCCAAAGCAAAGAACGACTTTGTTTCTCTGAAAACTGGCTCTCTTTTATGAGCGAACAAGAAGCTTTGGATAATCTCGGCATAAACACAATCCGCAACAACATCAAAGCAAACAAGACGGATAACGTGCGCTATACAATCAACGGAGAAGAGCGTATTTTGGTCTACACGCCGGTTAATATGAACAACTGGTACGTTCTTTCTGTCGTTACGGCAGACTACATCAACGCACAGCAGCGAAAAATCATTTGGATTACATTGGTGCTCATCCTTGTGATACTTGTCGTATTCAGCGCAATCAGCATGTTGTTCTACAAACTGATAAAGCAGAACGAGAAGATTGAAAAAGACAATGTGCGCTATGCCGTCACAACACAAAATGCGCAGACACTTGTGTACGAATACGACTTTGAACGCAAGGTTATTGAATTTACCGGCAACTCCACGTTCCTTTTTGGCGAAAACTTGCGTCAGCTGCCACTTGATTGGTTCAACATGATTGAAGAGCGCATTCATGAGGCAGAACGAAATCTACGTTCCCAGCTGAAGGAATTCATTGAGTCCGGCGAGACAATGTACAGCTCAGAATTGCGCCTGCTTGCAGGTGAAGGCGAATACGTGTGGTACAGGCTTTCCGGCACGCTCATCAAGGACAAAGAAGACGGCGTTCCTGTCAAACTGATTGGTAGTCTGGTAAACGTAAATGCGCAGGTCGTGCACGAGCAGGAACTCAAAGAGATGGCGGAAACAGACTTGCTTTCTGGTCTGCTCAACAAAGTCTCCATGGAAAAACATATTACCGAATGGATAAAAAATGCTGGCGAATCCGTCGGCGCATTCTATATGCTTGATTTGGACAACTTTAAGCAGGTAAACGATAAAATTGGACACAGCGCGGGCGACACAGCAATCTGCGATGCGGCAAACAAACTGAATCTTGTATTCTCCGAAAGAGACTTTATTGGCCGTATCGGTGGCGATGAATTCTGCGTGTTCCTCACCTTGCCCAATACGATGCCTCACGAAAAGATGACTGAAATTATCAGCGAAAAAGCACATGTCCTTAACAGTATCTTGCATGAAACGTATACAAGCGGGGACATTGCCGTTCATGTTACGTCCAGCATTGGTATCTCTCTGTTCCCCAAACAAGCCACATCATACAAAGACTTGTTCAAACGGGCGGATTCAGCATTATACTCAGTAAAAGAAAGCGGAAAAAATAATTTTGCTATCTATGATGAAAATACCATGAAAGAAGAAGGAGAATCTGTCTATGGTTAAAAGAATCATTGTATTTGCGACTTGTGCGTTAATGCTCATCTCGCTGGGTGCGTGTAAAAAGCAACAAAAAGTTGCTTCTTTCGAGCAATCGGAATCAGAAGAATCTATTGAAAGCGTAACTATTACGCTGGGCTTTTCTACGAATATGGAAGACCCCCGTGGTGTAGCATCGCAGTTGTTCAAGGAAAAAGTTGAACAAAAATCCAATGGCAGAATTAAAATTGACATTCATGCTAATGGCGAGCTTGGCAGTGATTCTGAACTGATTGAAAGTATTATCAACGACAAAGTTGATATGACTGTTTCTAGTGCGGGTAACTTTGCCGTGTATGCGACAAAACTTGGCATTTCTGCGCTGCCGTTCTTGTTCTCTGATTTTGACTCAGCGTGGAAATTTATGGACAGCGACCTCATCAAAGACGTGAACAAGACGCTGGAAGACTTTAACATCGTCGTTCTTCCTCACTACGACAATGGTTTCCGTTGCGTGACCACCACAAACAAGCCCATCAAATCCGTAAAAGATATGAAAGGTTTGAATATCCGCACGCCGCCAAACCAAATCGTTATGGAAACTATGTCTACGCTGGGTGCAAATCCTAAGCCGTATGCATTTAACGAACTAAAAGCGGCTTTGCGCAACGGACTTTTTGACTCACAGGAAAACCCGATTCCTGTCATCTACAACAGCAAATTGTTTGAAGAGCAGAAATATCTGGCTATCACAAATCACAGTTACGATGCAATGCCGCTCGTAATCCGCAAGAGCCTGTGGGATCACCTAAGCAACAGTGACAAGCAATTACTGCTTGATGCCGCAATCCAAGCGCAAGATTTGGATAGACAACTGGTAAAAAATCAGACTGAAACTTTTGTGTCACGCTTACATAGCGAAGGCATGACCATTACCAATCCTAATCTGAAAGAATTCGCCGCCGCAACTGCCGGAGTAATGGACACATTCTCCACCATTTACGGCAACGACCTTATCGAAAAGATGAAAAATCTAACAAAATAATGCAGGAATGTTCGGGGCAATCCCCGAACATTTTACGCAAACAACTCCGTCGTCTGCATCCATTCGCTGACGGCGGCCGCTTCTTTATCCAATGCGCGGTCATCCTGCACGAATGCGCTCAGTTTGCGCACTTCATCGTAAACTTTGCGGGTGAATGAGCCAAAATGTTCCGCACCGATTAAATCCATTGCCTGACATGCCGCCAACATGTGCACACCAAACTGCAAATAAATCAAATTGATTTGGTCGCGGAGTTTTCTCGCACTGATTGTTCCCATAGAAACTTTGTCCTGATTCAACGCTTCTGTCGGGCTGGACGTAACGCTGATAGGATTTGTAAAACTCTGCACTTCGCCACGGATTGCGCTGATTGTAATCTGTGCGCCCTTAAATCCGAGGCGCAAGCCTGCGCGCGGGTCATCTTCTTTTGTATACGGAATCAAATTTTCAGTCAGACCGTTAAACTTGCCATCGATAATCAATTCAGCCTGTTTGTCCGCCAAGTCACTGATGTTTGCCAACGCAATGCGGAGATAGTCGCAGCTTGCACAAATATGTCCGCCGTAAAAATTGCCCGTGTTGTACAACTGCTCGTTCTCCACGTCCACCAGCGGATTGTCGTTGGCAGAATTAATTTCCTGCTCAATCCATTGGCGTGTAATAGAAAGCGTATCGCGCAGAACACCGTTAATCTGCGGTGCGCAACGAATTGAATAGCGTGCCTGAATTTTTTTGTCGCGCTTCTGGTAGCTTTTGCCATCCATCGTGCCCATTTTTTTCAAGAACTGCTCGTAGTTGTCCGCGCGGTCTGAATCTTTGAGAATCGCATAAACGTGTTCAGAGCTTTCAATCTGCCCCGGATGATTTTTGATTTCGCTCACCTTGCGGCGGAATGGCACTTCTGTTCCGTTCATTATTTCGGTAGTCACCGCCGTCAAGAAGTCAGAGATATTTGCAAGACGCGCGGCTTTTTTCCAAGCGAGCGAAGCGATTGCTGTCATCACCGACGTGCCGTTCATCAGCGCAAGACCTTCTTTTGCCTCAAGCGGAAGCGTCTTAATGCCTTCTGCCTGCAACGCTTCTTTTGACGGCACAATTTTTCCCTTGTAGTACACATCGCGCTCGCCGTACATCACCGCCGCCAGATAAGAAAGCGGAGTCAAATCGCCAGACGCACCAACAGAGCCAAGTTCTGGAATCACCGGAATAATATCTTTTTCCAAAAGTTTTTCCATAAATTGAGCCAGTTCCACACGAATTGCCGAATATCCGCCCTTTATGTTTCCATTCAGACGACACAACACAACAGCGCGTCCTTCATTGTGGCTCAGTTTTTGCCCCAGACCTATGCCATGATATGTGACGATAACATGCTGCAATTCGTTCGCCTTTTCCTTGCTGATTTGATTGTCACAAGAATCGCCAAAATTTGTCGTCACACCATAAGTGGGATAACCGCGCGCAATATAGCTCATCAGAAAATCACGTGACTTTTTTAATGTCTCAAGAAATTTTTTGTCATCACACAGACGAACAGCTGCTTTTCCCTCACTCACGTCGCACACATCTTCAATAGTAAGTCCTTCGCCTTTTACAACAACTGTTTTCATTTTATTGCCCGTTAAGAAAAATAGATTTTTTATGCAGAAAGTATCGTACAAATCAGCATTTTAATCAACAGAATAAAAAAAAGAAAAAAGTGCTTGACAAGTTTATGTTTGATACAATATAATTTGATTAAATAAAACTAACGGAGGCGAAATTATGGCAATCTATGATTACACAGTAAAGGACAGAAAGGGAAACGATGTTTCAATGGCGGATTTCAAAGGCAAGGTGCTTTTGATTGTGAACACGGCGACAGGTTGTGGATTTACCCCGCAGTACAAGGGCTTGGAAGAGCTGTGGCAGAAGTATCATGAAAAAGGTCTGGAGATTCTTGACTTTCCGTGCGACCAGTTTGGTCATCAGGCTCCTGGCGACGACGATGAGATTCACGAGTTCTGCCAAATGAAATACAAGACCAGTTTTGACAACTTCAAGAAAATCGAAGTGAATGGCGAAAATGAAATCCCGCTCTACACATTCCTGAAAAGTCAGAAAGGTTTTGAAGGCTTTACCGGCATAAAAGGCGCGCTCATGAACACTGTAGTCGGAAAAATTGACCCGGACTTTAAAAACAACGCGAACATCAAATGGAACTTCACCAAATTTTTGGTAGACCGCGAAGGCAATGTTACAGAGCGTTTTGAATCTACGGTCGAACCGAAAAAAATTGAGGACAAAATCGCCGTTTTGTTGTAAAATATAGGCGTTTCCCGCTAATGCGGGTCGGGCGTTACGTGGCTTGCGTACGCGCGGTGCTTCGCACTGGCGACAAGTCGCCACCACTCCATGCCCTAACGCGAGGTATTATGTCTGAAAAACAAAAAATGCTTGCCGGTGAATTGTATGATTCTTCTGACGCTGAGTTGTACACGCTCAGACAAGAGGCTCACAGAATTTGCCGTGAATACAATGAGCAGGATGATTCATCCGATGCAAAACGACAAAAACTTTTAGACACGCTCATTCCGAAGCATGGCAAGAATTTGTATTTGCAAGGACCAATTCAGTTTGACTACGGTGCGTTCACAACAATGGGAAACAATGTCTACGCAAACTTCAATTTTACGTGTTTGGACTGTGCGCGTGTCACCATCGGAAACGATGTGTTTTTTGGACCAAATGTGTCGATTCTCACGCCGATGCACCCGATTCGCTGGCAGGAACGCAACCAATTCAAAAAGCCTGACGGAACGCTTGGCGACCAAGAATATGCGAAGCCTGTCACCATCGGCGACAACTGCTGGATTGCGGGCAACGTGACAATCTGTGGCGGCGTGACTATCGGCGAAGGCTCGGTCATCGGTGCGGGAAGCGTAGTTACATGCGATATTCCTGCGAACGTAGTCGCCGTGGGAAATCCGTGCCGAGTTATTAAACAGATAGAAAATTAACGGAGAAGAAAAATCTATGAGTTATGACCTCATCATAATCGGAGCAGGCCCGGCCGGAATTTCCGCAGCCTTGTATGTAAAGCGTGCCAATCTGAATGTGGCTGTCATTTACTCTGGTGAAAGTCAGCTGGAAAAAGCACACAAAATTGACAATTACTACGGTTTTCCCCAGGGCATAGCAGGCGCAGATTTGTATGCGAACGGCATTGCTCAGGCAAAGAATCTGGGCATTGAAGTAATCAACGCTGAAGTGACGAACATCCAGATGGATTCGCCTACGCAGTACACCGTGAGTGCAAACGGAACTGATTATTCCGCGCCATCGGTAATTCTTGCCACCGGAAATAAAAAATTGCGTCCGCTCATTGACGGCATCGCGGAATTTGAGACAAAGGGTGTCTCCTACTGCGCGATTTGCGACGGTTTTTTCTACCGCAAAAAAAATGTGGCTGTCATCGGAAACGGCACTTTTGCTGTGGCAGAGGCAAGTCATCTTGCGCACATCGCCGCAAGCGTCACCATTCTGACTGACGGCAAAGACGATGCGGAAGTAAAAGCCGCTCTCGCCGCTGACCCGTCTGCAGCAGAAAAAATCACCGTGGACACGCGCAAAGTTGCAAAAGTCTATGGCAATGAGACCGGCATAAAAGTGGGCGGTGTGACATTTGCCGACAACGAATCTCTTGCGCTGGACGGCATTTTTGTCGCGCTCGGTTCAGCCGGTGCCGCAGACTTCGCCAAAAAACTGGGGCTTGCCCTGAATGGCGACAGCATTTCCGCAGACGAAAAAATGGCGACCAATGCGCCCGGCATTTTCAGTTGTGGCAACGCAAACGGCGGACTTCTTCAAGTGTGCAAGGCTGTCTACGAAGGCGGCGTCGCAGGTTTGAGCGCAGTTGAATACGTGCGCGGACTAAAAAAAGCACAATAACATCTATTTTTGGGAGACTTCATATGAGCCAAAATCGAGAGAAAACTATCATCTTTACAAGTGTACTCGGCATCTTTGCGAACATTGCGCTGGCATCGTTCAAAGCTGTCGTCGGTATGCTTTCACACTCAATCGCCATTGTTTTGGACGCGGTAAACAATACGACCGATGCGCTTTCTTCGGTGGTGACGATTATTGGCACAAAGTTGGCAGGAAAACCCGCGGACAAAGAACATCCGTATGGTCACGGGCGTGCCGAATATTTGACCGCGCTCGTGATTAGCGTCATCATTTTGTACGCTGGTGTCACGTCATTGTTTGAATCAATCAAAAAAATTATCACACCCACAACGCCTGATTACAAGCCGCTCGCATTGGTTGTCGTAGCCGTCGCTGTTGTGGTAAAGATTTCCTTGGGATTGTTTGTCAAATCGACGGGCAAAAGAGTCCATTCGGATTCGCTTGTGGCGAGCGGACAAGATGCGTTCATGGACGCAATTATTTCTGTGTCCACGCTGATTGCGGCGGCTGTGTTCCTGATTTTTGGCATTTCACTTGAAGCATACCTTGGTATCCTCATTTCATTTATGATTATAAAAGCGGGCGTGGAAATCTTGCGCGAAACATTGAGCAAGATTCTTGGCGAACGCATTGACGCAGAAATGGCACACGGCATCAAAAAGACCGTCGCTTCTGTTGACCCGGAAATTCGTGGCGCATTTGACCTCATTTTGAACAACTATGGTCCCGACAATTTTTTGGGTTCAATTCACATTGAAGTGCCGGATACTTGGACAGCGGACAAAATCGACATAGTAACGCGCAAAATCGTGCATGATGTCGCCGAAAAGCATCACGTCGTTATGACAGCAGTTGGCGTTTACTCTTGCAACACAAAAGACGATTCCGCATCACATATCCGCACGCAAGTGTCAAAAATTGTACACGAACACAAAGACGTGTTGCAAATGCACGGTTTCTTTGTGGACGAAAAGGAAAAAATCATGCGCTTTGATGTGGTGGTCTCTTTTGACTCGCCTGACATAAAGGCAATGCATCTCCATATTATCGACGATGTGCGCCGTGCCTTCCCGGACTACGATGTGCAGATTCAACTTGACTACGATGTGAGCGATTAATTATGGAAAAATACGACAGCCTCAAACTTAAAAATCAGCTTTGTTTCCCCTTGTATGCGGCAAGTCGTGAGATACTGCGCAAATACACGCCCTTTCTCAAAGATTTGCACCTCACCTACACCCAGTACATTGTGATGATGGTGATGTGGGAAGAAAAATCATTGACGGTGGGCGACTTGGGCAAAAAATTGTATCTGGATACGGGAACGCTCTCCCCCTTACTCAAAGCGATGGAAGAAAAAGGACTAATCGCCCGCTCCCGCGAAAAAAATGACGAGCGTGTTGTCATCGTCTCAATCACCCCGGAAGGCGAAGCATTGCGTGAAAAGGCTGTCACTGTGCCAGAGCAGATAGGAAAATGCATCAATCTTTCCCCCGAAGAGGCCAAAGTGCTGTACGGGATCCTGTACAAACTGATTGGTTGAGCACAACAAGCACAAACCCGTTCAACTGAAAAATAGGCTGACATAGCGCACTCGTCAAATTAAACGATTTCTGCTACACTTTTTTTATGCTCTCATTTGAAAGTGACTATATTGAAGGCGCACACCCAGAAATCTTGCGCCGTCTTACCGAAACAAATTTTGAACAACTCTCAGGCTACGGCGCGGATCCATACACACAATCCGCCAAAGAAAAAATTGCCGCCGCCTGTAATCTTCCGCTTGCGACAGAAAACACAAAAGGCGCACAAATTGTATTCCTGACCGGCGGCACACAGACAAATCAAATTGTCATCGACACCATGCTGCATCAATACGAGGGCGTTGTCTCCGCGCAAACTGGACACGTCAGCGTGCATGAAGCGGGCGCAATTGAATACACAGGACGAAAAGTTTTGCCACTTCCATCACACGACGGAAAAATTGACGCGGCTGAACTTACCCAGTATCTTGCAGACTTTTTTGCTGACGGAAACCACGAGCACATGGTTTTTCCCGGCATGATGTATATCTCCCACCCCACTGAATACGGCACGCTTTACACCAAGGCGGAACTCACCGCTATCGCAGATATTTGCCACAAATACAATATCCCGCTTTTTATGGACGGCGCACGCCTTGGCTACGGACTAGCCAGCCGCCACACTGACCTCACCTTGCAGGACATTGCCCGTTTCTGCGATGTATTCTACATTGGTGGCACAAAAGTTGGCGCGCTCTGTGGAGAAGCGGTCGTGTACACGCACAGCAATATGCCCGCCCACTTTGACAATCTGATTAAAAAGCATGGCGCATTGCTCGCAAAAGGTCGCTTGCTCGGCATTCAATTTGATACGCTCTTTACCGACAATTTGTATTTTGCCGTCAGCCAGAACGCCATCGACCGCGCCGAAGAACTCAAAAAAGTGTTCGCACAAAAAGGCTATCAGTTCTACCTCGACTCGCCCACAAACCAGCAGTTTGTCATTCTGGAGAACAAAAAAATGGCGCAACTGCAAACACAGGTGCGCTTTAGTTTTTGGGAAAAATTTGATGACAGCCACACCGTCGTCCGCTTTGCGACCAGTTGGGCAACAACAGCGGAACAGGTGCAGCAGTTAGCGACATTACTCTAGCGGATAAAATTCGTCCAGACTTTTTTGCCGGCTTCCGGCTGAGGAACGCCAGCTTTTTTGCCAGCCTCAATGCTTTTGAGCACCCAAGCCATATTACGGCCGAGCATCTGCATAATCTGTACGCCTTCTTCGTCTTTCAGCACATCTTCTGGATTTGAGCCATGCACCATATTCCAGTAGCGTGAAGTGACCACAGGCTGCTGTGCATACGTCAAATATTTGTTCAGAACATCAAGACATGCTGTTGTTCCAGCACGACGCGCACAAGTTACTGCGGCAGCCGGCTTAAAGCGCAAGAATTTTTCTCCCTGCATATACAAGCGGTCAAGGAAAGCAAGAATCTCACCGCTCGGAGAAGCGTAGTACACTGGAGAGCCAAGCACCATACCGTCAGCAGATTCCATCTTTGCGACAGCTTCTTCTACCATTGCGTCCATCTCACCCGTAAGCGCGCGGCCGCCCACCCAAAACATTTCAGTCTCAATTCCGTTCGCCTTAAGCTCATCAGCAACAACTTTGAGCGCAACGCTCGTACAGCCGTTTTCCCGGCGGCTACCGTTAAACAAAATTACTTTCATATTATAAATATACACTATTTCCGCGGTTTCGCCAATTCAGGAAGCGTCTGCGCAAGCACCACTGCCGTAAAAATCAGCGCACAACCAATGCCCATGCGCATCGTAAGCCGCTCGCCCAAAATCAACGCGCTGAACAACACGCCAAACACACTCTCAAACGAAAGCAAAAGTGAGGCGAGCGCAGACGGAAGATATTTGAGTCCCACATTCTGCAGAACAAATGCCACCATCGTAGAAAGCAAACCCAAATACAGCATGGAAAGCACCACGCGCGGATTAGTCACCTGACCCGTCGGAAATGCGCCGTCAATAATCGGAGCGGCAATCCAAGAGAACACCGCCGCAAACAAAAATTGCAGAACCGTCAAAAGAATCGGGTCGTGCTCCTCGTCGTACTTTGCCGTAAAAATAATGTGAATCGCATAAAAAATGCCGCACACCAGCGTGAGCACATCGCCAATATTCACCGCGCCACCGTCACCCGTTCCTAACGCAAGCAAACCGATTCCCGTAAGCGACATCGCCGCGCACGCAAACACATACCATGCCGGACGCTTTTTGTTCAGCACCCACAAAAAAAGCGGAATCAACATAACATAAATCGTCGTCAAAAACGCATTCTTTCCTGCCGTCGTGTAGCCACAGCCAATCGTCTGGAACAAGTACGCGCCAAACAGATACAGCCCCAGCACCGCACCATGCAACCAAGCATGCCGAGTCAGCGTCCGAAGCTTCGCACAATAAATCACCGCCAGAGCCAACGCGGCAATCGTAAAACGGAACGCCAGCATCCATACTGCGCCAATATAATCCAGACTGTCTTTTACAATAACAAATGCGAACCCCCAGATTGCCGCCGCCAACAGCAACCCCATGCTCGCCACCACGGAGATAGATTTTTTTGTCATAGAGGAATGGTATAGACTTACGAAAAAAAATGCAAGGGAAAAAAAACGCCGTCTGGCATCCCAGACGGCATGTTCGTTACTCGTTCACTTTCAGTTCTTTGTCATCTACAACGACTTTCTTCAAGTGCCAGATATCCTTTACGTAGTCTTCAATTGTGCGGTCGCTAGAGAAGTTGCCGCTGTTAGCGATGTTAATCAACGCTTTCTTAGCCCATGCCTTCTTGTCTGCATAAGCCGCCGCAACGCGCTCCTGTGCTTCCACATATGAACCGAAGTCTGCCAGAACATAGTATACGTCCGGGCGCTGACCTTCTACACCGTAGACCAAAGAATCGTGCAACTCTTTGAAAATCTGATGTGTCGGATCGTAAGTGCCGTCTACCAGCTGCTCCACAACCTTGTTCAGCGCAGGATTGCGTTCCAGATACTGCTGTGGGTTGTAGCTATGCTCTTCTTCCATCTTCAAGATTTCTTCGGTGGTCAAGCCGAACACAAATGCGTTCTCTTCGCCAGCATCGCGGACGATTTCGATGTTTGCGCCGTCCAATGTACCCAGTGTAAGCGCGCCGTTCACCATGAACTTCATGTTTGAAGTACCAGACGCTTCCTTACCAGCCGTAGAAATCTGCTCGGACACATCTGCCGCCGGGAAGATTTTTTCTGCCACAGAAACGCGATAGTTCTCAATGAAGATAACATGCAATTTGCCACGAACGCGGCGGTCATTGTTGATGCGCTCCGCAACGGTGTTAATCAACTTGATGATGGCCTTTGCACGGCGATAACCTGACGCAGCCTTTGCACCAAAGATGAATGTGCGGCTCGGCGGGTCAAAGTTGGGGTCTTCAATAATTCGGTTGTACAAATACATGATGTGCAGCACGTTCAAAAGCTGTCTCTTGTACTCGTGCAGACGTTTTACCTGTACGTCAAAATTGCTCTCAGAGTCAATCAGCGCGTTCTGCTTGTGCTTCAAGTATTCTGCCAAAGCCTGCTTGTTGCGCAACTTGATTTCCATCAATTCGTTCAGAGAAGCCTCGTCATCAGCAAACTTCTCCAACTTCTTGAGCTTAGACAAGTCTTTTTCCCAGCCGTATCCGATTCTCTTGGTGATGAATGCTGACAATTCGGGGTTTGCGTTCAACAGCCAGCGACGTTGTGTGATACCGTTTGTCTTGTTGTTGAACTTGTTGGGATACAAATCAGCCCAGTCTTTGAGCTCCTGTGTCTTGAGCAATTCAGTGTGCAGTTTTGCAACGCCGTTCACGCTAAAGCCCGCATGAATTGCAAGCCATGCCATGTACACTTTTCCGTCGTGGATGATAGACATGTGGTTGTGCTTGCTGTAATCGTTCGGATACTTTGTTCGCAATTCAATCAGGAAGCGGCGGTTGATTTCTTCAACAATCTGATAGATACGCGGCAACAATCCCTGGAAGATTGGGATAGACCATTTTTCCAGAGCCTCCGCCAAAATCGTGTGGTTGGTGTATGCGAATGTCTTTGTAACAATGTCCCATGCATCGTTCCAGCCCACCGCATATTCATCCATCAAAATGCGCATCAGTTCGGGGATAGCCACAACCGGATGCGTATCGTTCAGCTGAATGACGTGCAAATCGGGGAACTTGCGGAAATCCGTGCCGTAGTTTGCGACAAAGTGATGTACCAAGTCCTGCAAAGATGCAGAAGTGAAGAAGTACTGCTGCTTCAGGCGCAACTCTTTTCCCTGCGGACCATTGTCGTTCGGGTACAGAACACGGCTGATGTTTTCGGCAGAATTCTGCTTTTCAACAGCGCGGCTATAGTGCATATCGTTAAAGAGCTGCAAATCAAATCCGTTCGGGCTAGAAGCCTGCCACATGCGCAATGTGTTCACCGTGTTAGTGTCAAAACCAACAATCGGCATATCATACGGTGTTGCGGTCACTTCTTCTGCATTTTCCAGATAGAAGCGGTCCTGTCCGTCAGGTGTCTTTCCGTATTTGATTTCGCCGCCAAATTTAACGGTAACAGCCAAGTCAGAGCGTTTGATTTCCCACGGGTCGCGGTGCTTGAGCCAGTTATCGGGATATTCCACCTGATAGCCGTCCTCAATGTGCTGCTCAAACATACCATACTGATAGCGGATGCCGTAGCCGTGTCCCGGATAGTCCAGAGTTGCCAATGAATCCAGGAAACATGCGGCGAGACGACCCAGACCACCGTTACCCAAACCTGCGTCCGGCTCTTCGTCTTCAATCTGGTTAAAGTTGATGTTCATATCGTCAAGGACTTTTTTCACTTCGTCCTTAATCTGCATATTGATGAGGTTGTTTGAAAGCGCACGCCCCATCAAAAATTCTGCAGAAAGATAGTAGCACTGCTTAATCGGCTTCTTTTCGTACTCACGGCGTGTCGCCATCCAAGCAGGCATAATAAACTCAAGCACGGATGCGCTCACAGCATCAAACAAATCGTGTGTGTTTGCCTGAGAAATGTCTTTTCCGTACTGTCTGCGAAGACGGGCAGCCAAATTTGCCCGAAATTTTTCTGCATCAAATGTCATATTTCCTCCATAAAGGTTTGTTGATGTTTATGGTTATTTTGATAATAACACTAAAACGCTATTTGCAGGAAGAACATATTTTTCCTGCAATTCCAAAACTTCCTCTTTTCCTGCGGCGAGCGCAGAACCCTCTCCTTCTATTGAAGTATCTACTGCCCGATACCATTTTCTTCCCGATGAAGGCGGCGGAATAACCAGCGTCTTATCGTGAATATCCGTGTTAAATGCGATATAAAAATCGCTGTCCTCTTTGCCCTGACCGACATTTCCGCCCAAACGCATTCCAAGGAATCGGTTCATTTTTTCCCAATCCGGCACTTTTCCGTCGTAGTCGTGCCATGAGATATCGGGCTGGAAAACTGATGAGCTGGTATGTGAGCCGCCAAAATATGTTCTCCGGCGGAATACCTGATGATTTCTGCGCAACGCAATGACACGCTGTGCGAACAAAAGCATGTCTTTATGCTTTTCCACATCATCCCAGTTAAACCAAGAAATATCGTTATCCTGACAGTAAGGATTGTTGTTACCATTTTGCGTGCGATTGACCTCATCACCAGAGACCATCATGGGAACGCCCTGTGAAAGCATCAGACAAGTAAAGAAATTTTTTATCTGCTGATGACGCAACCGCTCAATTTTTGGGTTTGACGTAGGACCTTCAAATCCATGATTGTAGCTCAAATTGTTGTCGTTGCCGTCACGGTTTCCCTCGCCATTCTCTTCATTATGTTTGCTGTTATACGTGACCAAATCGTTCAGCGTAAAACCGTCATGGCTGTCGATAAAATTGATAGAATGATGCGGACCACGGCTTGAATGCGCGTACAAATCGCTGGAACCAGAAATACGTGTCGCCGCCTCGTTAGACATAAACTCATCGCCACGAATAAAGCGGCGGATTCCGTCACGATAGCGGTCATTCCATTCGCACCAGCGGCTTCCGGGGAATGAGCCGACATAATATGCCCCGCCGCAATCCCACGGCTCAGCGATAATCTTTGCGCTGCGTAAAAGCGGGTCTTCTGCAATGCGGTCGGTCAGCGGCGGGTACTGAATGAGCGAGCCATCCTGAGCGCGGCACATAACTGAAGCCAAGTCAAAACGGAAGCCGTCAACGTGCATCTCCACCACCCAGTAACGCAGACAGTCGATAATGAATTCCTGATTTATCGGATGATTACAGTTGACGGTGTTGCCACAGCCAGAATAATTGAGGTAGTACCGTTTATTGTCGGGAACAAGCGCATAGAACGTGCTGTTGTCAATGCCACGGAAATTGAGCGTAACGCCGTGCTCATTGCCTTCCGCCGTATGATTGAATACGATATCCAGAATCAGCTCAATGCCTGCCTTGTGCAAAGCCTTTACCATGTCTCTGAATTCGGTCACAACCGCGCCAGGTTTTTTATCCACCGCAAAATTCACTTTTGGCGCAAAGAAACCAATGGTACTGTACCCCCAATAGTTTACCATGCGCTCGCCAGTACGCGGATTCACATTGCCATTCTCGTACTCATCAAATTCCTGAATCGGCAGCAATTCAACCGCCGTAATTCCCAATGATTTGAGATAGGGAATTTTTTCTATCAGGCCGCGATAAGTACCGCTGTATTTTACTTTTGATGTGCTCGAAGCCGTAAAGCCTTTTAAGTGAGTCTCATAAATAATCGTGTCTTGAAGCGGCGTGCGCAATGGGCGGTCGTCTTCCCAATCATAGTCATCTGTATCTACGATAACGCACTTGGGCATTTTTTCCAGCGGACAAGTCTGCCCAAACGCCATGTTCTTGAACACTGAGCCGGAAGTAAAAGCCAATGCACGCGGGTCAAACAAATAGAATTTCTTGTTAAAGCGATGACCTTTTTCTGGCTCATAAGGTCCGTCAACACGGTACAAATACAAATCACCCGGTTTGACCCCTTCTACAAAGCAGAACCAAATATCGCCAATGCGGTTGTACACAGAATCAAGTTGTATCGTCATAAAAGGAACTGAGTCATCAGCCTTGTGAAACAACTCCAAATAGACAACCTTTGCATTTCTGCTGAAAATCGAAAAATTCACGCCGTCCTTTGTCACATGAATTCCTGGTTTCAGCGGTTTGCCTGGAAGCACCTGTATTTTAGCCATATCCACTATTGTAGCACAAAAATAATGCTAATTCCATACAATCAACTGACTTTTTGTATTTTTTCCGCTATAATTCATCTATGGCAGAAATCACACCACAAACAGAAGCAGAAGAAATCACCCAGCCCCCCGTTGGTCCAAAGACCGCGCTCGTCACGATAATCGGTCGTCCGTCAGCGGGAAAATCCACCTTCCTCAACACAGCGAGTGGAGAAGAAATTTCCATCGTCTCGTCATATCCGCAGACCACACGCAACGCAATCAAAGGCATTGTAAACACATCGCTGGGGCAATTGGTTTTTGTAGACACACCGGGTTATCACGACTCAGAAAAAAAGATGAACCTTCGTATGCGCTCAATCGTCACTGACCAGCTGGAGAACGCAGATTGCATTCTGTACGTAATTGACAGCACCCGGCCTTGTGGCGAAGAAGAAGCGTCTATCACCACATTGCTCAAAAACCACACGCAAAAACTGGTGGTCGCCATAAACAAAATTGATGACAGCCACGCAAAACCCACTCAGGCGCAAGCGTTCGTGCAGACAGAATTGCCAGACTTGGACGCAAAAAAAATCTTGCAGACTTCCGCAAAAGATGACACGGGAATAAACGAAGTGCTGCGCGCATTGTATGACCTTGCACCTGTTGCCCCGCATTTGTACAGCGAAGAATTTTACACTGACCAGGAAGTAGATTTCCGCATTGCCGAAGTCATCCGTGAGCAGGCAATGAACCGTCTTTCGCAAGAAATTCCCCACGCCATTTACGTTCAGATTGCCGACATGGAAATGAAAAAACAAAATGAAATGTGGGTGCGCGCATTCTTATGCGTGGAACGTGAAAGCCAAAAAGGAATCGTCATCGGAAAAGGCGCAACTCTTATCAAAACAATCCGCGTGGAAAGCATCAAAAAATTGCGCAAAATCTTCCCCTACCGCATCGATTTGGACTTGCAGGTAAAAGTGGACAAAAACTGGCGCCAAAAAGACTCTCGCTTGGACAAGCTGATAAAATAGGGCGGTACGGCTTCGCCGTCGCTATGTCCGCCCTTCGCTCACGCTCATAGCCGCTGGCTACTACGGGGCTCCCAGCGCTACCGCAACCATACGTTAGCGGCGCATCTCCACGGTGCCGTCCTCTTTGCTGAAAAATACAACGGGACGGTGCTTGGTGAAAAATCCTGTCTCCACCACACCCGGAATGCCGTTGATTGCGTCTTCCATTTTTACAGGGTCAACGGGAATCTGCCACAGACAATCCAAAATTTGGTTTCCACAGTCAGTGATGACCGGCCCGCATTTGCGCACGCCCTCACGCAGCGTACATGTTGCGCCCAGCCGCTCCAACGCCGTGATAACGCTCGCGCGCGCCTCAGCGATAATTTCTACCGGAAGTGGAAATTTTGTTCCCAGATTGGGCACAATTTTTGAGCCGTCGGCGACAATCGCATAATTAGTGGAGTTGTACGCGACAATTTTTTCGCGCAGGAGAGCCGCACCGCCGCCCTTAATCAGATTGTTCTGCGGGTCAATCGCATCCGCGCCGTCAATAGTCAAATCCAAATGTCCGCCAATTGAGCGGTGGTTCAGACTGTACACGGGAATGTCCAAGTCCTGACAATAATTTGCCGTCTGAAAACTCGTCGGCACTGCCTCAATATCGGTAAGCGTTCCGTCAGCAATGCGCTCGGCAAGGCGTTTGACAGCGGGCAGAGCGGTTGAGCCAGTGCCCAAACCGATTTTCATGCCGCTGAAAATCTTTTTTTCTTCAATGAGCGTATCAATCGCCGTGTTCGCCACTAAAATTTTCTGTTCGTTCTGACTAAGCATTTTCGTACACTTCCTTATACAACGCAAATTGTTCGTCACCTTGATATTGCAGCATGGTCAAGCCGTTATGCACTTTGCACCCGGCCACAGACGCACGCTTCATCACCGGGGTCACTTCCGGCGCATAGATAATATCGTAAAGCATTTCTGTGCCGTCAAAGTCATAAAAATAGAGCGGGTCGTTGTCCTGATTTGGCTCTGTGACCGCACCCATACCTTTTGACGTTGTCTGCACAATGATATCCGAATATTCGTGAATTTTTTCCAAGGACTCAGGTCCTAGTGTCGCATAGGTAAAACCATACTGCTCGGCAATCACACGGGCACGGCTGATAGTTCGGTTGAACACACAAGCCTCTCCGCCCAATTCATGAATTGCATAAGCGATTGCCCTTGATGCGCCACCCGCTCCAATAATCGCCACTTTTTTTCCGCTCAAACTCTGCAGGCCGGTAAATTCTTGCAACGCTTTTGAGAAACCGGGCGCATCGGTATTGTAGCCTTTCCAGCCAGTCTGTAAATGCACGACCGTATTACATGCACCGATTTTCTTTACGTTTTCGCTCACGTCGTCCAGCAGCGGAATAATATTTTCTTTATGAGGGATAGTGACAGAAAAGCCTTTTAAATCCAAAGATTTTGCAAAAGTAAATGCGTCCTCTGCGGATTCCGAGGGGAATGGTCCATACACAGCGTTCATGCCGTTCACTTCAAACTTCTTGTTGTGCATCTTTGGGCTAGAAGTCACTTTGAGCGGCCAACCGGTAATGCCAAAGCCTGCCGTTTTATCATCAAGCAGGGAAAAATGATAGATGTCGCTCAGCGTCTTAGGATCGATATGCCCGATTGACATGCCATTATTCACCGTCATACCGCTTATCAATTCTGCCGCCGTCGTATACGTGAGATAGGAATGCAATCTGCTCGCAAGAATTCGTGTGGGGAAACCCAATGGTCCCATAGCGCACAAAATCTGCTCCGTCTTAGAAAGCCCTTGTGCTTCTTTGAACATTTCCGTCACATCAGCGAGAGAATGCGGCAAACAGGCAATCTTTGGTATTTCAAATCCCGTTGTCCGCATAGAATCAAGCCGCTTTCTTAGATTTTTTACCGGATTATGCATGTCATGGAATGAGCGGATAATCTTTGTGCCAAACGCAAGAGCGGCGTCCTGTAAGCTGGGCACATGAAAATCTTCTTCAAAATCAACATAGGCGAAATTCTTTTTTACGTCAGCTTCAGCAAAAGAAAGCGCACGGGCAAACAAAATAGTACGCGCTGCCTCGCCTTCCTCATAATGACCGCCATCGCTTACACGACGAATAGTCAGAATACAAGGAACCTGTATCATCGAAGGAAATTCACGAATAAAAAGCCGTTCTTCCTCTTCAAGAAAATCAACACGAAGCTCAACGAGGTCAATATAATGCCTGTATCGATTTACCAGCTCAGCGTCTTCTTCAAGCGTTTTCCCTGTCAGACACAAGCAAACTAATGGTCTCTGCTGCATACATTCTCCTATAAAAACACCGCATTAGCGGCGATGCAGGAGGCATCGAATCGCAGTTTTGCCAGCGGCAAAATCTGCCAATGATAAAAGTACATGGATGTACTTTTTATCATGCCTCCTAAATGTCAGCGTACTGTTATATGACGTACTTCGCGCCCGACGACCGTGAACACCAGTTCCGTTCCTCTTGGCACCGCATACGGAATTGTAAGCGAACCGCCAGTGTGGTTGAGCGTCACCAAATTGTAGCGGTTTCCGCCATCGGGAACTGCATCAAGCGACATCGAAACTGGATAAGGATATTCAGTCAGCTGCTCAGAGAAAATGCCGTACACCATGCCGTCGTCAGACTTTGCGGGCATAGCCAGTTCCACCTGAACGCGCGTATAATTTTTTACGTAATCCGTTTTAAATGTCTCTTGACCAGTCACCGTACCCGGCTTTTCGTCGCCAGAAGCAAGGTGAGAGACAAAATCATATATCAGGCGGGACTGACCAATCTGTGAAAGCACATCGTTCACGGTCTTTCCGACCAAATTGGGCACACGAGTCTGCTCATAGTCAGGACCGCGGCTCACCACCAACTGCACAGTCACCGGACTGGAAATAATCGTTCCTTCCGGCGGATCCTGTTCCAAAATGACACCGGCTTCTGCTTGGTCAGGCTTGTACACGGGATTGTTCAGCACGATGAGCGGGCGCGCCGAGCCAGTAAACATGGTCTGCAATTTGAGGCGCACTTCATCCAATTTCATGCCCACATAGTTTTCCACATGGTCAATAACAATACCACGGCTAATCGTCAGCGTAACACGAGTGCCCGCTTTTACGATTGCGCCCGCAATGGGATTCTGATTTAAGATTTTGCCCTCATCGTCCGGGCTGTCAGTATAACGCAGCTGAACTCTGGGATACAATTCCTTTGCCTGCATCTCCATCAACGCTTCGCTCCACAACTTGCCTTCCAAATCGGGCACCATCACCTGTTCCGGGCTTTTTACGAAAGCAAAGAAAACCGCCAGACATGCGATAAACATGACTACGACAGCGGAAAAAATCAGCAGTACCAAAGATTTGCCGTTCGCCTGTAATTTTTCCATAGTATTCAGAAAAGAGACGCGGCAGTTTTTTATATTGAAGTTCTTAATCTTATCTTTTAGCGACATACAACTATGGTATCAGTTTTTAGGCGATTATGCTACCCCAAAACCGCACCGATAAAACTGCGCGCGCCGTTCATAAACGATTTGTAGTCCATCGCCTTTTTTGTCTGCCACTGCAATTCCGTCGCCACAAGGATTGAGCCGTCACCACAAGCGATTTCTATGCCCACCGATTTTTGATACGGAAGCACGGTTCCCGCTTTTTCAGTTGTGCGCGCGCCAGAAACTTTTGCCTTGAGAATCAGCAGATTGACCCCGTTGCACACCGTTGAACATGCAGGCCATGGCGTATACGCGCGAATCTGACGGTCAATTTCTGCGGCAGATTTGTTCCAATTGATAATGCCATCTTCTTTTTTGATAAATGGCGTATAACTCGCTTCTCCAGATTGCGGCGTTCCTTTTGGAGAAATATACGGCAACTCACTGCACATGTCGTCCGCATCAGCAACAATCGACTTGAGCACACTGTCCAACAACTTGGTTCCTTCATCCGTAACAACACTGTGCACACCGTCACCGTCCATCAGGCTCTGCGTGGTTTCCGTGCCTGTAAGCGGAACAGTTGTTTTTGCCACAATGTCACCCTCATCAGTTTTGAGCGCGAGACGTTGCACACTAATGCCCAACTCGCTGTCACCATTCAAAATTGCGGCAGGCACAGGAGTACAGCCACGATATTTTGGAAGCGCACTCGGATGCAGATTGATGCCGCCCAACGGAAACATCGTCAAAAACTTTATGCCAAAAATATGACCGTAGTCAAAACAAAGCAAAAGGTCACATTTGAGCGGCAAAATAGCCTCGCGCGCCTCAGCCTTAAGATGCTCAAACGCAAACACCGGAATGCCATGCGCCTCTGCCACCTGCGCCGTTTCCGTAGGAATCAACTCTTTGTGCCGACCACGCGCACTCGGAGGATTGGTGAGCACAGCTGTAATTTCGTAACCGTTCCCCTCGCCAAGCGCAATGAGATTTTTTAAGACAATGCTGGAAGCCAACGGACTCCCCGCGTATAAGACTCGCAATTTTCGCATACGAATAGTGTAACACGGAATGGGACGGGTTTCCAGTCTGAATGCCATCAATTGAAAACTTTTCCAAAAAGTACAAAAGTTTTCACTACTACTGAAAACTTTGTTGAAAACTTAAAAAGTTTTCAGTAGAATACAGACATGATAAAGAGAGAAAACTACATCTGCAAAATCAGACCATTTTACGAGAGCGACCTCATCAAAGTCATTACGGGAATTCGACGTTGTGGAAAGTCAGTGGTGCTTGAACAGGTTAAAGCAGAACTTCAATCGCAGGGAAAACAAATTATTTTCCTCAACTTTGAATTACGCTCAGTTTCTTCAAAAATTCCTGATGACCTTGCGCTTATTTCATATATTGAAAATGTAATATCAGAAAAGCCTGACGAAAAATGGTATGTTTTTCTGGACGAAATTCAAACGGTAAAAAATTGGAATCTTGCATGCAAAACTCTCAGACTGCAAAATCTTTCGCTTTTTATCACTGGCTCAAATTCAAAACTCCTCTCAAAAGAATTCACAAAAGAACTGAGCGGCAGGTATGTCGCTTTTACCATCCGCCCGTTTGTATACAAAGAAATTTCCGAATACGCAAAGGAATTGAATCGAGAAATTTCTGTGGACGACTATCTGAAATTTGGAGGCTTCCCCAAAAGACTGGAATTTTCAGACCAAGATGCGATGCTCCGCTATCTTAACGATTTGGACGAAACGATAGTATTAAATGACATTATCAATCGCTACAAAATACGCAAAGAAGAGATTTTTAAAAAACTGGTAGATTACGTGCTTATTTCAAATGCCAGGATTTTCAGCTCAAATTCAATTCATAACTATCTAAAATCCCAGAAAATCGAATGTTCAGTCAATACAGTTATGAATTATCTTGCTTACCTTGAAGAAGCATATATCATCAGAAAAATCCCACAGTATTCAACAAAAGCAAAAAAGAAACTGGATTTTTATACAAAACTGTATGACGAAGATGTTTCCTCCAACACAATCCGACAAACAAGCGGACGCATTGACCTGACGCACAACCTGGAGAATGTCGTCTACAATGAACTTGTTTTTATGGGATATGAGCTGACAGTATACAATGTAAACGGAAAAGAAATTGATTTCCTCGCGGCAAAAAATGGCAAAGAATATTTGATTCAAGTCGCCTATTCCGTCGCCGAAGATTCCACCTATAACCGTGAATTCGCCCCGTTCAACCTCACGGACAACAGCCGAAGTAAAATCCTTATCACCGCAGATGAGCACGATTTTTCCACCAGTTCCGTCCGACACATCAAACTTAAAGATTTCCTGCTGATGAAGGAACTGTAAACACTTTCCTATTGCGAATTAATCCAATTTTAGTAAAAATTCGCAATAGTAATGAGAATTTTTACTAAATAAAGAAATTTTCTCAATAATATTGCGAATTTTGACAAAGTGAGTTAAAATTCTCAGTATGATAGTACGGAATTTTTATGTCCAAGATGTACGCGGATTTTATGACAGCGATTTGATAAAAGTCTTCACCGGGGTGCGCCGCTCTGGAAAGTCCATCATAATGGAACAGGTCGCGCAAGAAATACGTCAAAAATCCGACAATATTGTGTATCTCGATTTTGATGACCGAGCCGTTACATCTTTGATTCAAACCTGGGAAGATATCGTCTCCTATGTCAATCAAAACCGCAAGGACGGACTGTGCTATGTTTTTTTGGACGAAGTGCAGGAAATCAACGGCTGGCAATACGCATGCCGTTCTTTACGACGGGAAAACTGCTCCGTGTTCATTACCGGCTCCAACTCAAAACTGCTCTCAAAAGAATTTACCAAAGAACTCAGTGGTCGTTATGTTTCTTTTAGAATCCGCCCTTTTGTGTACATGGAACTTTTAGAATATGCAGCCCAACTTAAAAAAGAAATGACCGTGACATACTATCTTGTGTGGGGCGGATTTCCCAAACGACTTGAATTTGCCACGCTCGATGAAGAACGACGTTACATCAACGACCTCAACAAAAGTATTGTAGAAAATGACATTATCAATCGATACAAAATCCGAAAAGCCGATGAATTCAAAAAGTTGACAAATTTCATCTTGATTTCCAACGCACGCATTTATTCCGCAAAATCAATTTCTGACTACATGAACAGCCACGGAGTAAAATGCACAGCAAACACCGTACAAAAATGGATTTCTTATCTTGCGGAAGCCTACATCATTGAGCCGATTTCACGCTATTCAAAAAAAGCAAAAAAAGAACTGGAACAAAGCCAAAAACTTTACAATTGCGATGTCGCACTAAATTCAATCCGATGCATGAACGGACGTTTTGACCTGACACGCAATCTTGAAAACATTATCTATAACGAACTATTGTTTCGCAGATATTCCGTGACAGTATACGACAACAACGGCAAAGAAATAGACTTTCTAGCAGAAAAGAACGGCAAAAAATATTACGTTCAAGTCGCCTACAGCGTGGAAGATGAAAAAGCATACGAACGGGAATTTTCCGCATTCAAAGGACTAAGCCAGATAGACAAAAAAATCCTCATCACAAACGATGAATTAGATTATTCAACCAGCAACGTAGAGCACATCAAACTAAAAGATTTCCTGCTGATGAAGGAACTTTAGAAAAATTAAACTATGGGCGTACCCAGAAGCACTGCGTGCTTCTGGTCGGGCTATGCGCACTTCCGCACTAACCGTGCTCCATTCTTCCGCTCGTCGCCCCGCTCCTCTCTCCAGAACTGCTCCGCAGGTGCTACTATCCCTTACGCAGCCCCTAGTAGGGCAAGACGCTTGTTGCGCCTGCCCTTTACAATCTATGCACGGTATTTCGCTCTGTTTATTTCGCACGCCTTAGCGTGCTCCTTAAACAAAGCGATTTCTTTTTAGTTTGCAGAACTGGTACGCACAACACGGAAACCAAGGTAGCAGGTGCGGGAGTACGGGTCGCTGTAGCTCCGGTAAGCAACCGTGCAGATGGAGTCTTTACTGCCCCAAGAGCCACCGCGAGTGACGCGGGCATTGCCCGAAGAAGCGCCAGAAGCACTGGTAGACGAATCTATGTTCTCCTCCCCGTGCCAGTCCCAGCGCCATTCCGCCATGTTTCCGCTCATGTCGTATATTCTGAGCGTGTTTGCATTCTTGCCCTTTACTTCGTGAGTTTTGCGGTCGCTGTTTCCGCTATACCACGCCACATCGCCAATCGTGTCGCTTCCTGCGTAGGTGGTCTGCGTTGCCGGTATGCCGTTGTTTCCCTCACGGGCTATGTACTCCCATTCGGCCTCCGTCGGCAGGCGGTATCCGTCGGCAGGCGGTATCCGTCGGCACTAAAGTCTGCGGTTATTCCGTCCCATGCAGTATCACTGCTTGAAGGCCCGCAGAATTTTGTTCCTGCATCTCCTACGATTCCGCTCCAATTGGTCGGGTCTGTTTCGCCTCCGAGTTTGTATACCGGGGTAAGGTTTTCTGCCATAGAGCGCAGGTTACAGTAAACGATGGTGTCGTACCAGTTCACATAGTATGCGGGGTAGTTGATGCCAACACCTCTAAGTGCTTGACGGGCTGTCTGAGTCGTATTTACAGTACGTTTCGTATTCTTCCTGCGTCACTTCGTGGTCGCTCACATACATGTCAGGAATTGGCACAGTACGGCCTGCAATGAATACCTCTGAATTTGCGACCACACCGCTTACCGTTGCGCCTTTCACTGTTACAAACTCTGATGCAATGGGTATGAATGTCGCACTGACCGTTACATTCCCCGCCGGCATGGTAAACTTTTTGCCTGCCGCTATAGAGACATCAGTTTCGCCGTTCTTTACGGAAAGTGAAGCAAGTTTATAGCCCGTTTTCGGTGTTGCGGTCAGCGTGACTGTCTCGCCTTCTACCGCTGTCCTCTTGTTCGCAGAAACTGTTCCGTTTGTGCTGTCGTTTACCGTTATAGTAAATAGCCCGGCAAAAATGCTTGCGCTGACTGCGGCAGAAGAATTGCCCGCTGCGTCGTAAGACACCGCATTGTAGGTGTACGCTGTGCCGTCGGCTTTCACATTGTTTATCGTATAGGTCTTTGTGCCCTTTTCCACCATAGCAATGGCAGCGTCCCCGCTTGTAATCGCCACTTTTGCATAATCGCTGTCGGCGGGTTCGTTCCAAGAAAGTGTAATCGTTTTTGCACTGTAATTGTAGACTGCTTTAAAGTCTGTGACCGTTCCCGGTGCCGTTCTGTCGATATTGCTGATGGTGATTCCCGTAGTTTCGCGTCTGCCGACTTTGTCCTGCGCGAATACGGTGAATGTTTCGTTTTCGCTCGCAGTGAATGTGTATGCGCCCTGTCCGTCCGCAGTTATGCTTGTGCCGTCTGTGACAAAATAACTGACCGGTTTAGTTCCCGTTGCATATTTTATCGTTTTTACCGATGCGTCTGAAATAATTTGTACAGTCACGGTCACATTTTCTTTGGTTGCGCTTGTCGTGGACGGCGTAAGGTTAATGACCATAACGTTTCCTTCAACTGCAACCGGCGTTGCCTTTACGGTGACGCCCGCACTTTTGTTTCCGCTCGTGTCCACGCTCTTGACGGTAAAGGTGTATTCTGTGCCGTTTGTCAATCCTGAGACATAGCAGCCGCCCGCTCCAGGAGCCACTACCATGCTCTTTTCGTCCAGCACAGGAAGAACCGTGCGGTTGATTGCGGAATTTCCGCTGTAGCTCACTTCGTAGCCATAGACATCGTTGTCCGTAGCGTCGGTCCATGTAAGGAGCACGCAAGTGTCTTTTGCTGTTGCGGCAAGGTTCGTTACATTTGCAGGCGCGACAACGTCAGTTTTCATGTCCTTTATTGAGACTGTCGCTTCTACTGAGAATGTAACTGCGCTTGTGTAGGTCTTATACACTGTCTCAATCACTTTTCTTCCCTTAACTGAAACAGATGCAATCGAAACCGGGCTGTTCTCAATTCCCTCTTTTACCACGATTGCCTTGAATGTCGTGTCTTCGCTTATGGTGAGAGCCGCTGTGTATTCTGTGCTCTGTGTTGTCGGAGTCGAACCGTCAGTCGTGTAGTAAATCTTCGCGCCGGTAGACTCGCTCGCCATAGTGACAGAAACGGTGCCTTCGGTGCTCGTCTCCGTTACCGTAAATGCGACCGCACTTGCGTAGGTTTTATCCACCTTTACTTCTTTGTTTAAATACTCGGTTTCTACATCGCCTTCACACGAAACAAAACCGAATGCCAGTGCCGCCCCAAGAATGAGTGCAGCGCATCTAAAAAATTGTTTCATACAGACTTTTCTCTTTATAGTTGCTTTTCACCAGTGCAAACTGCTGAACAATTTTTTCCCGTTTTGCCAAAAAAATGCAAGAATTTAGAGAAAATTTTTGTGGAAAAGATTTGTTCACTTCCACGTTATTACGCTTTTGCTTCTTTTTTCGCCTGCTTTGCCGCAATTTTCGCCGCTATTTTTGCTGCCTTTTTCATTTTTTCTTCTTCTTTTTTGGTGGCGCGTTCCAGGCGTTTTTTGAACTGTGCGGTTGTTTTGGCGGCAAATTCGGGGTCGCCACGGTCAATGTACACAATGCCGTCAAGGTGGTCGTTCTCATGCTGAATGATACGGGCAAGCAGACCATCGGCTTCCAGCGTAAAGGGCTTTCCCTGCTCATTGAGAGCCTGTACCGTTACTTTTGAAGGACGTTTGATATTTTCTGA
>JAFSTK010000019.1 GCA_017450535.1 Treponema sp.
TCATAATCAATAAAAGCCTTGAACTTCACCTTAAGAATTGTGGCCTGCAAGGTATCAAGCCGGCTGTTTACTCCTAGGCGGATATTATTGTACTTGTCATCGCCTGCTTTTCCGTGTACTGCATAGCTTCGAATGAGCGCAGCCCACTCATCATTGTCTGTAAAAATCGCTCCACCGTCGCCATAACATCCGAGGGGCTTCGCAGGAAAGAAACTTGTCGTAGCAATGTCACCAAAAGAGCATGCTTTCTTTCCGTGCAGTTCACCTCCAAATCCTTGCGCACCGTCTTCAAGAAGAAGGAGATTATATTTCTCACAAATTGGTTTAATCGCATCGTAATTTGCAGGAAGTCCGAACAAATCGACTGAGACTACAACTTTCGGGGTATATTTTCCTTCGTCTTTGATTCTTTTAATCGCATCTTCCAGTTTATTCGGGTCAATATTATAAGTACGCTCATCCACGTCAACGAAAATACAAGTCGCACCCTCGGAAGCAGGGCATTCGCCACTGGAAAAAAACGTGAAGTCTGGAACAAATACAACGTCTCCTTTCCCGATTCCCCATGCCTTAAGTGCAAGAGTAAGCGCATCAGTTCCGTTCGCACAGGTAATACAGTGCCTTACTCCCACATATTCTGCAAGTTGACCTTCCAACTCTTTTACTTCCGAACCCGAAATATAATGAGCGGAAGCAAATACAGCTTGCACGCTTGCATTTATATCTTTCTGCAATATCTGATACTGTTTTTTTAAGTCTCTGAATTCCATTTTTAAAATATTCCTTTCATATCTACACTTGCAAAGTCTTTAAGAGGAAACTTTACAGGCTCTCCAGTTTTCATGCTTTTATATATTGAAAGAATCATTTCAAGTGCATTTCGTCCCGCTACGGCATCAACATAGGGCTTTCGGTTGTTTTTAATTGCGTCGATCATATCCGCATAAAGGCTTGTATGCCCGTTCCCATATACGTTGCTCGTCTGTTCCTCAAGCCCTTTATTCGCCTTATCTGCTTCAGTCTCGTCCGCAAAATCCCATACGTCAATGTTGTTCGTTGATTTTCCGCCGATTTTTACAGTTCCTTTCTCGCCGAACAGATAGAGTGTTTCTTCCAGATTCTGTGGATATACGTTTGTTGTTCCTTCAATAGTCGCAACTGCACCATTTTTAAATGTTACAACAGCCATTCCCACGTCTTCTGCCTCAAGGTAGTCATGTTGCTGCTGACGAGTTACTCCGTAAACAGTATCGACCTCATTACCCATCATCCAGCGCAAAAGGTCGATTCCGTGAATACATTGGTTCATGAGGCACCCGCCATCTTCAGCCCAAGTTCCACGCCATGGAGCTTGCTCGTAATAGTCTCGGTTGCGGTTCCAGCGCACATGGATTGATCCATGAGAGAGTTTTCCGAAACGTCCTGACTCCAGAGCCTTACGGGTTTTTTGTACGGCGACGTTGAATCTGTTCTGGTGGCAAGCGCAAACCTTTACGCCTTTTTCCTCGCTTCGCCTGATAATCTCTTCTGCATCGCTCATTGACATAGCCATGGGTTTCTCGATTATGACGTTAATGCCATGATCTATACAGTACAAAGCAATCTCTGCATGGTTCCCAGATGAAGTCGCAATCGCTACAAGCTCAAGTTCAGGGTGCTCAGAAATCATCTGCTTGTAATCAGAATAACGGGCAATTGAAAGGTCATTCTGCAGTTCATGTTTGGCAAGCAGTTTCTCGATATTTTCCGGCACAATGTCACATGCCGCAATAAATTCAAGACCGTTGTTCACAACAGCCTTCACATGGTTGGTCGCAATACGACCACAACCGATGAGTGCGTATTTCATTTTGATTTTCCTTGAGAAGATTTGTATTTCTTTTGATTTATTATTTACTCGTTTCCCCATCTCCCCACCTCTCCCCACCTCTCCCCACCAGCACGTGACCCCAGCTGTCGCACATTACGCGTCAGGCAGAACAGTACTCCATGCGGAACAACGCCGCACACGGGGAGGATGGATGTCGCACTTGTCCGCACCTCTATCAGGCATTGACGGACAGCCACGACGGATGGTTATACAGCTTCGGCGTCAGCGTAGCACAGGTCTACTTTTTTGCTGTAGCCGAACATATCAATTTCAACGGTCACGCGGCGGCATCTCCGGTTTACGCGGATGATGTTTCCCTCAAAGCCTTTAAGCGGTCCGCCAACAATCACGATTCGCTGGTCTTTGTCGAACGTGACTTTTGAAAGTCCCAGCAACTCGCCACTCCTGCGGAAACGCTCAAAGTAGTCCAAATCGTAGCCCTGTAGTTTCTGCGGAGAGTCGTTGCTGAATAAAAAGTGGTAAAAGCCTTTGATTTTTTTAAGGGCTTCTACCGACTCCACCTCCAGGTTTTCTGTCTCCATAAAGATATAGCCCGGAAATAGTGGCTCAAGAAAATTCGTTCCTGCACGGGCATGCATCTGTTTTTTAAAAAAATAAAACTGAGCGGTCGCATCGCTAGAACCTAGTTTTTCAGCGGCGACAGTTTTGAATTGCTCCTCGGCACCAGTTTTTACCATTATACAGTAGCAGTCCATTCTCTCCCCAGGAACAAGACAAAATCCCCCGTCCGGGCCGAAACACCGTAACGGGGAATCAGTTCAGGATTGTATTAAAAATACAAATCGCTGAATTATTAATAGTTTAACTACATTTCTGCATATCGTCAATACAAATAATATCAATTTTTTGTACTTATCATAAGTTTATTTAATAGGGAAATTTTGCGTATACTTTGCATATGGATTCGGAGTCATTAAAAAATCGACTGTCGTTTAATATCAAGAGACTCAGAAAAAAGGCAAGTATGACACAATCTCAGCTGGCGGAAAAAGCTGATTTGTCAGAGGCGACCATAAACAGCATCGAAGGCTGCCGATTGTGGCCGAGTGATAAGACATTCCTGAAAATTTGCGAAGCGCTCGACAGCGATGTTTACAGCCTGTTTCTTCCCGATGACGTATCTTTGGAGACAAATGGTAACGCATTCAGAGAAATTCAAACTCTGTTCGCTAAGCGCCTAAAGAAAGCTTTGATTAAAACTATCGACGACGTGTTTTCTGACGCCGATTAAAAATCAATACACCCCGTAGCACTCAAATCCCGCGTTGCGCAGTTCGTTTCCCATGGTGCCGTCTTTGTTTTCATCCACTACGACAATGTAATAGGTGGTTCCGCTGGGGCGTTTTTCGCTGGTGATGCGGGCGGCAAAACCTTTCTTTTTGAGCTGTTCGACGAGGCTTTTTGCGTTGCCTTCATCTCTGAACAAACCAAGCTGCTGGTACAGGGGTTTCTCTTGTTTTTCGGGTTCGGCTGATTTTTCTGTTTTTGATTTTGACGGAGCGGATTGGGTTGCCGGAGTTGATGAAGCGGTTTTTGTCTCTGGCTTTTCATCGGGGGACTGCTGATAGGTGACAGGCTCCTGCTCCACTTCGGGGATTGCGCTTCCGATGCGGGGGACAAAATACCAGAACGGATGAGGCAATTGCTGAATCGCGCCTTTGACCACTGCCGTTTCCGGGCTGTTCGGGTAATTCTTTTTGAGTTTGTCGGCATAGCCTTGTTCGCCAGAAACATGCCAAAGTGTGAGGAGAACGGCGGGAGCGACCATTTTCATGGAAGGTAGTTCGGCATAGGTTTTCAGCATGGCCACTGGTTCGGAAAGTCCGCTTTCAGTCTGCACTTTGCACAATGCGCTCCACTGCTCATACAGTTTTACGTATGCCTGAATTGATTCTGTTTTTGAGCCACGAACGGCACTGTTCAGATAGCTGTCTGCCGCGGCACTGTCTCCACAAGAAAGCGCGCAACGGACGGCATCGAGCACCAGCTGCTCGTTCGATTTTTTTGGCATTCCAGCGGCATCTCCAGCGGCAATGCCGGCGGCGGTCACATAGGATTTCTGCGCGTCTGCATACAAGCCCATCTGTTCCTGCACGCCTCCCAAGAACGCATAACCCGCACGTTTTTCCGCCGCTACGGTTAGAGAAGGAACTTGTTTTTTCAGATAAGCGACCGCATCATTCAGCGTGTCTTTTTTTGCCGCCTCTTTTGCAACCAGCTGCGCCGTGTTGATGGCGGTCTGTGCGGTCAAGGCGGAGAAAATCATTGTTGAAATCAGAAAAAAGACAAGTTTCTTCATATTTAATACAGTTTTTATTGCTTGATAACGGGAACTTCGTTCGCAGGATTTACGTTCACCACTTTTACGCCGTTCTCCGATGCATTCGCATTCTTTTTGGCAAGCTTTTCCTGTTCCTTGCGCTCTTTTTCTGCTGCGGCAGCCTGTCGTTTAGCCTCACGCTCGGCCAGAAGCGCATCGTGTTTTGCCTGTGCGTCAGCCTTAGCCTGCTCTTTTGCGGCACGTTTTTCTTCGCGAGCCTTGTCTTCAATTTCCTTGAGAGCGGCCTTGCGTTTTGCGTTTCCAATCGTAAACGGAAACATGACAACCATACCGCAAAAAAATGAAAGCAATACGGTAAAGAACACAGGAACATTCTTGAATGTATGGAACAAAAGGTTGATGTCACAACGATTCGCCTCGCCAAGATTAAATCCACAAAAAATAGTAACGATAATCAGCAGGATAACAGTCCCGATTAATTTTACTGGCATAGCGCCTCCCACTCATCATTTTACAGACGAAATAATGACGGGTCAAGTATACGCCCACAACCATCGCAGTGCAATTCTTCCCCCAAAGAATCGGCTGAACAATAGAGAACGCAGTTGCACCAAAAAGACTACCGTTGCAGCGTGTCAAGCAAAGCCCGCGGTTGAGCGAATTTGGAGATTGGACTCGCTACGCTCGCCCGCTCAAAGCGGCTTTGTTGCCCCGCTTCCACTCCCGTCTTTTTGGTGAATTTCATTCGCCGTCCTCAGCCGATTACACATGGCGACCGCAGTGCACTGCGATTGCTTCTGTCAAAAAGGGCTGACAGGGAATGAATTGTGCAAAACAGACGTGAGGTACGGTTCGACAGAAACGAAGTTTCTGTAATAGTTTGCAAAGCAAACTCTCGCGCAGAAATCGCTTTGAGCGCGCGAGTGAGCGACGCGAACGAGTCAAGTTCCTTATACGCTCAACCGCGCATTTCAGCGACGGGTTCCGAAGATTCCGCAAGCGGAACTTCAAGCGGAAGTCTGTTTTTGCTGAAACACATTTGATTGTGTCCTTTTTGTCTTTTGCGATTAGATTGCACTGCGGTTGGCGGTGAGAGACGAATTGTGGCGATTGCACAAATGGGAAAGTCGGTCTATACTATAGAAAAAAGGAAAGGTGGGGAATATGACTATTGCACTTTTATACGGTGGAAAATCCGGTGAACATGAGATTTCTCTTATTTCAGCGACAGCGATTGCGCGCAATATCGACACGAGCGAACATCAGTTAAAGTTGATTGGCATCACAAAGGAAGGCCGCTGGTACTTGCAGGACTACGGCGAGCTGGCACGAATCAAGCGCGACCAAAAGACGACCTTGCAGATTCACGAGGATGCCGCGATGGAAGTGAGTGTTGTTCCTGCGGGCGGAAAAAAAGGCGCGTTCAAAGTGGGAGCAAATCATATTCCCGTGGACGTGGTGATTCCCGCGATGCATGGCACTTTCAGCGAAGACGGCACGGTGCAAGGTTTGCTTGAGATGGCTGACGTTCCCTACGTGGGATGCGGCGTTATGGCTAGTGCGGTCGCCATGGACAAAGAAAAGACAAAGGTGATTCTGGAGCACGCTGGCATTCCGGTTGTGCCGTACATTTGCATCCGCCGAAGCGATTTGGCTTCTTCTGCCCGATATGATGAGCTTTTGGAAGAGGCGCAGTCAAAACTGGGATTCCCGCTGTTCGTAAAACCGTGTTCAGCAGGCTCAAGCGATGGGGTAAGCCGTGCGGAAGATTTGCGTCATCTGAACGGTGCTATTGTGGAAGCGTTTGAATGGGACGACAAGATTCTGATTGAAAAGGCAATTAATGCGCGCGAGCTGGAATGTTCAGTCACCGGAAACCCCACCACGGCAAGCGGAAGCCACAAAATTGAAGAAACGGTGGTCTATGGTCCGGGAGAAATCGCGCCTAGTCACGAATTCTATGATTACGACGCAAAATACAACGACCCCAAGGGCGCAAAACTTTTGATTCCCGCAAAGGTCGATGAAGTAGAAAAAGAGACCATTCGCAATCTGGCGGCACAGGCATACAAAGCGATTGACGCAAGCGGACTTTCCCGCGTGGACTTCTTTGTGGACAAAGAAAATGGCGACATCTACCTGAACGAAATCAACACGTTGCCGGGCTTTACGTCAATTTCCATGTTCCCCAAACTCTGCGAAAGTGAAGGTCTTGCTTTTGACGAACTCATTGACATGCTAATTAAGCAGGCTCAGTTCAGATTCAAAGCGACTCGCAATTTGCGTACCGATAGATAAAAGGAGGCTTTCATGTCCGACGAACCGTTACCACCTGTTCCGCACACCTATCCGCAGGGCTGCTATTTTTCTACACCCGCTGATATCGCAGGCAAAAAAGTGACCGTCATGGGCCTGGGCTTGAACGGCGGCGGTGAGGCTACCGTACGCTTTTTGCTCAAACACGGGGCGCTCGTCACGGTGACAGACATGAAAAAGGCAGAGGATTTAGCCGCCACCATCAAATCTTTGGACGAAGACTCATCGCTTGACCACAGCCGTTTGCGCTATGTATTAGGCGAACATAAGATAGAAGACTTTGAGCAGGCAGACTGCGTAATCAAAAACCCGGGCGTAAAATACGACGGAAACAAATACCTTGCGGCATCAAAAGCCATCGAGACTGACATCAGTTTGTTCCTTCATTTTACCCAGGCACCGATTATCGCCATCACGGGAAGCAAAGGAAAATCATCTACCGTAAGCGCGATTTATTTCGGTCTCAAGGAGGCTGGATTTAACGCATTCTTGGGCGGGAACATCACGGTCAGCCCGCTCACCTTCCTTGACCAGACTGACAAAACCACGCCGGTCGTCCTTGAGCTTTCCAGCTGGCAATTGGCGGACTTGCGCGGACGAAAGGCTCTCAAACCAAAAATCGCGCTGATTACCAAAATTATCCCCGACCACCAGAACTTTTACCACAGCATGATTTCCTACGTGGCGGACAAAAAACTGATTTATGCTGACCAGACCAAAGATGATTTTACGATTCTTGATTTTGATGACGACCCCGCAGCTGACGGCGGCACATTGATTTCAAACTGGGGAAATATTTTTGCCGCTGAGACCAAGGCGACCGTCCTGCGCTACAGCAAAAAGAAACTTCCGCAGAATGTGTACGGCATCTGGCAGGACGCAAAGGGAACCGGCATCTGTCGTCTTCCCGCAAAACTGCTGAGCAAAACGGCGCAGGCAAAAGACAAAGACACTGACACGATTCTCAAAGATATCATCGTTCCCGGAAAGCACATGAGATTGAACGTGCTGAACGCCGCGCTTGTGCTTGAGCTGATGGGAGTTGAGCCGGAAAAAACAATTGACATCCTCGGCCACTGGAACGGCATTGAGCACCGTCTGGAATATTTCCATGAGTGGAAAAATGGCGGACTCACCGTCAGATTCTACAACGACAGCGCGGCAACCGTCCCCGAAGCGGCGGCAGAATCCACCCAAGCCTTCGGCGAGCCAGTTATTTTTCTCACCGGCGGCACGGACAAAGGCCTTGACCTTTCACCGATTGCGGCAACGCTTGCAAATCCGTTGGCAATCCAGCCGTCGGCAACATATCTCCTCGCCGGCACCGCCACCGACAAAATGCTCGCCGATTTCAACGCGCGCGGCATCCGTCACAACGGCGTGTATGCCTCGCTGGAAGAAATGCTCACCAAACTCAAAGCCGACATCGAGGCTCACAAAGGCGCGCTCGGCACAAAAGTCGTAGTCTTCAGCCCCGGCGCAACCAGTTTCGGCATGTTCCAAAACGAATTCGACCGCGGCCGGCAATTCAAAGAAAAAGTAAGGGAAATATTTGCATAGTTCTGTAATTCAACAGAATAAACGCAGAAAAAAAAGGATGCACAGGATTTTCTTTCCTCTGCATCCTTTTTTATCCTATGAATCCTTTTGAATATGCCGATTTTACTTAGACCAAGGATTCTTTCTGATGAAGGTCTCGTCGCGCTCGTAGCCAACAGAAATGATGCTGACCGGAGTTTTGCAGTAGTCTTCAATAAACTCCACGTAGTCGCGTGCGGGCTTGGGCAGTTTTTCGTAGCTGCGGCACTCTTTGAGGCTCGCTTTCCAGCCCTTGAACTTCTGAAGCACAGGCTTTGCCTTTTCCATCGCCTCAACGCTGGCAGGGAAATCGGTCACAAGTTTGCCGTCAATTTCATATGCGGTGCACGCTTCAATTTCATCAAACGTATCGTAAATATCCAAATGTGTGAGAACGAGGCTGTCCAATGAGTTTACGCGGCATGCATAGCGCAGGGCAACCAAATCCAAGTAACCACAGCGGCGAGCACGTCCCGTCGTCACACCGTATTCGCGTCCGGTCTTGCGCACGTATTCACACAACTCGCCCTCGCTTTCGTTGTTGAACTCAGTCGGCATGGGTCCGTTACCAACGCGCGTCTGATATGCCTTGAACACGCCCATGATGTTGTCCAAATCGTGCGGACCAATACCACAGCCTGTCGCCGCTCCTGCCGCACAAGATGCGCCACTAGAAACATACGGATAAGTTCCGCTGTCAATGTCCAGCATTGCGCCCTGTGCGCCCTCAAACAAAATATTGTCGTTGCGGAACTCGTACATTTTTGCCGTCAAGTCCACGCGCATTTCAATCAACTTATCCTTGTATTTGTCCAAGAAGGCTTTGTCCTCGCCATCATATTCAGCGATTTTCTCTGCCCAATCCAAATCAGCAAGTCTGAGACCATCACGCTCGGCTTTTTCACTGTAAGCGATACCAATGCCACGGCCTGTCGTACCAATCGGGAGTTTGCGTGCTGCATCGCGGTCTTTGTCCATCTGGCGGTAACGTGGCAGAATGATGTGCGCGCGGTCAGAAATAAATACGCGGCCTTCCCAATTGATGCCGTTGTCTTTGAGCATCTGCAGTTCGTTGAACAATGCCTCAGGGTCAATTACCATGCCTGCGCCCAAGAACACTGACTTATCGGGGTACAAAATGCCGGACGGCACCTGATGAAGCGCATACTGCTTACCGTCAACAACAATCGTGTGTCCCGCATTCGGACCGCCTGCATAGCGCACCACGTATTTTGCATCTTCGGCAAGATAATCCACGATTTTGCCTTTACCTTCATCGCCCCACTGAGCACCGATAACAACGACCTTCATAAAAAAAGCCCCCATACAAGAATATGAGGGCAGTTTAACACAAATATGAGTTTATTTCAATCGACCGCGCCAAACAAGCGCGGCAGTACAGGCTTACTTCTTTTCCTGCACTTTTTCTTTCTCTTTCTTCACCTTAACGTCAAGAACATCCATCATTTTGTTCAGAGCCGCGCCAAAATCGTAGTCACTCGCAGAAACATGCGCCTGTGCGCCCCAGCGGAAATTCGCATTCGCATCAAAAACGTATTCCTGCTCATGTTTTACACGGACGATTAAATCGACAATCAAATCCTCGGCGTATTTTACACGCTCTAACTTTTTTTCAATCATGTCTGACTGCTTTTTTTCCAAATCAAAGCCTACAGCAGAATATGTTTTATTCATAAATGAACTCCTTTAAAGCCTCGGTGGCACCCGCGCGCCATGGATGGCGCGGATAGCGATTGCAGGCTTTAGAATGCAATTGCTCATGATAAAAAGCACAGGGACGTACTTTTTATCATGCCTCCTTACCAGCAAACGCTGGATTTAGAACTGGGGACGCCATACGGAATCCAGTCGCACGTCACCGTACTGACCTCTTTAAGTATACAACGGTTTTTCATAAAACGCAAAATTTATTTTATGGGAGGGGGAAGTCTCCCCCTGCGCCCGCACTGCGTTGCGTGCTACCCTCTCGCCTAGGGGCTTGCGCAGCCCCTAAAACCCCGCGTGTATTTGGGGGAGAGAGAAACCTCTACTCCGAAGCGTTGTTTCTCTCTCCCCCAACCCCCCTCTCTTTTCCAGCACGGCTTAGGGCTACCGCCCTAAGAACCCGCTTCGACAATCAAGACATTTTTCGGAGTGGAAAGAAAACATAATTTCTGCTACAATATTTATATGTCTACCAATACAATTCCTAACAGAAAAGATGTTCCCGATGAATACAAATGGGATTTAACTACTTTATACAAATCTGACGACGAATGGGAAAAAGCGCTTGCTTCCATTCCTGCACTGACTGCCACGCTTGTTTCGTACAAAGGCAAACTTGGCGAATCGGCGGAAAAATTGCTGGGCGCGCTCAAAGCGATGGAACAGCTGGACAAAACGATTGAAACCACCGCAAATTATGCCAGCCTCCAGCATTCAGCAGACGTGGGAGATGCCGATGCGCAAGACCGTGAGGGACGCGTGATGATGGCAATCACTTCCGCAGAGTCAGCAAGCAGCTTCTTTTTTCCCGAACTGATGACTATTCCGGACGACACGCTCTCTGCATGGATTGAAGATGCCGATTTTGACGACTACCGTGTGTTCCTCAAAAAACAACTGCGCATGAAAGACCACATCCTTTCGGAAAAAGAAGAGAATATTTTGGCGTTACAGTCAGAAAGCGCACAGACAGCGCGCAACACCTTCTCGTTTCTCAACAATGTGGACTTGCAGTTTGGCACCGTGACCGTAAACGGAAAAGATGAGCCGCTCACCCACTCCACGTATTCTGTCTTTATGGAAAATCCTGACCGCGAAATCCGCAAGACCGCCTACACACAGTTCTACGCGGAATTTGAGCGGCATCAGAATACAATCGCATCACTGTACGCCGGCTCAGTCAATCAAGACGTATTTGAAGCCCGCGCACGTGGATATGAGTCTTCGCTGGATGCCGCGCTTTTTTCAAACAAAGTGCCGCTCTCCGTCTACCACAATTTGATTGACACCGTGCACAAAAATCTTCCTGCGCTCCACGAATATTATGAGCTCCGCAAAGAAGTGCTCGGTCTCTCTGAACTGCGCCATTACGACGTGTACGTGCCGCTCGTAAAAAATGTGGACACCAAAACAAGCTACGAAGAAGCGGTGGAAATCTGCCGCAATGCGCTCAGTCCCCTCGGAAACGAATATACGGACACACTCTGCGGAGGTTTGCTCGGTGGCTGGGTTGACCGCTATGAAAACAAAGGCAAACGAAGCGGCGCATTTTCTTCCGGCGCATACACGGGCTATCCCTACATTTTGCTGAACTACAAAGATTCCGCTATCCGCGACGTGTTCACCATGGCGCACGAGGGCGGACACAGTATGCATAGTCATTACTCAAAGACAAACAATCCGTTCATGTGCTATGACTACACCATTTTTGAGGCAGAAGTCGCGTCCACTTTCAATGAAGAGCTGGTGTTTGAATATCTGCTGAAAAATGCGACTGACCAAAACATGCGCTCGTACCTGCTCGCCATGCGCGCGAATGACATTCTTGCCACTTTGCACCGCCAGACCATGTTCGCCGAATTTGAACTGAAAGCGCACGAACTTGTAGAAAACGGCACTCCGCTCAACGCGCAGGTGCTCCGAAAAATCTACCGTGAACTTCTGGAACTGTATTTTGGAAAGGCGATGGTCTTTGAGCCGAACAGCGACATGGAAGGCTTACGGATTCCGCATTTCTACAATGCGTTCTACGTGTACAAATACAGCACGGGTATCTCAGCAGCACTCGCGCTCGCCAAACGAGTCACCCAAGGCGGAAAGAGCGAACGAGAAGACTACTTCAAATTCCTCAAATCCGGCGGCTCGCGCTACCCAATCGAAAGCCTCCGCGTGGCAGGCGTTGACATGGAAAGCACAGAGCCAGTTCAAAGCGCGCTCGATACTTTCGCACAAATCGTCAACGAGTTAAAACAGGCATTAAAGAAATAACGCATTTTTGCCGATATATAATAGAAATAAAAGAATATTTTGTCAGATTTCAAGATTTTTGACGAAATATGTGCTATAATACGAAATGGAGCTAATTGTATGATGAAAAAAACGGAATTTTACTCATTTCTAAAGGCGATTCCCAAAGCGGAAATTCACTTACACATTGAAGCTGCCATCAGCAAAGATTCAATCAAAAAGCTCTATTACAAAACAAACGGCGTCGAATTTACCGATGCAGAGATGAAAAAACTGTTCAGCTATGAAGATTTGAACGGTTTCATCGCCGCTTTCCTTCAAGTTCAGAATCTGTTTACCAGCGTAGACGATTTTGACCTCGTTTTTGCTGACCTGCAGCAGTACATCATCGACAATGGCGTTTCCTACGCGGAAGTTTTCTTTGCCCCGTCAGCATTCGTCAAAAAAGGCTTTGTCTACGGCGACATCATGAAGAATTTCAGCAAAAATATCGCCAAAATCAAAAAAGAGACTGGCGTAGACGTGCGCGTTCTTGTCGATGTCTCCCGCACATTCGGTCTGGAAAATGCAGAAAGAAATCTGGACATGCTGCTCGCAGATAAGATTCCGGAAGTTATCGGCATTGGTCTTGGCGGCGCAGAATCAAAAGGTCCGTGCAAAGACTTTGGTCCCGTATTTGAGCGCGCCCGCAAGAACGGACTCAAAACTGTCGCTCATGCAGGCGAAGACGTGGACGCATGGTCAATTTGGGACGCGCTGGACGTTCTGCATTCCGCACGTATCGGTCACGGCATCACCGCCATTCAGGACGAAAAACTGATGACCCGCCTCAAAGACGAAAAAATCCCGCTTGAAGTGGCTCCCACAAGCAATGTCTTCACCAAAAAATACGTACCGTCATTCGACAAGCACCCAATTCGCGCTTTCTACGACAAAGGCCTGCTCGTCACCGTCAACACTGACGACCCGCTCTTCTTCAAAGTCAGCTTGCTTGACGAATACTGGAACCTGCATACCGAACTGAACTTCACGATGGATGAGCTAAAACAGATTGTTCTGAACAGCTTTAACGCCAGCTTCCTGACCGATGCAGAGAAGAAATCTTGGTGTGACAAAGTTGAAAAAGCTTGGAAATAGGCAAACGGCTTATAATGAAAAATCCTGCGGAAAAGCGGGATTTTTTTTTGTTGCATGCTAGATGACGGAGTGCTGGCATAAGGAAACAAATTCTCAATACACCCTCTTCACGCTCGTCACACCATAGGCGCGCATAAAGTCCGCAAGTTCTGCGTCATTTTGAATCAGGCAGATTTCTTGCAGTTTGCCGGTCTGTTTGTCTTGCAGGCAGGCTGTTTTTTCGCCCGTGCAGATGCTGCAGCGGAGGACAGGCTCTTGGTGTGAGGTGTCGCAGGGCGGGAACATATTTTTTGGCTTGAACAATTTTTTGAAAAAGGGCAAAATACGCTTCCCCCTTGCAACTACCTCAAATAGACCATCAGTAACATAATGTCACTGTTTCGGATGCCGCTGATTCGGCTTGCCTGACCCAGTGTGAGCGGGCGGACTTTTTCAAGTTTCTGGCGGGACTCGGCACTGAGGGCGGGGATTTTTCCGTAGTCGAAGTTTGCGGGAATCTTGTGGTCTTCCATGCGGTGCAGTTTGGCGACGCGCGCAGCTTGTTTTTCGATGTAGTACTTGTATATGAAATCTTCTTGCGCGAGGTTCCAGACGGCGGCGGAAAGGCCGGGATTTTCTGCTTCGGCATTTTTTTCCAAAAGCGCGACGGCTTGAGCGACGGCGGCATATTTTGCGTTTATCGCGTCCAGCTGCGATTGTGTCTTTAAGCCGACGGCACAGGCTTTTTGCGCCAAACGGCGGTCGGCAGTGTCGTGGCGGAGTTTCAGGCGATATTCGGCGCGCGCAGTGAACATACGGTACGGCTCTTTGGTGCCGAGTGTCACAAGGTCGTCAATCAGCACGCCGATGTAGGCTTCGTCACGTCCGAGAACAAGTGGCTGCCATGAAGGAAGCGCGCGTTCATTTGTGGCGGTGTAGCTTTTTGGCGTGCGTGCGGCTTGAGCTTTTGTTGTGGCTGCCGCCTGTGCGTCTCCTGACATGTCCGCGCCGCTTGCAGAAACGCCGTCGGCAAAAGCGGTATGCAATGAGCCGCACAATTCACGGTGCGCGCGGGCGTAGAGAGCGGCGTTGATTCCTGCCACCAAGCCCTGTCCGGCA
>JAFSTK010000020.1 GCA_017450535.1 Treponema sp.
ATCGTCCATGTTAGCGCAAAAGACTTGGGAACAGGCAAAGAGCAGCACATTCAGATTACATCTTCAAGCGGCTTGAGCGATGCGGAAATCGAACGCATGGTAAAGGATGCGGAAGCAAATGCTGAGGCGGACAAAAAGCAGCGTGAAGCAATCGATGTGCGCAATGAGGCTGACAGCTTGATTTATGCTACTGAAAAGAGCATGAAAGACCTCGGCGACAAGGTTGCCGCAGCTGACAAACAGCAGATTGAAGATGCCGTTGCCGCTCTCAAGAAATCAATGGAAGGTAACGACACCGACGACATCAAGGCAAAGACAGAAGCATTGAAGAACGCTTCATACAAGATTGCTGAAGAAGTCTACAAGCAGCAGGGAGCACAGGGCGGTGCAGCACCTAACGGCGAAGGCGCAGAAAACGCTGGTACCGCAGGCAATGCAGATGCCGGTGACTCAGCCAACAAATCAGGCTTTGACAAAGGCAAGGCCGATGATGTAGACTATGAAGTGCACGATAACTAAGCATTAAAATCCAACATCCTGTTGAATTTTAATGTGGCAGAAGCTTGCTTCTGCCTGACTTTACAGGCGGCATCCGTGCCGCCTAGCATTGTTTTATAATATAACGGTGAAATCGAAAATGGCAAAACGAGATTATTACGAAGTTCTGGGTATTCAAAAAGGCGCTGACAAAGACGAAATCAAAAAAGCATATCGCAAGCTCGCGATAAAATATCACCCTGACCGAAACCCAGGCAACAAGGAAGCGGAAGAAAAATTCAAGGAAGCGACTGAAGCTTATGAAATTCTTTCCGACGACCAGAAACGACCAATCTACGACCAGTACGGTTTTGCCGGTTTGGATGGCATGGGCGGAATGGGCGGCGGTGGCGGCGCTCAGTTCAGCCATGCGTTCAACGATTTTGCTGATATTTTTGGAAACATGGGCGGCGGTGGCGGCGGCTTTGGAGATATTTTTGAGAATATCTTCGGCGGCGGTCGTTCTCGCGCACGTTCAGCAACAGACCCTATGCAGGGTCAAAGTCTGCGCTACGATTTGAACATCTCGTTCAAAGACGCAGTGTACGGCACAAAAGCAGAAATCAAATTCCAGCATAACGAAACTTGTTCCGCATGTAATGGTACAGGCGGCGCAAAAGGATCAAAACGCAAGACTTGTTCAATGTGTAACGGCTCAGGTCAGGTTCGCAGAAGCGCAGGTTTCTTCGCTGTTCAGCAGACTTGTCCTACTTGTCGCGGCGCAGGCACAACGATTGATAAACCTTGTTCCGTATGTCACGGCGCAGGTGTGGAAGAAAAAAGCAAGCGCATGACGCTTACGATTCCCGCAGGTGTGGACGACGGCAGACGCATTACTGTACCAAAACAGGGTGACGCTGGTAAAAACGGCGGTTCTGCGGGTGATTTGATTGTAGTGCTCCATGTTGAGCCGCACGAATACTTTGAGCGCGACGGACAGGACTTGTTTTGCGCCGTTCCAGTGACGATTGCACAGGCTGCTCTTGGCGAAACCATTTTTGTCACTTCGCTTGACGGCAAAAAGATTGAAATCAAACTGCCCGAAGGCACGACCAATGGCAAACTGCTCAAGATTAAAGGTGAAGGCATTCCTTATGCCAGCATGGGACGCAAAGGCGATTTGTACGTAAAAATTATCGTACAGACACCCACGCATCTTTCCAGCGCACAGAAAAAACTTCTGGAAGAATATGCTGCGCTTGAGAGAGCCACGAATACTCCGGGCTGCATTCCGCTCGCATCCTTACAGTAATGGCTGGATTTCCGTCTGAACTGGAAGCATACATCGCGCCGAATTGCGACAGGCTTGCTTTTTTGCAGGACTATTTGTTGCGGCGTGGTGTACATACTTCCGTAGTTCCGGTACACAATCGAAAGCATTTACTCATCAATTTTCCTAAAACTGCATACAATCCTACATTCAAAGTAAAAACCATACTCACCCACTACGACCGTGTGCCGAACAGTCCCGGCGCAAATGACAACAGCGTGTGCGATTTGGCGGTGGCAGATCTTGCCGTCAGGTTGTATGAAATCTCCATGCGGGGCGGAGTGCATAACACGAGGATTTTTTTTACCGATGGCGAAGAATTGGGCGAAAACGGTGTGACAGAACAAGGTGCGTTCGGGCTCGCAGAGCTTTTCAAAAAACTGGGCATTACAAAGGACGACGTGTATGTATTCGACAGCTGCGGACGTGGCACAGTGCCCATTCTTGCACAAGCGGGCTTGAACGCAAAAGTAAACGGAGCATTTAAAAAGCAGTTCGCAAGCCTGTTTGAGCGCACACAAAATCTGTTACGAGAAGTAAGCCCGCAATCATGGATGACGCTTCCCGTGCCCTACAGCGACAACGCGGGCTTTCTTGCCTGCGGCATTCCTGCAGTGGCGATTACATTTCTTCCCGCACAAGAAGCGACAGACTACGCCCGCGAATTGATGCGCGACAAAAACCTGGAAAAAGTGGTGATGAACTCAAACCTTGCAGGTAACAGCGCGCTCCCCTATCATTTTCAGTACGTGGAAAAAATGCCAAAAACATGGCGGCTCTTTCACACCGAATACGACAATTTGTTGAGTCTCACGCCAGAAAGCTGGGACTTACTCGCACGCATGCTGGACGCACTGGGCGAAGCGCGATTTTTAGCGTAACAATTTTTTTTCAAGTCCTATCATTCAATCGGTTTATTTTCCAATTTTATATTCAACATAAAACGGCACCGAATACAACCATCTCCAAGCATCGCTTTCCACCTGCAAATATGTGACAATCGTGCCAAGAGAAAATGACCACTGCCCCGCTGCTATCCACAAGCGCGGATAGGCTTGAAATGTCATGCGGTTTGCATCGTTATCGTCAGTGTCGAGCGCGGCGTAGTAAAAGAATCGTGGCTTAAACGAAAGATGATTCACTATTGGAATCAAAAGTTGCGCACCTGCATAAAGCGGAATCAAAGTTCCTTCTGATGAATGACCTGCCTCGCTCTCAGCAATCAACTGTACCGCGCCAAAATTACTGCGAAAATTAACAGAGGCAAAATGAGCCTTTGCAAGTTCCGGTGTCGCATAATTGGTCACCTTTTTGAATGTCGAATTTGCGACAAAAGGCTCCGAATAAATTGAGCAAGATAACGTCGCGTTCAGTTTTGAAACAAAGCCATCGATTTTAGGCGCAAAATTCAAGCTGACTGTCGAACACACCGTCTTATCTACAACAGTGGCGGCACCTTTTTTTTCAGTGGCAGAATATTCCATACCAAAAGTCGCGCCCAATGAAAGCGGAACATTTTCATTCAACGTAGAAAAATCATATTCTGCGGCAAGTAAGAACGCACGGTAATTCTGAAACTCCAAATAACTTTCCGTCACCGGAATTGCCGCGCCAAGCGTAAAGCCTTTAAACTCGCTTTTTACGCCCACGCCAGTCTTTCCCCATCGGCTGGAGCCCGTGTATATTTCTGCCAGCTGAAAATAATTTCCCGTCAGATAATATGAATAGAGTTTTCCTCCAGAGATTTCAAGCACATTGTCTCCAAAAGGGCGGAACCTGAGATAGGCACGCTTGATATCAAGTTTTTGCGCAAAGCCCGCATCCGAATCAAGGTCACGGGTATCATCAGATTTTTTGACACGATAGTAAATTTTTGCGCCAGCGGTAACTTTTTTGGTCGAAACCGTAAAATCGCCTTTAAGATAGACTTCGCCAAAATCAGTCTCGGTCTCTTTTATCGTCTGATTCCATAACTTTTCAACAGCAGTTCCACCAAAAACGATATTACCTTTCGCAGAATAATCAGCGGAAAAAAGAGCGAATGAGCAAAACAGCACAAAATATATGCATACATTTTTTTTCATACAAAACTTCTCCAAAAATATCCGCATTGTAGCATATTTTTTCTTTTTTGTGCAAAAAAAAGCAGTCTCACAAGCGTAAGACTGCCATTTCATTTTTATGTCGTTTCCCTTTTACAGCACGTACACGCCGTTCGCATCAAAATCCAAATATGCTGTCTCGCCAGCCTCATAGGTTTTGCGCCCAATCGGGTTGTAGTCGGTAATCTGAATCTCTTTGCCGTCAACTTCCACCTGATAATACTGGTACGAGCCCATGAACGTGGAAAGCGTGACTTTGCCCTGCAAGGTACCTGTGTCAGCAAGTTTGACGTTTTCAGGACGAAGCACAAGCGAAACTTTGTCGCCTGCCTTTGCGCCAATGTAGTTCTGCACGGTCATTTCGTTGCCACTCACCACAATCGTCGCCTTGCCGTCCGCCGCAGATTTTACTTCCGCATCCAAGAAATTCGCCTCGCCGATAAAGTCAGCGACGAATTTGTTGTTCGGATGATAATAAATTTCGCGCGGAGAACCAATCTGCTCCACCCTGCCCTTACTCATGATGATAATCTGGTCGGAAATGCTCATCGCTTCGCTTTGGTCGTGGGTGACGTACACAGCGGTAATGCCGACTTTCTGCTGAATCTTTCGGATTTCAGTGCGCATCGTCACACGGAGCTTCGCGTCCAAGTTTGAAAGCGGCTCGTCAAAAAGCAGAACGCCTGGCTCCATAACAAGCGCACGTGCCAATGCGACACGTTGCTGCTGACCGCCGGAAAGCTGATTCGTCATGCGCGTTTCCATTCCTTCCATCTCCACGAGTTTCAGCATGGAAAGCACTTTTTCTTCAATCTCAGCCTTGGGCACTTTGCGGATTTTGAGACCATATGCCACGTTGTCGAACACATTGTAGTGTGGCAAAAGCGCGTAACTCTGGAACACCATTGCCGTGTCGCGTTTGTTCGGCGGAAGCGCATTAATCGCCTCGTCTCCCAGATAGATTTCGCCTTCATCGGGGCTTTCAAATCCCGCAATCATACGCAATGTGGTCGTCTTTCCGCAACCACTCGGTCCCAACAAGGTGACAAAACTGCCCGGCTTGATTTCCAGCGTGGTGTCCTTTACCGCATAAAATTCTTTTCCCGTCTTCGGGTCCTGATATATCTTAGAAATATGGTCAAGCTTTACGCCCTTCTTCTCTTTCATAATAATTCCTCGTTGTTTCTAGTCACACGGACAACCCGCTAACGCTGCTCGGACTAACGTCCTCGCTCGGTTATTTCACAAGCGTGCTTTTAGCGACGTTAGTCGCGTTGCGTTAGCATGCCCTATCCCTAACATTTCGTTCCGCGTGACTTTATTTATACTTTACTGGTCTGCTCGTTCCTAGGTATTTAATCAGTGTGTTCATCAAAAGGACTGCGCCGTAGGTGATGATAATCAATACTGTCGCGTAGGCACAGGCGATACCGTATGCGCCTTTTTCTGCCTGCTCGTTGATTTGACACGTAATCAGCAAATACTGCGGAGTGACCAACAAGATGATTGCCGAAATAGCCGTAATTGAGCGAACGAACGCCGTCACCAAGCCACTGAAGAATGAGTCGCGAATCAGCGGAAGCGTGACCGTCATAAACACACGGCCGGAACCTGCGCCCATATCATACGCACTTTCTTCTATTGATTTGTCAATCTGACGCAAAGCAGAAATACCACTTCGCGTTCCCGTCGGAAGAGAGCGCACGATAAACACGATGACCAAAATCAAGCCCGTGCCGTACAAACTGCTCATCACGCCGGAGCGGAACAAACCGTTCGCAAAACCACGGATGTTGCCGATACCCAAAACCGTTCCCGGAACAGCCATGGCGAGCATGGAGATAAATTCGATAAAGCCCTTCGCCTTGAACTTCTTCTTGACCACAAGGTATGAGATGACCATGGACAAGAATGCGGTCAACGGAGCGGCAATCAGAGAAAGCAAGAATGAATCCTTAAACGCTTTCAAGCCCGATGTCCTGAACATATAGTTGAACCATTTGAACGTGAGGTGATAATCGCGTCCCCACAGCGTAAAGAGTGCGCCAATCGGCACCATTATGTACATGAGCAAAACGAACGCCGACGCCAAGCCACAAATAATTGCCAGCGGATAGCGCACAGAATTGTCTTCAATCAACATGCGCTGTCGGCTCGCCTTTCCGCTCAATGTGGCGGCGGTTTTTGCCTCAAGATAATATTTCTGAATTAAGAACAAGACGACAGTAAGCGAAAGCAATACCACGCTCATCGCCGCCGCACCAGTCGCATCGTATGCGCCGGTCACCTGCAAATAAATTGTCGTAGCAAGCGTATCGTATGAGCCGCCAATCAACATCGGGTTCGCAAAGTCAGCCACTGATTCAATAAAAGTGACCAAAAATGCGTTTCCTAAGCCCGGAAGCATAAGCGGAAGCGTAACGCTGCTAAAGACCTTAAATCGGCTCGCTCCCATATCCCGTGCGGCTTCTTCCAGCGACGGGTCAATATTTTTGAGCAAACCTCGCAACATCAGATAACAGACTGGGAAAAAGGTCATAATCTGAACAATGGCAATGCCTTTGAGTCCGTACACATTGCTGTCGTAGATATGCAGAAGCGAGCGCGTAATGATGCCGCTTCGACCAAAAAGCATAATCATGGAAAGCGAAAGAACGAACGGCGGAGAAACAATTGGCAGCATGGACACCAATTTGAACAACGTGGAAAGCATCTTGCTCCGCAGTTTGACGTACACTTCCACATAAGCGAACAAAAGTCCGATTGCAGTAGAAAAAATGCCCGTGATAAAACCGAGCATCAACGTATTGGTAAACGCCGTCTGAAAACGCTTCAAACTCAAGATTCGTTTGAACACGCCCAGCGTCACCTTTCCTTCGTTAAAGAAACTGTCTATCAGCACCATCAAAAGCGGATACAGAATAAACAGCGTCAAAAACACCAACAAAACCCCAATCATCGTAATCATAATCGGGTCGGCAAAAAATTTTTTACGCTCAAGTTGCGCACTCTGAGTAGTCGCCATGCACACCTCCACGCTAACGCGCGATTAAAAGGAATAAAAAAAGATGCAAAAGGATACAGACGGATTATCTTTGTCATCCCCCTGCATCCTCTGCATCCTTTAATAGTCGGGCTTATTTTGTCTTGAACTTATCTGAACCACCTTCAAGTGCGGCAAAGAAGTCTTCGATATATTTCGCGCTGTTCTTCTTTGCGTCCTCAAAGTTGTAGTTGATAGTGTTGTTCATGTCCAAACCGAACTGAGCGGCTTCTGGAGGCTGATCTGCGTTACTCAGCACCAAGAACTGATATGAACCATTTTTCTTTGCCAAGTTCACACATTCTGGAGAAAGAGCATATTCAATCCAGAGTTTTGCGGCATTCGGATGCTGTGCGCCCTTGAAGATTGCAGTCGCACCGATTTCGTATGAAGTGCCATCGCTCGGAACAATCAAGCCGATGTTCTTGTAGCCCTGCAGAATCTGGTAGATACCGTCATGCAAGAAGCCAACACCGATAACACATTCTCCCGGTCCAACCATCTTTGACGGGCCAGAACCAGATTTGGTGTACTGTGTTACATTCTTGTCGAGCTTCTTAAAATACTCCATTGCCGCATCGTGACCTTTCATCTGCACCATCGTGTTGATAACGAGTTTTGCAGTTCCAGCGGTATTCGGGTTTGAGAGCATAATCAAGCCTTTATATTCGGGCTTGAGCAAATCGTCCCAAGATTTCGGAGCTTTTACGCCAAGGCGGTCAAGTTCCTCTGTATTCACCATGAAGCCAAGGATTCCTTTGTAAATGCCATACCAGCAGTTTGTCGGATCCTTGTAGTTATCATTGATAAGATTCTTTGCGTTTGCAGCCGCATAGCTTTCCAAAAGACCTGCCGCAGTCGCCTCGTTGTACGGGTCAGTCGTACCACCAAACCAAACGTCACCAGAAGGCTTGCCTTTTTCTTCAGCAATTTTTGTGTAGACTTCTGATGTAGAAAGACGCTGATACTTTGTCTTAATGCCATACAGTTCAGAGAAATGATTTACCGCAGCAGCTAGATATTCTTCCTCGCAAGAACCGTATACAGTCAGCTCACCTTCTGCCTGGGCAGCCTCAATCAAACTTGAAGCAATGCCTGAATCCACGTTTTTTTTTGCGGCTTCTTTTTTGTTACAGCCAGCAAAACCAAGTACCAAGGCCACGCCCGTTAGTACAGCCAAAACCTTTTTCATACAATTTCCTCCATTTGTTCGGGGAATTATCCCCTTGTATCACTTCTATTTTAAGGCTGTTTTCAAAATAACGCAAATAAAAAAGGTCGTCTTATTCAACGACCAAGACGACCCCAAAGGAGAGGAGGATGCAGAAAACAATGGTGTATCTGTGTGTTTATACGCCATAAAAACTGCATTGTGATTGACTTTTTCATCCATGATGCGACGCACCCTGTAATGTCAAATGCACAACCACTTATTAAACAGAAAAATTACTGTTCAGTTACAAACATACTGAACTATTTGAGAATCGACAATGTTTTTTTTATGATATAACAAAATATTACAAAAAAACAGTTCTACAGCTCGTACAGTTTATGCACGATGAGCGAAACAGAAGTCCCGCCGGCAATAACAGCACCAGAATTGGTTCGCACATCCACCACCGCAATGCCGCCCGCAACAGCCTCACATTTTATTCGATACCGAATATTCTCGCCCAAAAAAGCCGATGCGATAACAACACCGGAAAGTTCCATGTCGGCATCCTGTACGACAGACTCGTTCGCAGAAGACGGACGCAACGAAATCCATTCCGGGCGAATCATTTTTGTTTTTCCGTCACTTTCAATAAAATTCGCGCGTCCCACAAAATCCGCTACAAATTTATTCTTGGGCGTAAAATACACGTCCTGCGGAGTTCCCGTCTGCTGAAGCACACCATGGTTGATGACCGCAATCGTATCTGAAAGCGACAGCGCTTCTTCCTGGTCATGAGTGACGTATACGGTGGTGATGCCAAAATCGCGCTGAATATCCTGTAGCTCTTCACGAACAAGCGCGCGCAATTTTGCGTCCAAACTGGAAAGAGGCTCATCCATCAGCAAAATCAATGGTTTGAGCACCAGCGCGCGCCCCAAGGCAACTCGTTGCTGCTGACCACCGCTCAACTCATGCGGATATCTTTCCAAAAGATTTGCGATTCCCAAAAGTCGTGCCGTCTGATGAATTAAAGCGAATGCCTCATCTTTTGGCTTTCTTTGAATTTTGAGTCCGTACAAAAGATTTTGTTCCACTGAGAGATGCGGAAAAAGCGCGTAGTCCTGAAAGACCATGCCCACTTTTCGCTTGTCAGGTGCGATGCCTTTTTGGTCAATGCCATTGATTTTTACAGTGCCGCTGTCTGGTTCAAGGAAGCCGGAAATCAGGCGGAGCAATGTGGTCTTTCCGCAGCCAGACGGTCCCAAAAGCGTCGTAAAACTGCCCGGCTGCACTTCCAGCGAAATGTCGTTCACCGCATCAGTGCTGCCAAATGAGAATTTGAGATGTTCCAGAGAAAGACTTGCTCGTTCTGCCATCATTCGCTCCAAATCCGTTTTCTAAAGCGGAGTTCCAAGTATCGTCCTATGCCTAAAATCATAAAGGTTACGCACGTCAAAATCAATGCTAATGCCGCAGATTTTCCCCAGTCACCCTGCTCCGCCAGATTCAAAATCCGCACGGAAGCCAAAGGCGTGTTGAACGAGACCAAAAAAATGACCGCGCTCAATGTACCCACTCCGCGCACAAAATCATATATAAATGAAGAAAAGATGCCGCCCGTGGAAAGAGGAACTAAAATCGTTCTCAAAACGCGAAGTCTGTCTGCGCCCAAGGAACGCGCGCCGTCGTCCAAAGTTGTTTTGAGCTGGGCAAACGTGGATGAAAGAATGCGGTATGAAAACGGCAAAAATCCTACGGTCATGGCAACCACAATCAGCACGCCTGACTGACGGAAGCGCAACGCATTTGAAGCAAGCGCAAGCGCGAGACCGAACAAAGTGCCGGGAACTGCGGACGGAAGCTGCGCTGTCACATCCAAAAAACGGCGCAACGGCATATTCGTACGGTGCGTCACGTAAGCGGTAAACGATGCGATGATTGTGCTCAAAAGCGCGCTCACCAGAGCAAAGCAAACTGAATTGCGCAATTCTCCCGCATAGCCGCCCATAGCACGCAGATGGTTCAGCGTAAAAGCCGTGTTCACGCCCCACAATTTTTGGAACGCGCCAGCAACAATCGCAAAAAACTGGGCGGCAATCGCAAGCGTAATCAGCGCGCAAAAAATGGTGAGCGAGATTCGCACTGCAAGCCCTGCCTTTTGCCGCGGTGCCGAAGAAGTTTTTCCGCCGATAGTCGCAATTTTTGCGGTGTTCGCTTTGAGCACATTGTTCTGCAAGACAAACAGCACGATTGACGGAACAACCAGCACCAAACCAAGCACCGCGCTCGTTCCCGCATTCAGCCAGCCTGTGAGCTGCGTATAGATTTCTGTCGCAAGCACACGGAACCGACCTCCCACAATCATCGGGTTTCCAAAATCACTGAGCACGGAGACCGCAATAAAAAGCAGCGCGCTCAAAATACCGGGAAAAGACAGCGGAAGCGTTACCGAGCAAAAAATTTTTGCAGGGCTTGCCCCCATTCCGCGCGCAGACTGCTCAAAACTGGGATTGATGCCCCTAAGAGTTTGCGCGCAAATCAAATATGCGATAGGAAAAAAGCACAGAACTTGCGCCAACAACAAGCCCCAGAATCCGTAGAGCGAGATATCCAAGCCCAAAAGCGTGTGCGTCACAAAGCCCTGCCGACCAAACAACAGGATAAAAGCAAGTCCGCCCACAAACGGCGGCGTTATCAAATGCAAAATCGGAATACCAGAAAAGAACGCCTTGCAAAAAATGTCTCCCCGAACCACCGCATACGCATACACGTACCCAATCAGCACGGAAAGCACCGTGGAGCACACGCACGCAATCGCCGTATTCCTCATAGCGATATGCCACCGCTCAGAAGTCAGCACGGAAACAAAATCATCCGCACGTGGTGTGAGCGCGACAAAAAAAAGAGGAACGAGAACACAAATTGCAAAAAAAATGACGACAGCAAACCACAAAATGAAAAAAGGCTTGCCGCCGTCCTTACCGATATGACGCAAATGCCCCTACTTGACTTCCTTTGTCCAGCGGTCAAGCACTTGTTTGCGCTGGTCAGAAGCCTTTTTAGTATCATACTCGATTAAATCGATATCGGCAATCGGGATAGAACCTTTCACCGGCTTTGCTTCCGGATTGACGGGGATGGTAAAATCAAGAGAACTCATCAGTTCCTGCGCTTCCGGTGAGAGCATAAAATCAACGAATTTCTTTGCCGCAGCAAGATTTTTTGTATTTTTCAGGATAGCGATACAGTCCACATCGCCCACAGACTGCGGTGGCGCGACCAACTGAATGTCAAATCCCTGAGAGCGATATTTTGTGAGCGCATGAAGATAGGCAATGCCAAGCGCATATTCGCCGGTGCCAATCAATTTCGGCGGCGCACTGCCACTGTCCGGGAACTGACCGACTGACGGAGCGAGTTTAAGCAGATACTCCCAACCCTTGTCCCAGCCGAGACGCTGCAACTGCAACTGCACGAACAAATATGATGTGGATGAAGCCACAGGGTCAGTCATAACAATCTCACCCTTAAAGGCAGGATTCAACAAGTCTTCCCAAGTCTTAGGAGCCGCAACTCCGGGAAATTTCTCAGCGAAACGGGCGGTATTAATTCCAACGCCAAGTGTAAGCACACAAAAGCCCGTCCAAGTGTTATCGGGAGAAACCGCATACTTTGGAAGATTTCGTGCAACTGGAGACGCATAAGATTCCAATGCGCCAGCTGCGTCCGCCTGCATATGGTAAGAACTTGCGCCGCCCAGCAAAATATCTGCCTGCGGAGAATCCTTTTCCGCGATGACACGACTCACCAATTCACCCGTGGTAGCCCGCAGATAAGTCGCGGGGATGCCAGTCTTTTGAGTGAAGAGTTCAGTCAGTGCCTTTGCCTCTTCATCGTGGATAATTGCATAAATACGCAACGGCTCTTGATTGCCCTTGCATGCCAAAAAAAGTAATGAAAAAACAAACGAAAGAATACCAAAACATACTTTTCTCATAAGCGCCTCTCTATTTATTTTATTTCCTATAAGAATAGTATGAATACAGGGTAATGTCAATAGGATTATCGAATCATGCGGTCAGTACAAATTAAATGCTTTTGCGAATGAACAATCCGGTGAGCGTGACTTTTATGATACCTTTACGAACCTTTCCTTCAACAGCGAGCGCGTCACAATCGTCATTCTCGTACGTACCGACCAACACGCCACTTCCGTTTTCATTAAAAGTCATCGTAACTTTTTTATTCGCTTCATCAACAACATAGGTTCCGCTAGAAGAAAAACCATGCCCTGTTCCCACCAGTTTGACCCCGTCACCATATTCAGAAAAAACCAGAGATTCGGAAGACCCTTCGGGCAAATCAAAACTACCAGCCCTGCAATGAGTACCGTTAAAAGTAAGTCCGCTGATATCAAATGCAGCCCAACAAACTGTTGTAGTCAACACGAACAAAACGACGAATAATACTTTCAATGACTTCTTCATATTAACCTCAAATATATTATCAGTATAACCCTTTTACACTTTTCTTACAACATAATTTGCACTATACTGAATATATGGCCGACTATCACGTATTCCCCGACGCACCCGAAGGTACACCCAAGAGCAATTTTGTTCATTTGCACGTACATTCTGATTATTCTCTTTTGGACAGCTGTGCCACTCTGGACGGTTTGGTAGCAAAGGCAAAAAGCCTGAATATGCCAGCACTCGCGCTCACTGACCACGGCAATATGTTCGGTGCGCTCAACTTTGAGCATCTCTGCCACGTAAACGGCATCAACCCGATTGTGGGCGAAGAATTTTATGTCGCTTACGGAAGTCATCTGGAACACAACACGGTTCCCTATTCGCACAAGGGTGAGGATGGCGACCGTCAGGCAAAATATTTCCATTTAATTCTTCTCTGTGAAAATCAAAAAGGCTACGAGAATATGTGCTGGCTCTCTTCTCTCGCATTTACCGAGGGTATGTGGTATAAGCCGCGTATTGACTTTGAGATGCTGGAAAAATATCACGAAGGATTGATTTGCTGCTCGGCATGTATTGCGGGTGAGCTGCCACAATTGCTTTTGGCGAATAAGATTGACGAAGCAAAAGAAATCGCGCTCAAATACAAAAATCTTTTTGGTCCTGACCGTTATTACATTGAGCTCCAAGACCACGGACTTCCCGAACAAAAAGAAATAAACCCCAAACTGATTGCATTGGCACGTGAGCTGGACATTCCGCTTGTGGTGACGAACGATATCCACTACGTTGAGCAGGAAGACTGGGAAGCACAGGACTGTCTGCGGTGTATCGGCTTTAAGCGGAATATGAATGAGCCGCACCAGACCATGGGCGGAGACAGACACGAATGGTATTTTAAGACTGAAGCAGAGATGCGCGCGCTTTTTCCCGATGTTCCAGAAGCGTTTGACAACACGATAAAAATTGCAAATATGTGCAATCTGACGATTCATCAGTACAAGACGCAGGAACTCAAAGACTGTCTTCCGCGATTTGAATTGCCCAAAGAATTTCAGACGCATGGTGACGACTACCAGAGCGACCAGAACGACTACGTGCGCCACCTCGTAGAAGAAGGCTTAAAAAAACGCTACAAGGAAATCACGCAAGAAATCCGTGATCGCGCAGAATACGAACTGAGCATCATCTTTGGCATGGGCTTTTCCGGCTACTTCCTTATCGTGTGGGAATTCATCAACTGGGCAAAGGAACACGGAAAGCCGATTGGACCGGGACGTGGTTCTGGCGCGGGTTCTCTGGTCGCCTATGCAATGACAATTACGGACATTGACCCGTTCCGCTACAAACTGATTTTTGAACGCTTCTTGAATCCTGAGCGCGTCTCCATGCCGGATTTTGACGTGGATATGGACTACGATTTCCGTCAGGACATCATCCAGCACACGCGCGAATTGTACGGTGAGCCACAGGTTGGTCACATCGTCACATTCGGTACGCTCAAGCCAAAAAACTGCATCGCTGACGTTGGACGCACGCTGGGCATTCCGCTGGCAGAAGTCAACATGCTCAAAAGCAAAGTGTCGGAAAACTTAAAGGCAAAGCTGAAAAATTGTTTTGACCCGCCGAACGAAAAATTCCCTGACGGCGGACAACTTGCCGAATACCGCCATGACCCGCGCTACGAAAAACTCTTTGACCTTGCCGTAAAATTGGAAGGCTGTAAACGCAATACGGGTCTTCACGCATCGGGCATGGTGATTGGCTTGACCGCGCTTCCAAACTGGGCACCCGTATTCAAAGATGCCAAGACTGGCGAAGTGGGCGTGCAGTACACGATGGATATCATTGAGCCATGCGGTTTGGTCAAGATGGACTACCTCGGACTCAAAACGCTTTCGCTCATCCGTTATGCAGAGAACATCATCAACAAGCACCGCAAACCCGATGAACCTGAATTCAAATGCGAGAACGTAAGCGAGACGGACGAAAAGACATTCGATTTGTTCTGTCGCGGAGATACCGTCGCCGTGTTCCAGTTTGAATCCCCCGGTATGCAGAAAATTCTGCGTCAGGCAAAACCGCGCCGTCTGGAAGAATTGGTCGCTTTGAACGCACTTTACCGCCCCGGCCCGATGGACTACATTCCGCAGTACATCGACGGCAAATGGAAACCTGAGACGATCCACTACCCCGATCCCTGTCTTGAAGGCATTCTCAAAGAAACCTATGGCGTTATGGTCTATCAGGAACAGGTCATGCAGGTCGCGCAGAAAATCGCGGGCTTCTCGCTTGGTGGCGCAGACATGCTCCGTCGTGCCATGGGAAAGAAAAAGCCTGAAGTTCTGATGGGAAAAAAGAAAGAGTTTATTGAGGGCGCAATCAAGAGCGGCTTTACCGAACAACATGCCGCCGAGATTTTTGAAATCATGGTTCCGTTCGCAGGCTACGGCTTTAACAAATCGCACGCGGCGGCATATTCCGTGGTTGCCTATCGCACCGGTTGGCTCAAAGCGAACCGCCCCGCAGAATTTATGGCGGCAAACTTGACCAACGAAATCACTTCTACCGATACGTTGCCGGAATATATCGAAGAAGCCCGCCGCATGGGTATCCCCGTGGATCCGCCGGATGTAAACCGCTCAGACGCAATCTTTGATGTTGTGGACGGTCACATCGTGTTCGGCTTAAAAGGCATCAAAGGCATGGGCGATTCAGCTGCCCGCGCAATTGTTGCCGAACGCGAAGAACATGGTCCGTACAAAGATTTTATGGACTTTGTGGACAGGATGTCGCAGAAAGTTGAGGACAACAAGCGTCTCGTGAACAACAAGGCGATAGAAGTGCTCATCAAAACAGGCGGCTTTGACAATCTCGGACAGAACCGCCCCACCCTGCTCGCAAATCTTGAGCGTGTGGTCGCCTATTGTGACAAGAAAAATTCTGGCGGCGAATATGGACAGGTAAGTCTGTTTGAAGAATCAGGCGAAAAAGAATTCAGCGATTACGTGTTTGAGCAAGTTGAGGACACTTCCAAAATGGACAAACTCAACATGGAAAAAGAACTGATTGGCTGCTACGTTTCAGGTCATCCGCTGGACGACTACAAACAAGCGGCGGCTCATGCTACGCTCAACTCAAAGAACATGGAGCGCGAAGCCCGATACGCACAGGCAGAAAAAGAAGCGCGCGAGGCAAGTGGCGCAAACAGCTGGCGCGACCGCAATGCCGGAAAAGAATACATCGCGCTCGGCATGATTACCGAACTGCGCACAATCACCACCAAAAAAGGCGACCAGATGGCATTCGCCCGCCTGCAGGACTATCACGGCAACATCGATTTGACGTTCTTCCCCAAAACATGGGGCACTCTCAGAAACCAAGTCCACACGGACGGCGTATTTGCCTTCAAGGGAAAAATTGACGCAAGCCGCGGCATAGACCAAGCCAGCATGATTGTAGACGCGATTGAAGATTTGGACACGTTGCAGACACGCGCCATCCAAGAACTTCACATTCAGCTGGAAAGCGGCATCAACAGCGAGAGCCAGATTTTTGACCTCAAAGAATATCTGTTCGGAAAAAGCGGAAACTGTACGGTCTTCCTTCATCTTGACAGCGAGGGACATTCGTACACCATCAAGGCGAACACCCAGCTTACGGCTCCCAGCACGCCGGAGTTTATCAAAGAACTCAGCGGTATGCCCTTTGTGCGCGAAGTGTGGACGGCGTAGATTTTCAGTGCAGCCAAACATAGTTTTTTTTCTTGACTTTCCACGTGAATGTCCCTATTTTTAAACTATGGAGATTGCAAGATTATTTCAGCTGCTAGCCAGCGTCATTTCATTTTATACAATGGTCTGTTTTGTGCGCATATTGATTACGTGGATTCCGAGCGCACAGTACAGCAAAGTCGGGCGGATTTTATCAGCCGTTTGTGACCCGTATCTGAACTTGTTCCGCAGGATTCGCTTCTTGCGTATCGGCATGTTCGATTTGTCGCCTGCGCTCGCTCTCTGCGTGCTGATTGGCGCATCTTCCATTTTGGGAAATCTTGCCGTAGAAAGGTCATTCACGTTGGGCGGACTTCTCGCAATCATATTGTATCTTTTATGGTCAGTCACTTCGTCAATTCTGGGCTTTTTGATTATCCTGCTGATTGTCCGTCTGGTTGTGCTCCTGATGCGCAAAGACAGCTACGGCTCCATTTGGGACAGCCTTGACCGCACGCTCAACCCGATTGTCTTCCGCATGACCTCAATTTTTACCCGTGGCAGCCCCACGCCTTACAAAAACGCGCTGATTTTCGCCATTCTCACATCCGCAGGTATCTGGATTGCGCTTCGCTTAGTGATAAGCATTTTGATTGGCATCTGCCAAAGGCTGCCGATTTAACACTTTTCTCTTTTCGCCTATGAAACTTGCTGAAATCTTGAATTCAGTCAGTACACTCGCGGGGGTCGGACCGGCTACGGCTACGTTGCTGGCGAATCTGAATATTTTTACGGTGAGCGATTTGCTTCAGTTTTATCCTCGCGATTATGAAGACCGAACCAAACGGCTTTCGATTGTGGACGCATACCGTCAGAATGCCAAGGCTCATACGATTGCGCAGGTCATCGGGCACGAATGGTTTGGCTACGGCAGAATGAAGACGCTGAAACTCATTATCTCGGACGGCACATTGCGTGCTGAGCTGGTGGCATTTAACCGCGCATTTTTGGAAAAGTCACTTCCTATTGGCTCGATTATCGCGATAACAGGAAAGTTTGAAGAAAAATACGGGCGGATTCAGTGCACGAGTTTTGATGCGGAAAAAATTGCGGACGACGGAAATCTGGACGAGTTTCAAAATCAAGCCGTACCAAACAGCAAAGTCTTTCCGATTTATCACCTGACCGAAGGCTTGACCCAAAAGATGCTCTACAAAGCGATGAATGCCGCGCTCACAAAATATTCGCTTGGCATAGAAAATGAGATTCCTTCGGAACTGATGACTCAGCGCGCGCTTTTGCCAAAATCTCAGGCATTACGGCAGATTCACCAGCCTGCGACCATGCAAGAAGCCCTTGACGCGCGGAGAACGCTCGCCTACGAAGAATTGTTTGAGTTCCAGACAGTGCTTGCCCAGCGCGCGATTGCACACCGAGGAAAACTTCCCGCACTCGATGTGACAGAAAATGCCGTTCCGACACAAAAGCCCATAAGCGCAGAAGAATTTTCGCAAACGCTCTCGCCACGGCAAAAACAACTTCTTGAACGAATTCCCTTCCCGCTCACCGACGACCAGCGCGCCGTAGTTGCGCAAATGAATGAGGACATCGACAAAAATTATACCGCCGCTCATGAAAACGCGCCGCCCTATGCCATGCGCTCACTTTTGCAAGGCGATGTTGGAAGCGGAAAGACACTCACGGCATTTTTTGCCTGTCTTCGCGTGATTGACTACGGCGGTCAGTGCGCATTTATGGCTCCAACGGAAATTCTTGCCCGCCAGCACGCGGAAAATGCGGCGCGCCAGCTGGAAGCCCTGAACGTGCGCGTGGCATATCTTACCGGCAACGTAAAATCTGCGGGCAGACGACAACTTTTGGACGCGCTCAAAAACAAAGAGATTGATTTGGTTATCGGCACACATGCGCTTTTTTCAAAAGATGTGCGCTACAAAGACCTTGCGCTTGCAGTCATTGACGAGCAGCACCGCTTTGGAGTCATGCAACGCTCCGCAATTATCGACAAAGGGCGCACCAGTACGGACGCAACATTACGCGAGCCAAATCTTTTGATGATGAGTGCGACCCCGATTCCGCAGACATTGGCTCTGACGGTGTTCGGCGACCTGGATGTGCTGACAATCAAGACGATGCCCGGCGGACGAAAACCGATTCAAACTTATCTGGTACGACAGGGAAACGAGCGCAACGCATATGAAGCCGTGCGGAAAGAACTTGCGGCGGGTCGTCAGGCATATTTTGTGTACCCTGCGATTGAGAAAAATTTCTCAAGCGATGACGACGGTACAGCCCAAAAAGCCACGCTCAAATCTGCGGAAGAAAGTTTTGCATTCTTGAGCGAGCAAGTGTACCCAGGCTTTTCCGCCGCGCTCATTCACAGTCGCATAGACGAAGACGAGCAGAACCGCATTCTCTCGGACTTTCGCGCAGGAAAGATTCAGATTTTAGTGGCGACCACAGTTGTGGAAGTTGGCGTGGACGTGCCGAACGCAACCTGCATGGTCATTGAGCAGGCAGACCGATTCGGACTTGCGGCATTGCATCAGCTGCGTGGTCGCGTCGGCCGCGGAAGCACCCAGTCATTCTGTTTTTTGATTTACAGCGCAAAACTCACCGAAACCGGTATCGCGCGCATGATGATTTTACGAGAAAGCACGGACGGCTTTAAAATTGCAGAAGAAGATTTGCGACTGCGCGGCCCCGGCGAAATCACCGGCACAGCCCAGAGCGGCGAACTGACCTTCGCCATCGCCGACCCCGTCCGCGACAAAGAAATCATGCTCGCCGCCCGCCAAGATGCCTTTGCGCGCGAGCGCAAACGTCAATAACTTCCACTTACGCAAACGGAGCGAAGCGACGTATGCCTTTGCGCGAGAGCGCAAACGTCAATAGCTTCCACTTACGCAAACGGAGCGAAGCGACGTATGCCTTTGCGCGCGAGCGCAAACGTCAATAACTTCCACTTACGCAAACGGAGCGAAGCGACGTA
>JAFSTK010000021.1 GCA_017450535.1 Treponema sp.
GACGTGCAGTCTAAAAAAGATGAAGGCACGACTTTTACCATTACCATACCAAAAATCACTTCATGCGCGCAAAAATTATAAAAGCGACTCCAAAAAACGGTTGAGAAGCAATATTCCCCGACGAGTGAGTGCGTAACGATTTCCGTCAGATGTAGCAAGCCGCCGTTTTTTCCACTCGGCAAAAAATCCGTCATGTGCGCCAAGCCGCTCCGCCAAATCACCACCGAAACGCATACGGTATTCATCCGCATTTACACCACAAAGCATACGGAATCCCATCATCAGAAATTCAAATTCCTGCGTCTCCTTATCCAATTTTTCTGTCGAACGAGGCAAATCTTTCGCTTGAAAAGACGAGGCGGCATTCCAGAACGCATTGTATGCGACAATTGAACTGGTATTTGTCCAGCGAAGCCCTTCCCCATACATCGTTCCGCTTGCGCCCGGTCCACAGCCGATATAGTCCTGTAATTTCCAATACACGGTATTATGGCGGCTCTCTGAATTAGGACGGCAAAAATTTGAGACCTCGTATTGAGAAAAGCCATACGACTCCAATAGATTTCTTCCACGCAGCCACATGCGGTCTGCTTTTTCTTGAGACCATGCAAGCTCACTTGAGTCAATTTTTTTTGCCAACGGCGTGCCCTCTTCGACTGTCAATGTATAAAGAGAAATATGGTCAACATTAGAATAAGAGCACAAGGTATGGATACCTCGTTCAAAAGATGCATAAGAATGCCGCGGTAAGCCCGCAATCAAATCGCAGGAAAGCCTTCCGTGCCAATGTTCACGCATCAATTCCAGCGCATATAACGCCGACTCCGCTGTTGCTCGCCGATGTACCGCATCCAATGCTTTCTGGTCAAACGCCTGAATTCCCATTGAAATTCTGTTTACACCAGCTTTCTCCAACGCCTGAAGCAATTCCACGGTTACGTCGTCTGGATTAATCTCAATGGTAATTTCTGCATGTGGAGCAGCTGGAGCAATCTTAAAGATACCGGACAAAAGTGCCGACAATTGTGACATCGACAACTGACTGGGAGTTCCACCGCCTATATACAGTGTTTTCCATTCAGAAACATTGTAAAGATGTGCATAAAAAGATACTTCTTTTAGTACAGAAGTTAAGAAATTTTCTGATAATGTATAAAAATCTGCATAATTTTCATCACTCATGCTGAAAAAATCACAGTAATCACACTTTCTGCGACAAAACGGAACATGAATGTACAGAGAAATCGGCGTAGGCTTCTCCATTTTCTAGAGAACTCTGAATCGATTGACCGGGAAATAAACCAATAGAACTTTCCCGCGGAATGCGCTTTGTTTTACGACACCCCATGTTCTGGAATCTGACGACTCCAAACGGTTGTCGCACAGCACAAAATATTCATCTGCGCCTAAGACAACCTCTTCCATTTCTCCTCTAGAACCAAGTTTCTGGTCCCATTGGTCCGGAGGATTCGCAACGGTAATGTCATATTTTGTTTCCGTAAGCTCAAATTCAGTAAGAAAATGATTTTCATTTTTTGGTTTTATGTAGACCAAGTATTTATCAAGATACAACGTATCTCCCGGCATACCGATGACACGTCGAATAAAAGGAGAAGAACGGTTCCCGGCTTTATCACCACGAAACGGCTGCCACTGCTGGGCAGTAACAAATCGGCAAAGAAGATTAACAAAACGTATCGGCAATGGATGTGGCTCAAGCACATATGGCTGCATGAGCATAACATCTCCCCTTCCAGGAGTGCGCCACAATGGAGCAATCAGCTCAAGCCCGTCTTCAGGAATATCAGGAGTCATAGATACAGAAATATTTCTAACGGGAAAAAGGACAAAATTCATAAAAAGATTGACAAATACAAAACACATCAGTACCAAAAAGACGATTGTAAAAATCTTGTGGTACAGTTCCCGTTTCATTTTATATGAAATAGCATAAATATCTTTGAACATAACTTCAGCATACCACAGTTTGCAAAACCCTTGCAAGGCATGCTTTTTCCACTTATAATATTGTATATGGTAGAAAGTGTAAAAATCATCGCTCAAAACAAAAAAGCTCGATTCAATTACTCCGTAGAAGAAACCTATGAATGCGGTGTAGTCCTGGAAGGAACAGAGGTAAAATCTGTCAAAAACGGTAGTATCTCCTTCCCCGATGCTTTTGCTGAAATCATCAAAGACGAAGTGTGGGTACGCAATTTTCACATCTCTGAATATCCTTTCTCGTCAATATTCAACCACGACCCCGACAGAAAAAAGAAACTGCTCTTGCATCGGGAAGAAATCAAGCGTATCAAACGAAAAGTCGAAGAAAAAGGTTTTACACTCATACCGATGGACGTGTACCTCAAAAAAGGTCGTGTAAAAATGACTCTTGGCATCTGCAAAGGTAAAAAGTTATTCGACAAACGTGCCGATATTAAAGATAGAGACGTAAAGCGGGATATTGCACGCGAATTCAGAGACAATTTACAACGGTAAATTGCGAAACTATTTGCAATACCATTTGTTTTACGGATAGCTTTTGCTAAGGAGATGATTTGAAAAGATTCAGGCTGCTACTGACAGTTTTGTTTCTCTCTGCACTGCATCTTTCAGCCGCACCGTTCACTGTGGATTACTACGGTGTCGTCTCACAGTCTTCTGACACAAACATCCTAAAAATGGCACAGGACATTTTTTTGACTCAGCTGAAATCAATTGAACAATTGCAAGTTGACGACAAACGCCCGGACACCGCAAGAACGCTTCGCTCCGCACCTGTTCCCCCTGAATCAAGCCATGTCGTCTTTTATGCGGAGATTAACGAAGTTGCCGCAAGTTCCGCTGCAGTGGAATGGAAATGTACGTTCAATGCTATCGGTACGGACGGAAAGACATACACAAAAACAGAACAATATGACTCATACTACAAGATTTTAGTAGGAGCAAAACCTGCTATTGAAGACGTGCTGAGCCAACTTCCACAAAACAACAGTCCTGCCATCATGCCAGCCATGCAAAATACCGCACAGACAGCGTTTAAAGCGGAATCTCTTGCCGGAACATGGGGTGGCGAGCCCTACACTGATAAAATCGTTCTTCTAAAAGGCGGAAGAGGATTTGTAATTTTTAAGAATGGCGCGACCATGAATATCTTGCTCAAAGTGTTGAACACCGACAGCAACGGTAACATCTCCCACATTTCCGTGGCACAAGTTGGAAAACCAAACGCCTCTTTCTTTCCATCTCTGCCACGTGAGACAGCCCTCGCCTCTGCCGCAACCGCAAAACCGATTACATGGGACTTTCAGGTGTCAGCGGACGGTTCATTACGAGGCACGAAAAACACTCTCGTTCCCTCTGCAGACAGTCCAACCGGAGCCACCGAAGGCACCGAAAACACTGTGTGGACAAAAAAATAAACATACTATTTTATTGTAGAAAATATTGAATACCCCGCCTATAATCGTTATAATAAAAAAGATATTGTAAGAATGTTTCGGCTATACTCACCAGCCGAGCAGCGTAACGAGGGGATGTGAGTGTTTTTAAAAAGTCTTGACATACACGGTTTTAAATCATTCGCCGACAAAACTCATGTTGAATTTGCTGACGGCATCACTGCGCTTTTAGGACCAAATGGTTGTGGCAAAAGTAATGTCGTTGACGCGGTAAAATGGGTTCTGGCAGAAAACAAAGCGAAAAATCTGCGCGCAGGCTCCATGGAAGACGTTATTTTTAACGGAACAGAGAGCCGTCCACCGCTTAATATCGCTGAAGTTACGCTCACAATCTCAAACGAAAACGGCCTTCTTCCGCTAGAAGACGCTGAAATCGCAATCAAACGCCGTCTGTTCAGAGACGGAACCAACGAATATTTTATCAACAACCGCCAGGTAGGCCCGACAGAAATCCGCCGTTTGTTCATGGACACGGGTGTTGGTAAAGCGGCCTACTCCGTCATGGAACAGGGCAAAATCGACCAGATTCTTTCAAGCAAGCCTGAAGACCGCCGCTATCTTTTTGAGGAAGCCGCAGGTATCAGCCGTTCAAAGGCGGAATGTGCTGAAGCAGAGCGTGAATTGGAGCGCACACGTCAGAATCTTGCGCAGATTGAAGTCGCTCTCGTAGAAAATAAACGCAGTTATGAGACGCTGAAAGTTCAGAGCGAAAAAACAATCAAATATCGCAAACTTAAAGAAGACATTTTTAACTACGAGCTGGACATTCAGCTTTTAAAACTTAAAGATTTTACCCAGAGCAAGGTACGGCATGAGAACGCGCTCAAAGAGACTGAGCAAAAACGCAATGCTGTACAGGAAGAAATTCAGCAGATTCTGGACACGCTCACTGAAAACAACGACAAAATCAAAGATTTGCAGAACAAGATGACCGAATTGCAGCAGGAACTGGTGAGAATCCAGAGCGAAAAGACGGGAAAACTTGACTTAGCAAAACAGTTGAATTTGCAGGCAGGCGTCATCAAAGAGAAAATCGGTCAGCTGGAAGTGCACAAAAAGGCAATTCAAGACCGCATTGACGACCTGAACGAAGAAATTGACGAACAGGAAGCCGATTTGCACGCAAAAACCAAGCAATTGGATGACGTGCAAAAAAACATCGAGTCTTTCCAGAACAATATTACCGCCGCATCAAGCCAGATTGATGAGAACCGTCGCCGCGCGGATGAGAGCGCACAAGAAATTGAAAAGCTCAACGAAGAGCGCGGCGTCTTCCAGAAAGAACTGACCGCAATTACCGAAGACATTGTGACCGAGTTGGATGCAAAACTTCGTGACTCAGGTTTTTCTTCTGTTGAAAGCACCAAGGCAAAAGACGAGCTCATGTCTGCAATCGGAAAATTGCGCGTGTATGCCGAAGGACGCAAAAACATTTTCTCAGACTTTGCGGCTATCAAAGGTCACAGCGAGAGCGAATGCACACAGTTTGCCGCCGATGCGGTGAGCGCGCTTGAAGAAATCGCCTCGCTTATCAAAAACATTGAGGGCGCGGTAGAAAAATATGCCGCAACAATGCCTGCTTTTATCGACGAATTCTTGTCTCCAGAAGGTATCATCACAAAAAAACGTGATATAGACAATAAAATCAGCCAGAACGCGCAGAAAATCGTGACGATTCAAGAACGCATCGCTGATTACCGCAACCAGAACACCGATTTGACAGGAAAAATCGACGAATACAAAGAAACGCTTTCAAAATTGCGGGTAAACGAAGGCACCATGCGCGCCCAGATTGACGCGGCAAAGCAACA
>JAFSTK010000022.1 GCA_017450535.1 Treponema sp.
TCATCATGACAGTATCTGGATCGAGTGGTAGGACCACAATAGATGATTGGGTGGTAAGCGAAGTGAAACGGCCAAAAAATGCTGGCTGTGAAGAGTTTATCGCGTCCTTTACGAGCAATACCGGTAAGACTTATAACTACCAGGCAGGTGACATAGTTACCATTCGGGTAATACTCGTTATAGATACCCCTGATGCGTTCATTGAATTCTCCTTTACCGCGATAGAAGGCAGATGGAAACTTCGTGACCCATTTGACTTTCGGCCGATTGACTTTGAAAGGGTAATGAAATGATAAGGAGATTGTCTGCTGCCCTCTTGGTAATTATGCTGTTCTTCTCGTTGAGTTACTTTGCTTTTGCCTGTGACGAGGAGCAGACCAACACCTACATTACCCAGATTTTGTTCGGCGATAATGCGCTCACCCGCACCTCAGATGAGAAGGTAAAAATGCTTATGAGTGCATTATACTTGTGTTGTGAGCAGTCTCATGGGTTGGGTCAGGACAAAGTTGACTATCTGAACAAAAAACTTTCCAGCAAGTTCTGGATGAAATTTGCAAATATTCTTGCGCGCCATCACATCAATACGCTTATAAAAAACAAGCAGCTGATTATCAAAGAAGTGCGCGGTCTGGAAACATACATTGCCAACAAGCGGGTAGGGGCAGTCATCACGTGCAATCATTTTAATGCGTTCGACAATTTTGCCGTGTACAAGGTGATTGAAAAATACGTGTACCATAAAGAACTGGTCAAAGTTTGTCGCGAAGGAAACTACACGAACTTTCCCGGCTTTTACGGATTTTTGTTCCGCCACTGCAATACGATGCCCCTCAGCAGCAATGTGTCTACGATGAAGAAATTTATGGACGCTGCGAAATATTATCTTTCCCACGGGCGACAGATTTTGATTTATGCGGAACAGGCGATGTGGTGGAATTACCGTAAGCCACGTCCGCTTACCAACGGAGCGTATAAAATTGCCGCGGAGAACAACGCGCCGATTATGCCGTTTTTCATCACGATGAGTGACAGCGATTTGATTGGCGCGGACGGCTTTCCTGTGCAGGAATACACGATTCATATTCTGCCGCTCATCTATCCAAAGGCTGATTTGAGCGTGCGCCAGAATGCGGACTACATGAAAAACGCGAACTACGAGGCGTGGAAAAAAGTCTATGAGGACACCTACGGCATACCGCTGGAGTACGCGACGGCAAACTGATGGCAGACAAGCGCAAAGTAATCTATTACACTGATGAGCTGAACGATGAATTTTCCACGATGAAAATTACACCGATTCCGATTGACGAGCATTATGATTACGGCTCGGATTCGTTTTGGTGGCATTTCCGCCGCTTCTTTTTTTACCGCGTGTTCGCAATGCCGATTGCGTGGTGCTACCTCAAGCTGAAATATCATCACAAGATTATCAATCGCGCGGTGACTAAGCCGTATCAGAAGGGCGCATTTTTTATCTTTGGAAATCACACGAATATTCTCTGCGACCCGCTGGTGCCCACTTTTGTGAGTCTCCCTAAAAGCGTCTACGTTATTGTGCATCCGAACAACGTCTCCATTCCTCACATCGGACAAAAAATGCGGCTTTTGGGTGCGCTCCCGCTTCCGGATAATTTTGCCGCCGCCAAGAATTTTATGGGCACGATGGGAATGAGGGTCGCTTCAAAATGCGCAATCTGTATTTATCCGGAAGCGCACATTTGGCCGTTTTACACAAAAATTCGTCCGTTTGGCGACACGTCGTTTAAGTATCCCGTGCAGTACAAAACGCCTGTGTTTTGTTTTACGAATGTGTACCAGAAACGACGCTTTTCCAAGAACCCGCGTATGCTCACCTACATTGATGGTCCGTTTTTTGCCGATGAGTCGCTTCCTTCAAAAGAACAGCGAAAAGCACTCCGCGATGCCGTCTACCAAAAAATGTGCGAGCGGTCTGCCCTAAACACTGTAGAAATGATACAATACATAAAAAAAGAGACTGTCGCAACTGACACAACCAACACAACCGGGGCGGACGCGGCATCTTTGGGAACGATGCGCGTGGGGGAGACGAAATGAGGACGATTTTGTTCTGCGGGAACGGCAAAGTGTTTGACGGCGTGCTGACCACAATGCTTTCTGTTTTGAAGCGGACTGGCACAACAGAGCCGTTCCAGTTCATATTGTTTACGATGGACGTTTCGCACATAAAGCCGGAGTATAAGGCTATGACGGACAGGCAGGTTGCTTTTCTTGGCGGCGTGGCAAAATCCTATAACAGCGAGAATGTATTCCGAAAAATTGATGTGACGGATTTATACCACAAGGAATTTGACGGCTCTCCCAATGAACAGTGCTATTGCTCGCCGTATACGCTTATCCGCCTGTTTGCAGACCTCGTTCCCGACCTGCCCGAAAAATTCCTGTACCTTGACATTGACGTGCTGTGCAACAAGGATATTACGCTTCTCTATGACACCGATATTGACGGGTATGAATATGCCGCATGCCGTGACCATTACGGAAAAATCATTTTGTTCTTTCGGCGCAAGTTTATCAACGCTGGCGTGATTTTGTTTAACCTTGCGGAATGTAGGAAGACGGGGCTTTTTAGGAAGAGCCGCGAGCAGATTAAAAACCGCAAGCTTCTATTTGCGGACGAAAGCGCAATTATTCTGAGCACCACGAGTCAGAAGATTTTGAGCCAGCGTTTTAACGACCAGAAATTTTTGTACAAAAATACCGTCATCCGCCACTTTTCAAAACGTCTGTTCTGGCTTCCATTCCCGCACACCGCGAACATCAAGCAGTGGAAAATTACTCAGATTCACAAAATATTCGGCTATGAGTGCTTTGATGACATTTTGTATGAGTACGTGTATTTAAGAGAAAAATTTGCGCGTGATGTGAGGTAATTCAATAGGATGGACACAGATGAACACGGATGTTCGTAATTCAATAGGATAAACGCAGATGGACGCGGATGGACACGGATGTTTTTTGCTTTTTTCCTTCTATACTTATCCTAATGTATCCTTCTAATCCTGTGCATCCTGTTGAATCGCGGATTTATCCTGTTGAATCGAGGTGTTAGCCTCCGCGGGGGCGAGTTTTGTGCTGAAATAGGCCATGGCGGCGCCGATGATTACGCACAGGGCGCATACGATTGCCATTCCAATGCCGGTAATTGCGCTGAAGCCGGGGAACAAGTTGAAAGCCGAGCCACAGAGCAGGCCGAAAATCACCGCATACGTGTGGTTGGGCACTTTTTTCAGAAGATATTTTACCAGTTGCGCGCCAGAGAGCAGTCCAATCAGAACACCTGCGCCATTGGGCAAAAGCAGAATGAGTGCGTGGAACGTCTGGCTTGGCAAAAAGAGCGCGGGAATGCTTTTCATCACAATCGGGTACACGCCCAAAATCAGCATGAGCAGTGAGCCTGAGATTCCCGGCACAATCATTGCCACCGCGCCAACGAGTCCAGCAAAGAAAATGCGCGCGGCAAGTTTTACCGTCCATTCAGGAAGGTCTGCGGTCATGCCGGCTGTTTTGTCGCCGCCACCGTATTTTACTTCAAGATAGGAGAATGTGAGCAAAAGAGCGAGACCGACGAGCGCGCAGAGTACGACAGAAATTGTTTTGCCGGCTCCCATTTTTTCATCGTCTTTCGTTTTTGTCATGGCGGCAAAAAGCATGGGGATGCTGCCCAAAATCAAGCCGGTAAAGAAAAAATTGGTTTGAACGGGAAAATTTGTGTACAGCACGGTAATCAGTTTGCTGAAAATCAGTACGCCGCTTGCCATGCCAGTGAGAAGTGGCACCACAAAACGCCAGTTTTCCTTTAATTTTTTGAGATTCAGCGTAATGGCATTTACAAATTTGTCGTAAATGTTAAAAACGACCGCCAAAGTGCCGCCCGAAACTCCGGGAATTACATTTGCCATGCCGATAACAATTCCGATGAGCAGTAACCTGATAAAATTCATAAAAATCTCCGTACAATAATAGTTTTTGCGTGACAAAGGCTAAAAAAGTTCATTTTCTTTTTCGCGATTTCTGCCGATAATTATACTATAATCATATCAAAGGTATGTGTCATGCTCAATATAAAGAAATATTTGGGATTTGAAAAATATTCTCGGATAGAAAAAAAATACATGGATCGCTCAAATGCTATTTCCGGTATTTTTATCTCCATATTCACAATCTTGCTGGAAGTCTGGATGATAGCCAAAGTGGTGCACAATATCTTCTTTGGCGGAAAAGTTCGCACGGTTGAGTGGATAATCAATCATCTGTCTTCATATATCGTCCTGCTTATTTCGGCAATTATCATGCTCATATATTCAATTTGTTGTCTGCGAGGAAAACGGATTTCTTCCGCACTTGGACGAATTGTTCGGTATGGCTTTTCTTTGATATGTCTGGCGTTTGGTATTTATATCGGTTACTTGGATTATGCGAAAGGAAATCAGGCATTTGCGTTCAATACGATGATGGTATTCGTGTTTGGATTTCTTGCGTGGCGACCTTATTCTGCTTTGATTATGGTGACCGCTTCGTTCCTTGTCTTTTTATACTATTGTAATACCGTTAAGCCCATTGACGAAGGATTCAAAATCAACTCATTTACGCTGTGGCTCGCACTTTTGATGACAAGTATAAATCTCTATGTGCAGAAAATGATGGGCATTCAAAAAGACGAGAGTTTGGAGCATATCAACGCGTATCTTAAAGAAAAAACAATGCGCGATGATTTGACAGGCATTCCTAATATGCATTATTTCCGCAATAAGACGCTCACTGCGCTGATGGGGCCTCCAGAAGAACTTGCCAAATTGGTTTTCCTTTTCCTTGACATTGAAAATTTCAAAAGCTACAACGCGCGCTATGGTTTTGCCATGGGAAATGAGCTGCTCAAAAAAGTGGCTGAGGCGATTCGCACGGTGTTTGAATTTGCGTTGATTGCGCGTTTTTCTGACGACCACTTTGTTATTCTGACGGAGCGCAATGGTATTGAGTCACGTTTGGACGATGTACGAAAAATCATGTGTGACGGCGAGGTTGAGGTGCAGTTGGGACTAAAAGTGGGTGCCTATACGCCTCCGAATGGTGATGTCCCGCCCAGCATTGCATGTGACAGAGCGCGTTTTGCCTGTAACAGCATCAAAAAGAAGTATGGAAAATATTTCTGCGAGTACACGGAAGAGATGGACAAAGCGTTTTACCGCAGACAATATGTCATCAATAATGTGGACAAGGCGGTAAAAGAAGGTTGGATAAAGGTATTTTATCAGCCTGTCGTTTATGCGGAAGACAAACGGCTTTGCGGCGTAGAAGCTCTTGCTCGTTGGGATGACCCGGAATATGGACTGATTCCGCCCTCTGATTTTGTTCCCGTGCTGGAAGAATATCGTCAGATTCACAAACTGGATTTGTGCATTCTCAAAAATGTGTGTAATGATATTTCAAAGGCTCAGCGCGCAGGCGACTATTTTGTGCCGGTCTCCATCAATTTTTCCCGCCTCGACTTTGAGCTTGTTGATGTGCTTGCGATGGTGGAAGATTGTCTGCATGAATACAGTGTGTCAAAGTCTCAGATTCATGTGGAGATTACCGAGAGCGCGCTGAACGAAAATGATGTGCAGCTGGTAAATGCGATTGAGTCATTCCGAAAGCACGGCTATGCGCTCTGGCTGGACGATTTTGGTTCCGGCTATTCAGGATTGAATGTTCTGAAAGATTTCCAGTTTGACATGATGAAGATTGACATGCAGTTCTTGCGCAATTTCTCCGGCAACGATAAAATCCGCCCGATTCTCAAGAGCATTGTGAATCTTGCAAAAGACATTAGTATGCATACGCTTACGGAAGGCGTGGAGACCGAAGAGGCATTTGAATATCTGCGGTCAATCGGTTGTGAAAGAATGCAGGGCTACCTGTTCGGAAAACCCATGCCGAAAGAAGAACTGCTGGAAAAAATCCATTCTGGAATATACACCGTTTATCGGTAAATGACCTTAAAGACTTCAAAGACAACTTTTGTGCTGTCATTGAAGTCAAAACCGCACAATTCTGCCTCGTCGCCCATATATTCCCGCTGTTTTTGTCGCCAAGACTCAAGGTTTTCATCTTCGCCTTCACACTCAGCCATTTCCCAGCTTACATCGCCAAACGGTATTACATTCACGTCAGTCACTTCGATAATGCAGCGGGGCTTTCCGTTTCCATCTTCCACAATGTACACTTCGCCGGCGACTGGCAGCGGCTCCCTGTTGATTTCATAAGCGGGGAATGCGGAAAAGACGGCTGTTTTTTGTCCGCCTAAAATCAGTGCGAGCTGGTTCAGCCCTGTAAAACCGTTGTCTTCAAACATCAGTTCGCCGGAAAAAGCAGCTTCATCTTTTTTTTGATTTGTTGACGCAAGATATGCTTCCCAATATTGTTCTGCCTGTGTCATCGAGTTCTCCTGAGCATGAGAATGAATGCAAGAATGAAAAAGAGTGTCGGAATTATTGCAAAAAGCAGAGTGCTCAGCGGAATGTCCGCAATCTGTATGCCGCCCGCAATGATGATGCCCATTTTGACCAATAGCTCAAACACCATGCCCGCATATCCTGTAATTGCGCCCGCCACAAGACTCATCCATGCGGCATCCCGTGTCTTGCTCCACAGGGCGATTGCCAAAAATGCTGCGATACCGGAGAGAATTAGTTTTATAATGTACAGAATGATTTCGCTCTGTTCCATTTTGTCTACTTCCAGGTGAACGGGTTGCGCTCAAGCTTTCTGAACACGCCCTTGTCTGCGCCAAAAGGAACGATGCTCGGCTGCTCATACACGGGGCTGATGACGATTTCCTGCTCCAGACAATGTTGCACAAAAAGCGCGTACACTTCCTGCGGCATTTTTGGGTACAAGTAGGGGCCTTTTCTCGTCCAGTATTTTGTGAGCACCGTGTCGTAAATGAACCAGTCTTTTTCCTCACGCTCTTGCAACGCCGCAATCAAATTGTAAATGGAGCGAGTAATTGCCGCGCACAAAGGAGCTGCAATTGGCGCGCTTTCTGCTGGGACTGTGGTGCCTGTCTTGACCGCAAGAATCCAATATGCGGGAGTCCATGCAAGCGGCGGCTCAATAATCACTGCGCTCACGTCGCTCCAGTTTGCGCTTTCTGCCCACGGTTTGTACAGCGATGTGGACTCAGGAGCCGTTTCCAATGCAGTTTTGAGCGCGGTTTGTTTGCTTGTAAATAGATAAATATCGCGCTCGCTTGCCAAAAGTTCTGAGACGGCGCGGCTCAACTGGCTTTTTCCGCCTTCTGCGCGTGGTGTAAAATCAGTGTCGAAGCTTCCCGTGATACCTCGGCCCAACACATTTTTGAGCATGGTGAACGCTGAGCTGCCACCCCAGCCAAGGATTGCGCGTCCGCTTTCCAAAAACATATCGGTAAGGCGCACTCCTTTTGCCGTGTATAAAAAACAATTTCGGGCGCGCTTTATTGTGCCGTAGCGGGAAGTGATTTCTGCCGCAAGGTGTTGTACTTGATTCATCGTGAAAAGATTATAGCATTTTGCTCGCGCTTGTGCTATGTATGAGGCATTTTTTCTTTACAAGTGAAAATGGTAATGGTATAGTTTAAATAGTTCTGCGTATGCGGAATTATTTAATGGTCGTATTGTACGACAAAAAAGGATTTATGCTATGGCAAAACAAGTAAGGACGATAGGCATTTCTATCATGCAGCTGGCACTTTCAGTGTATCTCATCATTACAAGCATCTGTTTGATTTTCCCGAATCTGGGCAGATCAATTTCTTCTGCGGAAATTGAAGCGTTCCTCGGATTCGCAAAGAACACGGATATTATCAGAGTGCTGGCAATCGTCGTCGGCGTATTATTGCTTTTGGGTGGAGTCATGCTCTTTATCAAGGCACTCACCGCTGCATTCAACAGAAACAACAAAGGTGTTGATTTTGGCAAACTTGACAATATTATTCGCCGCGTTATTATAGTGCTGTGGATTATCGTTACAGTTGTTGCATTGTGCTACTATTCAAAGACTGACTTTAAAAGGGGTGTTCTGATGCTGCACTGGATTTTGGCTTTGGCAAAGAACGCTCTGATAATCGGCGGACTTTTGATTATCAAAGACGGCGAATAATTCGCATTGAGCGTGGAATAGAAAAGACTGTCCAAAAAGGGCAGTCTTTTTTTGTCCATTTGCCCATGCGCATAAGCGCAAATGTCAATAGTTTCTACTTACGCTCATGGCCACGAAGTGGTCCATACACACCTGCGCGCAAGCGCAAACGTCAATAATTTCCTTAGTGTGCATGGACCAAAAGAGATGGCTGCCCATTCGGACAGCCATCTCTTTTGGTCCATATGCGATTCGAACGCACTACCTGCCGCTTAGGAGGCGGCCGCTCTATCCAAGTGAGCTAATGGGCCAGATAATTCAGTATAACAGAAAAACCCGCCTTGTGACAATAAAAACCGCTGACCGGCGCATTATTTTCCTTTACCTTTACCATACGTGTTTTCAATCTCAATAATTTGGTCTCGAATTGCGGCTGCCTGTTCGTATTCAAGACGGTCGGCGCATTCGCTCATCTCTTTTTTGAGCATGTCTATCAGTTTCTTGCGCTGTTTTGCGTCAAAGAGGTTCGCGGACTTTTTCATGATGTCCAGCTGGACGGCTTCGTTTTCTTCCGCATCTTTTTGCTGGCGGATAAGAATGTCTTGTACCGCCTTGCTTACGGTGTGCGGTGTGATGCCGTGCTCCTCATTGTATTTTTGCTGAATCTCACGGCGGCGGCGGGTCTCTCCCACGGCTTCCTTAATCGCGTCGCTCATGTTATCCGCATACATCACAACCATGCCGTTTTCGTTTCGTGCCGCTCGTCCGATAATCTGAATCAAACTGGTCGCACTTCGCAAAAAGCCGATTTTGTCCGCGTCAAGAATTGCGATAAAACTCACTTCGGGAAGGTCTATGCCCTCGCGCAAAAGGTTAATGCCAATCAGCACGTCAATTTCGCCGGTTCGGAGCGACTTTAAGATTTCCACGCGCTCAAAGGTGTCGATTTCCGAGTGAATATATTTGACTTTGAGATGCAGCCCTAAAAGATAGTCGGTCAAATCTTCCGCCATTTTTTTGGTGAGCGTTAGAATTAGGCTGCGCTCTCCTTTTTCAATGCGCGCTTTCACTTCCTTGTAGATGTCTTCCATCTGTCCTTCGCTGGGGCGCACATCAATAATCGGGTCGAGCAGACCAGTCGGGCGGATAATCTGCTCCACAACTTGCGTGCTCTGTTTGATTTCTTGCGGGCGCGGAGTTGCGGTCACGTAAATTACCTGATTCATCTTTGCGGTGAACTCGTCAATTTTGAGCGGGCGGTTATCCAAAGCGGAAGGCAGACGGAATCCAAAGTCAACAAGATTCTGCTTTCGGCTCCGGTCGCCCTCGTACATTGCGCCAATCTGTGGCACGGTTACATGCGCCTCGTCAATCATGCAGAGAAAATCATCGGGGAAGTAGTGTAAAAGTGTCGCGGGCGGCTCACCGGGCTTTCGTCCTGCAATCGGCGCAGAATAATTTTCGATGCCGGAGCAATAGCCCATCTCTTTCATCATCTCAATGTCGTAGGTGACGCGCGTTTTGAGGCGTTCGGCTTCAAGCATTTTTCCGGCAGAAAGCAGATTTTCCACGCGCTCTTCCATTTCGTTCTGAATGCGCTCGGTCGCTATCGTCAGCTGGTCTTGTGGCACGACAAAGTTCTTCGCCGGGTAAATCACTGTCTCGTCCAGCTCTTCGGTTGTTTTTCCTGACACGGCATTAAATCGGCGGATGCGGAACACTTCGTCAAAATCGAGCTCAATGCGGTAGGCTTCGTCAAACTCCATGTACGGCGGATAAATTTCGATGATGTCACCACGGATGCGGAATGTGCCACGTTCAAGCACCATATCGTTCCGCGTGTATTGAATTTGCGCAAGTTCCAGCGCGAGTTTATGTGTGTCCACCGTCTCACCTTTTTCGATGTGGACGCGCATACTCTTGTACAGTTCCGGCATACCCAGACCATAGATGCAGCTCACCGTAGCAATGACAATTACATCACGGCGTTCCATCAGACTGTAGGTGGCAGCCATTTTCATCTGGTCAATTTCTTTGTTGATTGCCGCATCTTTTTCTATGTACAAATCGCGCGCAGGCACATAGGCTTCCGGCTGATAGTAGTCGTAATAGGAGACAAAATATTCTACGGCGTTGTTCGGAAAAAAGTCCTTGAACTCACGGTAAAGCTGCGCTGAGAGCGTCTTGTTGTGGCTGATAATCAGTGTGGGGCGTTGCACGGCTTCGATGATTTTTGCCATCGTGTAGGTTTTTCCTGAGCCAGTTACGCCTTTTAGGGTCTGGTAGCGGTCACCACGCAGAAAACCTTCCGCAAGTTTCTGAATTGCCTGAGGCTGGTCACCAGAAGGCTCATAAGGACTGACAACTTTAAATTTACGCATACAACTAGTATAGGATAAATTTAAAACCTGTGCTATACTATTAGTATGATTATCCAACTGCTGAGAGGAAAATTACAACTGACGAACGCAGGAGAACTCTCTTGTTTCTTTATTGGAACAGGAAGTGCGTTCAGCAGAGTCAATTTTCAGAACAATCTGCTTGTCATTAAAGGACAAGACCATGTTTTAATTGACTGTGGCACGTCGTGTCCGTATGCACTTTCTACTTATGGTGCAAATGTCGGTGAGATTCGGAATGTGCTGGTCACCCATTCTCATGCAGACCACATCGGCGGTTTGGAGGAGATGGCGTTTGTCGGCATGTACAGTACGCATAGAAAGCCGCGCATGATTATCACCGATGAATACAAAAAAATCCTCTGGGATGCAAGTCTTCGCGGTGGTTGTGAGCGGAGCGACCATAAGCCCGACGGCATGATGACGTTTGACGACTATTTTGAGCAGGTTGCGCCCGAACTTCTTTCCACGACACCCCGTCCGTTCTATCACACTAAAGTTGGAGCCATCGACTTGAAGATTTTCCGCACGGTGCATATTTCTGATGCATCGTCAGCACCGACACATACTATTGACTGGAACCATATTTTTTATTCCGTGGGCGTGCTGATTGATGATCGCATTTTGTTTACGGCGGACACCCGTTTTGACAAACCGCTTTTGGACTGGCTTTTAAAAGATTTCCCTGGTATCGAATGGATTTTCCACGACTGTCAGTTTTATGAGAGTGGCGTTCATGCGACTTATGAACAGTTAAAGACATTGGATGCCACAACGAAAGAAAAAATGTACCTGTGTCATTACGGAGACAGTTTTGAATCCTACACACCTAAAAAAGAAGGTTTTGCAGGATTCGCACAGAGAGGCGTGTATTACAATTTTGGCTGACCGAGTTTGCCTTATTCCTCGTAGTGTTCCAATAAAATGCGAGTCGTTGCCGGCTCATGCATTTGTCCAAGGCGTTTGAGATTGTCAGCATAGGTCATGCATCCTGCCACAACATCTTTTTTTGTGAGCGCGAGCTGAACAATTGCCATGAACGCTTTCTGGAGTTTTGCGTCGTCGTAGGTGATTGTGTCGCTGGTGAGGATGCTTATCATCTTTCCGTACAAACCTGTTGTCTGCATAATCATCTGCAACGACCCTGAGAGCGAGTCTGCCTGCTCTGAATATAATGCCTGAAAAAATCCCTTGAATGCATCCAACAAAGCTTTGCGTTCCTCGCTGCTGATGTTCATAAACAATTCAAACAAGTAGCACATATGGTCTTGTACGGTGTTCGCATATTTTTCGCGTGTGGCAAAACTGGGAAAACCGTCGGGCTGCGCTTCCATTATTTTAATCAGCAGACCTGCCAGAAATTCTTGTTCGGAGTCCGCTTTGAAGAACCAGGTGGAATCTTCCGTGCGGATAGGGGTGAACGGGGCGAGCTCTTTTTCTGCCTCACGCATATACGTGTCTGCCTCGGAAGTGTAGATGTCCACGTCGTTTCCGCAGCGGTACAAGCCGTAGTCATTTGGAGCCACATGGGGAACCAAATCTGCCGAATTGATGATGTTGAACACGTTAGGGTAGGGGAGCGCATTTTCTTCGGTGAGTCCTTGCGGCGCTTCGAGCGTGTAGACATACATGTTTTTCTGCAGAATATCAAAATCTTCGCGGGAAAGAATAAAATGCGCGAGCACATTAGCAACGCCGCCGCCGCGAGAATAGCCTGAAATCCAAAATTTGAGTTTTGTGTCGTGAAAATGTTTCTGCGTGTATTCCAAAAGCTCCGCATAGATTTTTTCTGCGGCGGATGCAAATCCCGCGTGATTGCCTTTTTTGCCCATACGGAAATTGCTTGCCCATTCTGCGCCGTAGTTAAATCCGCGCACCATAATCGCTATAAGGTCGTTGTCGCCTAATTTTGTGTGAGCAAAAACAAAGCCGATGCTGTTCGCTGAGGGTGGCGCGTCGTAATCTTCGGAAGCGAGAAATGTGTCGAAATGCAGGTTCTCAGTAAAAAATGCTTCCGCCTCGGTTTTGTCCCCTGTTGCACGGGCGGCATCAAAAGAAAGCAATGCCAGTTCTTTGTTGAAGGTGGTCGCATCTTTTTTGAAGTGCGACTGCATCGTGTCCTTGTTACAAGAAAAGAACATGAGCGCAATGGCAAGGTTCACGAATAAGATGATTCTTTGTGCAATATGTTTTTTCATAGGGACCCCCAGCTTTTGGTATATTACTATTTTAGTACATTTTTAAAAAAGTGTCTTTTGTTTTTTACAAAAAATATGGTAAAATACATTTGCGTGGATGGCGCGGACAAAAGAGCCCCAAACGCATAGGAGAAAAAAATGAACGAATACAAACAGTGGTATGAAGACGATAAAATTACTTTTCACAGTGAACATAAAGTGCAGTTCAGCCAGGCAAACAGCCAGAAAACATTGAGTTTCTATGAGTTGCTTAAAGTCACGTCAGATATGGCGGTAGAAGATTATGCGCAGCAAGGCATGGACAGAGATATGCTCACTGAACACGGATACGCCTGCCTTGTTTCCCGTGTGGCATTCAGATTTCATCGTGTTCCGCGCGAAAATGAGCGGTACATTTTTACCACCTATGAAGAAAAGGCTGAGCCGCTTCAGCTCGTCCGCGCATACGAATTTACTTCACCTGACGGAACTCCGCTCATCACGGGTTTAAGTTCATGGCTTTTGGTGGACCCTGTCGCCCATCGCATCATTCCTACAAAAAAATTTGATTTGCGTCCGCCTGTGGAAACGCAGAAAGAACACGACTGTCTCAAATACGGCAAAATTGCTGTGCCGGAGCAATTGGATTTGCTGTATGAGCGCACGATTATGTACAGCGACATCGACGGAAACGGGCACGTAAACAATGCGCGTTACGGAGCATATGTTGCGGACGCTATTCCTGAGTCTTTGCGCGAAAAGACATTCACTGATTTCCGCCTGAACTACGCAAAAGAAGCTAAGCTCGGCGACAAACTGAGCGTCTATGGTCATATCGACGATGAAGCCAAAAAGTTTACGATTGTCGGAAAAACATCCGAAGGCGTTTCTTTTGAGTCTGAATTGTACTGGAAGTAGGGAGCCGTTTTTCTGTTACGGTTTTCCGGCCAGTTCCTGATACTTTTGCTTGTATTCCTTGGCTTTTTGAGGGTCGGCTTTTACGCCAATTCCGAATCGATAAACCATATGAAGCATATCATAGGCATATTTTTTTTCTGAGGTATCAGGACCTTCGGTAATCTGAAGCAAATATGAAAGTCCTCTTTCTGAATCTCGCGGAACCACTTTGCCCTGCATCAAATCGATGCCACAAGACAGCATTCCTCTCGTATTCCCTTGCAAAGCGGCTTTTTCATTCCATTCAAAAGATTTTGCCCGGTCAGCGGTGACGCCAACTCCTTTTTCGTACATATAGCCGACTTGTGCCTGAGCCTCAGCATCGCCAGATTCCGCCGCTTTCAAAAAATAGGTAAAGGCTTTTGCTTCATCCTGCGGAACATCTGTTCCAATATAATAAATCTCGCCCAACTGATAATCTGCCATGGTATAACCGAGGCTGCTTGCTCTTTGGTAGTTATCAATTCCTTTTTTTATGTCTTTTTTTACACCAACTGCATTTGAGTAACAGTAGCCGTACATATAAAACCCTCTGGGGTTTTGCTGTTTTATCGACATGTCCAAATATTTTTTTGCAGTTTTCCAATCATTTTCAATCGTCAGATAATGAATTCCTAAATCAGCCATGGCATCGGAATTGCCGGCATTAGCCGCTTTTTGCGCCCAATAAATGAACTTTTCGGTATCTTTCTCAACATCAAAGTAGCCGTTCTGATAGCAGAGGCTCAAATCATAACAAGCATCGGCATTTCCTGATTCTGCCGAAGCCAACAGCGAGTCAAATTTTTCGTTTGCGAACAAAAGGCTAGAAATCAGTAAGACTATTGTAAAAAATATTCTTTTCATATAAAACCTTTCTGCCATATTTGCACTTCCAATATAATAATCCATTGTATCATATTTTTAATTTTAAGTCTAAAAAAGTGCAGGAAAAGTTAAAAAATATACAAAAAAAGCTGCCCCCGATTGAAGGACAGCCTCTTTTGACTAAGTTTTCCGTTGTAAAAACTATCGGTATGTATTCAATTAGTCTTTTGCGCGTTCTACGAATGAACCGTCACGTGTGTCGATAACAATGCGGTCATCAGTGTTGCAGAACAACGGTACCTTTACTTCGATACCAGTGTCCAGCGTAGCGGGTTTTGTTGACTTACCAGAAGTATCGCCCTTAACGCCCGGCTCACAGTATGTGATAGTGCGAGTTACGTTTACCGGCAGTTTAACGCCAACCGGCATATCGTTGTAGTAAGTGATTTTTACTTCGTATTCGTCATCGGGAGAAAGATAACCTGCGTTGTCGCCCAAATCATCTTTTGTAAGGGCAACATCTTCGTAGGTCTCCTGGTCCATAAAGTGGAAGTCATCGCCGTCAATGTAAGAAAGCTGAACGGTCTTTTCCACCAATTCTACATCTTCAAATTTTTCACCGGCATCCAAGCCCAAATCCTGTGTTGAACCGGTCACAATGTCTTTTACGCGGAGCTTTGTTACCATGCCTGCGCGTCCTGATTTCTGTCCGAGCATGCGCTGTACGATAAACGGGTGTCCTTCATACATAAATGCGCTGCCTACTCTGATTTCACCTGTAGTAATCATTTTCTTCCCTTATTAAAAACTAAGAATCGCCGAAAAGCGTATGATTATGATAGCAGATTTTTTTCTTTTTTTCAATACCAATTATAAAGGGGGAAAGCCCTGCGAAAACCCGCGAATCCATTCCAGCAAGTGTGCGGCCAAGTTTCCGTTTGCAACTGTATCGTCAGAAAAGCGCGAAAAACCATCTTTTAGTGCGGAAATATGTTGTAACAGCGTGAGCAATCCGTCTGCGCTGTCTTTTCCCACATTGTATGCGCGCGTGTATTCATCGTATGCGCAAAAGGCGTCTTTGTTCAGGTACGTTTTTAACCGTTCGTTCAGCGCAGCGAGTTTTACCAAGTGATAGTCCTCATCCTGAATATACGCCTGCCACACAAATGGAACGCCTGCGAGACATGCACGGCTCAAACTGTCTTCACCGCGGACAAAATTAAAGTCAGAGCGGCACAAAAGCGCGTCCCATTGCTCTTGAGGGAGGAAGGAGAGCGTTTCAGTAGCGAATGGTTTTCCGGCTTTTTCCCATGCCTGCATGAACGGCGCATAGCTTTTTCCCGCGGCAACTGATACGCGCACTAGTCGTCCGCTTTGCGCCTGAAACTCCGCCAATGCCTGCACCACTGGCATACAATCGCGCTCGTAGGAAAAAAAGATGACGGAAAAATCTTGAGATGTCTTGTGGGCGACCGCTTCTGCCTGCGCATGGTTTCGTGCGGTCATAAATGCATTGTCCAAAATCAAGCCGCCAGTTTTGTTCGTAAAGCCCGGCATAAAATTGATTTTTTTTACCCATTGGCTCCGGGTTCCGCTTTTGAGCAGATGGAAATCATCGGCGTAATCTTCGGCGGTAAGGTAATCGATGTTTGCGATGTGGACGATATTCTGTTCGTTTGCGATTCCTTTTTCAAAAATAAGTGTGTCCAGCCAGTCGGGGCGACCGCATTGAAAACATTCCAGAATGATTGCTGGCGGCTCTTGGGTAAAGGCGCGCGCACACACATCGCTTGCATTCCAGTCGAAAATCTGCCAGCCGTAACAGGTTTGCTCTGATTTTGTCGGGTCAATGTGTGGAGCAAGCGCGACAAAAGACAGCAAATCGCTTACGACAAGACGCAGGTGCAGGGAAGCATCTGATTCTGTCAGCGCGCGGGCAAGACGGTACACAAAGCCGATGTCGCCAAAATTGTCCACCACTTTGCAGAGAATCGTGATATTCTTTTTGTCCATGCTTTCCTGCCTTTGCGTTTCCGTTAGAAGCGCAATCCAAACTGTATGCTGGGAATTGCCTCTACGCTGTCGCCAAAGTGAATTGCGCCCATTTTTTTCGGCGTGATGGAAGAGTCAAATGCGGCATCGTTATAACCGTCAATGTGAAAGTCAAATACAGGACCTGCAAAAATCTGCCAGCGGTGACGGGGTTTAAGCGACAGAGTCAGTCTGAGCGCAGGCACATACGAAACTTTTGCGTTATCATCAAAATCCCAGATAAATCGATACCAGCCATCTATATTCATCATCAGTGGACCGATAATATTTTGTTGTGTTCCCAAACCAGTGCTTAACGTGAGCGAGCGGGAAACATTATTCGGGTTCAGATTCAGCAGCGCGCTTGCGTAAATCATCTGCGTACCAATATGGGCACCGAATCCAAAACTTGCGTCGGTATTGATATTAATTTCCGGAACAAAATTAAACTTCCATGCGTAGTTCAGTTTTCCGTCACGGATAAGCTGACGTTTTTCCGCGCCTTTGATTTTTTCAATTTCAAGGGCATCCGCATCCAGCAGAATTTTTCCCGCTTTCACTTTATATGCGATACATTTGTGAGGTCCAATCCGTTGTTTTTCAGTCGTATTTAAAAGCTGACCGCTCGCAGAATAATGTTCAATTTGTAATGTGACGGGACTGGGGGCAATGCTTCCTCGATAGAGCACCACCGTAAAGTCAGCGTTAGCCGGAAAACCAATGGTCAGCAAGTGTCCGAGAATCTGTACCGAAGCGATTGGCGAACGCAGGGTGGTGTAAATGATGCGACTGTCTTTTACGCGGGCTACCAGCGAATGGTCTTTGTCAAAAACAGCGCATTCAAAACTGCCGTTAATCAGCAGTTGTGTGCTCCCCAAGTCAGAAAAAATCTCATGCTCATCGCCTGAAAGCATCCATGCAAGATATGTCTCATTGGCATGCATGTCCAGAAATGCGTCCATGGTGTAGTCAATCAATCCATCGGTGGAGTTGTTCGCCCAGTCAAGCAGATTTTCGCTAAGCGATTTTGATGAACGGGCACTTTCAGTAATGGTTTTTCCGGGAACGTCAACGACAACGGGCTGTGGTGCAGGGGCAACCGGCGGTGGTGCAGGGGCAACAGGTGTGTCATCATCTGGCGGAAAAATCTTCCACATTATCGAGGAGATTATCTTGTTCAGACCGAGCAGTTTTCCGTAATATTTGTTCACGGTAGAATACAGCGCGGTCAGAAAGCGGGTTATCTGAATGGGAACAAACGGACCGATTTTGAACGGAGCGTAATCACGTTTTACAAAATCAACATAATATTTGTTCATTTTTGGATAGAGGTCGTTGTAGTATGTGTCAGAATCGGTGTTCCATGCGTTTGCAAGCGTCAGAACATGTCCGAATTTATGATACTTCCATCGGTCACGAGAAAGGGGCACTGCGGGCACGATATCTTCTGCATTGACGATATTCCAGATAAAATTATATTTTTCATTTTGGGAATTGATGTCAGTGGTCACATTTGGCGAGGCAAAAGCGTATGCGTAAATATGTTCGGTGTTGAACTGGGGATTTTTTGAAAGATTTGCCGCTAACAGATTGGTGACTGCGCCGCCACGGCTATGTCCGGTAATCAAAAAATATGCTTCTGACGGCTGAATTTTATACTTTATCAGATAAGTCAGCAAGGCGGTCTCAATTTGCAACGATGTTTTTAGAAATCCTCTGTGCAATACGTCGCCGTCCTCGCTGGCATTTCCTACGTCGAAATTAGAAATCCATTCGCTTGCTTCTGCCGGTGTGCCACGAATAATGACAAAGACGAGAGTTTTTTTGCCCTTTGCTGAATTGATTTCTTTTTTTGTAATCGTAAATGCGCATTGGTCATAACCCCAGGTGGGATCGTTGTAATCTAGTTTGTAATGATACTCAATGTCGTCTTTGTCGATGCCCATGAGCAACAGCGTTTGTGACCGCGCGTCAGAAAATGCAGGTCTGACACTGAGGTACGAAACTTCTGAAAGCAGACAGGCCATGCGAGCGATAGAATGATTGTATACCGTCGGCGAATCTTTTCCGAACTGACTTTCATCCCAGTCGATTACTGTCGGGATGGGTTCTGGTTCACGAGTAAAAAGACCTGAGACGGGAAATTCAATTGGTTTGGAAAAAAGGGGCAGAGAACAGAGTGCAAAAAATGTCAGACAAACTGCTTTTGTGATTTTCATGTCTCTGTTCTCGCATTACAACGTGGTGCTGCTGTCTTCCGCGCTGTCCAAAGTGACTTTTAGTTTCTGTGATTTTCCGTCTCGCCATACAGTGACGGTTACACTGTCGCCAGGTCGTTTGCTTTCCAGCGCGCTCGTGTAGTCCGCATACGTGCGGATGTTGATGTTGTCGATGCCGATGATGATGTCGCCACCCAGGTAAATGGTAGTGGGATTCCAACGGCTACCGTATTGTACAGCCTTTGTTCCGCCTCGAATACCGCCACGTTCTGCGCCACTTCCTTTTTGTACGGAGCTGACCAAAATGCCTGTGCTGATTTCCAATCCTGCGTACTGCGCGATAGAACTGGTCATTTGCACCGGAACAATGTTGATGACTCCGCGATTCACTTTGCCGAACTGGAGCAAATCATTTACGACGCGGCGTGCGGTGGAAACGGGAATGGCAAATCCAACGCCAGCAGAACTGCCGGAATTTGAGATAATCATGGTGTTGATGCCAACCATTTTGCCGTTCGTGTCCAAAAGCGGGCCGCCTGAGTTTCCGGGGTTGATGGCCGCGTCTGTCTGAATCATGTTGCGGATAATTACATTTTTGCTTTCTTGAATCGGACGACCAAGACCAGAGATGATTCCCGTGGTCATCGTGCGTTCCAAAGCAAACGGATTTCCAATGGCGATAACTTTTTGACCGACCTTTAATTTTTCGCTGTCGCCAAAATCGATTGTTTTGAGCTCAACATTTTTTGGCGGGTCAAATTTAAGCACGGCAATGTCGCTTTCTACGTCTTGACCGATAATTCTGCCCTCATAGGTGGAACCGTCGGCAAGTGCGATGCTGATTTTGCTTGCGTTTGAGATGACGTGCACATTGGTCACCACGTAGCCGCGCTTGTCGATGATTGAGCCGGAACCAGAGCCGCCGTCCTGAACAATTGGCTCCAAAAACCAGTTTACGCCCATCACTTGCGTGGTGATGTTTACGACGGCTTCATTGCATTTTTCATAGACAAAGATGTTCTGGTTTTCGTCCTGCGTGTAAGAGACGTCCGGCGCAGATTTTGTGGCGGCTGGCAACACAGCGGAATCCGTGGCGAGCGTTTGATCTGTTTCCTGCGCGCTTTCAGCGGTTGCCGTTGCTTCTGAAGAGTCAATTGTCTCGTCCGCTTTTGTAGTGCGGTTGTTCAGAGAAAAAGTGATTGCTAAGGCTGCTACGGCACCGATTGCAATTCCTTGTACTGTAGCACGGACGAGATGCCGTCGTGAATATAACTTCATTGCCTTATCCTGTTATTCTTGCGATTTCTGCTGTTTTTTCTCGCGAGAACCTTCTTCCAGACGCAAGGTTTCGGTAATGTTGTCGCAAATTTCCGAGGGACCAAAATACTGAATCGGACCCGGATAGACATAGGCGGTTTTGTTTGCCCAGTTAAAGCGGTTTGCCACCAATTCTTTGTACGGCGCGCCCTTCAAGTCAACGAGTGACTTTGCGATAACCGGAACCATTTTTCCTTTGCGCTCTTCCATATTCATCATCATGGTAAGCGGAATACCGCCTGCAGTCCATTCAGAGACAGGCTTTGCAAGGTTGCGCACGTTTGCGATGTAGCCGGTGAGACCGTTCGCGATGAGCATGAATGCAGTTTTGCCAAGAGAGTAGCAGTAGTTAGCGTCAAAATTGCTCGGCGGAACGGCACGCCCTTCATAGCCATAGAACATAGAAAGCGGCGCAAACTTACCGTTAAAGGTACCAGCCGCCTCCATACTGGCAAGGTAGTCACGAATCATGTAGATGAACAGTTTTTCTGTCTCAATCTGAGAAACCATGATGTTGCCGTGCGGGTCGCGTAAGCCCAAGAACTGCTCTGCGATTTCGTCGGGCAGCTGGTCGAGCGTGTAATATGCCTGCTGGGAAATCTTGTTGATAAGCCAGCGTTTCTTTGAGTCCAATGTAGTGAGCGCGGTAAAGACCTTTTCGTAGTCGCCCCAACAGTGGTTCAGCTCTTGAATCAGTCTTTCTGTCTCAGGAATGAATTCAACAATTCCCTCTGGAATCAGAACGATACCAAAGTTCTCGCCGTTAGCCGCGCGGTGTGCGATGACATGGCAGATGTTGAACAGAATTTCCTGCAAGGTGGAATTGTTCGCCTTGATTTCCTCGCCAATGAGCGTTACGTTTGGGTGCACTTGCAGACCAACTTCCAGCGCGATGTGGCTGGCTGAGCGTCCCATGAGTTTGACAAAGTTCCAGTATTTTTTTGCAGAGGCTGTATCGCGCGCCAAGTTGCCGATTACCTCAGAATAGACTTTTGTAGCGGTGTCAAAACCAAAACTAGTCTCAATATATTCGTTCTTCAAGTCGCCGTCGATGGTCTTTGGAACACCGATAACCTGAACCGGCAATTTGCGCTGCTTGAACTGTTCTGCCAAAAATGCCGCGTTCGTGTTGCTGTCGTCGCCGCCAACAATGACCAGAGAATCCAGCCGCAAATCCGTGACGTTTTTAATGGCGGCTTCAATTTGCTCTTCTGTCTCAATCTTAGTGCGTCCGCTGCCAATCATATCGAATCCGCCTGTGTTGCGGTACTGGTCGATACGGTCTGCGGTCAACAATTCATAATCGTTTGCTACGAGTCCTCCCGGTCCCAGATGAAAACCAAATAATTCTGAGTCGGGGTTTGCCGCTTTGAGTCCGTCAAAAAGTCCGCAGATAACATTGTGTCCACCGGGTGCCTGACCACCGCTGAGAAGAATGCCCGTTCTGTGAGGTTTGCCTGCAAATTCATTTTTACCAGCAATAAATTTGACGATGGGCATTCCGTAAGTTTGTGGATAAGCCGCCTTGATACTGTCAGCATCTTTTTCTGGAACGACAGATTCACCCTGTTCAACTTGTACTAAAGTTGCGTCCTGCTTGAGAATCTCCGGAACCGCCGGCTGATAATTGTAGCGTTCTTTCTGAAGTATTGAAATATCACTCATTCTTCTATTATGAGCGAAAATCAGTAATTTTTAAAGTAGTTTAGGCAAAAAAAAGCATGATTTCATAAAGAAGATAAAAAATCACATGAGCGGCGTAAACAGTTTTGCAAAACTCCACCAGGCACGCACGGGGATACATTTTTTGTCCAATTCGCTTTTTTTGATGAGCCGTGATTTTTTTGCGTCTGCTTCAAATATTTCCCTGTGCCGCTTACAGAATTCCTCGCTGTAGAAAATCGCATTATCTTCAAAAAGCAAAGAAAAACTGCGGCAGTCGATGTTAGTGGAGCCAATCGAACAAATTTCATCATCAACCGTGACCGTTTTTGCGTGGATAAAGCCGGGGTATTGATAAAAAGCGATGCCGTAGGGTTGCAGTTCACGGGCGAATTGGAGCGATGCGGCTTTCATGTAGAATTTATCCCATTTTGTGGGAATCAGAATGCGCACGTCCACACCGCTGAACGCCGCAATTTTTAACGCGGAAAGAAATTCTTCGTCAGGGGTAAAATAAGGGGTCTGAATGAACACGTATTTTTTTGCTGAACTGATTATTTTGATGAGCGAGTCTTTGATGCTGGCAAGATGAATCTTGTTTGGTCCGGCAGTGATTATTTGTGTGGGAATGCGACCGGGCAGAAGCAAATCGGTAAAGAATTGTTGCTGCTGATTATGGGTCAGTTTGCTGTGGAGCGCGTCGAACACTGGCTTGGGGTAGTAGTTTCCGGCCCGACGGATTACTTTTGCGCGGTTTCTCCATGCGATGATGCTGAACCAGTCAATTAAAAATACGGACTGTAAGGATATGACGCTGCTTCCCGTCAGCCGCACTGTTGTGTCGCGCCAGTCATACGAATACCTGTGGGATTTGTTCGCGTATTCGTCGCCGATGTTGTGCCCGCCTGTGTAACCGATTTCTCCGTCGATGACGGCGATTTTGCGGTGGTTGCGGTAATTTAACGTGAGCGGCAATCCCAGTCGAATCTGGAAGAACGGATGTACTTCGCCGCCCGCACGTTTGAGCCGCTGTAAAAAACGGGTAGGGGTAAAAAAGCATCCAAAATCATCGTACAAAAGATTGACTTTTACGCCTTCCTGCGCTTTTTTGCAGAGCAAGTCCATAAAGCGTTTTCCGGTACAGTCTTTCTTAAAAATGAAGTATTCCATGTTCACGCTTTGTGTCGCGTTCTCAATGTCTTTATAAAGGCTCTCAAAAAAATCGTCGCCCGTTGTGAAAATTTCTGCGTTGTCAGTACAGACGAGCGCGCTGTCATTGTTGGTCAAGTTCATGTAAATGAGCGGCCAATGTTTTTGCACAAGCGAGCCCTGTATTTTTTCCTGATTTTCTTCGATGAAAGTGCGCTGACCGGCAATCAGTGGTTTACGAAAATTATCAATCAGTTTGTTCGTCTCTTTCATTCGCTTTGTGCCCGTAAAAAAATGTCCGCTGAAAAGCAAATACAAAATCCACCCGGTGACAGGAAGCACAATCAATACGAACAGCCACAACAGCCGGCGGGTAGATTCGTTGCGTTCAAAAAAGAGCACAAAACCAATAAAGCCTAATTCAATGATGAGATATGTAATTTTGATAATGGTAAAAACCGTCATGCTATTTTTTACTCAGTCTTGTCACCGCTTTCGGGTTGTTGTTCCAGCACGATGAAATATTCTTGCGCGCAGCCGGCTGTAACGCTGATGTTGTAGTCTTTTGCGACGAAACCGCTTCGTGCGACGCGAAGGTGATACTGTCCCCGCATGATGTCGTCGAGCCGTAGCGTAACCATACCCTCAAAGTTGCCGTTCAGATATACTGCCGCATCCCGAATGTTTGAGCGGATGGTAATGCTTGTGCGTCCTTCCGCAAAATCAGCGATGGTCTCCGGCTCCAAAAATGGCAGTTCTGCGACAGTATTGTCGGTCTGCGCAAAAATTGCGGTCGAGAGAAAAAACAGTATAAGGACAGAGAGTACATTCCTCATTGTTCCATTTTATCCTTTAATTCAAACCCTGGCAACAAATTATGTTCCAAAAGACTGAAATAGCTGTTTTTCGTCAAGATGATGTGGTCAAGCACCGCTATTCCCAGCAGCATGGCGGCATCCACCATTTCTGCGGTCATCATCAAATCTTCTTTGGAAGGAGTGCAATGTCCGCTCGGATGATTATGACACAGCACAATGGCGGACGCATGTTCTTTGATGGCCTCGCAGAACACTTCTCTGGGACGCACCACCGCCATATTACTTGCCCCGACACACACCACATGCACCGAAAGAATGTCCCGCGCACCGGTGAGAGAGACGCACAAAAAGTGCTCTTGATTTGTGATGGCATAATTCTGCACAAACGGAACGATGTCTGCGGGTCTGTTCATGCGTCCCTGCGGATTCCTGTTCAATCTGCGTCCTATCTCCATTGCCGCCGCAATCATTAACGCTTTTGTGGTGCCAATGCCTTCAAGTTTAAGCAGCTCGTGTATCAGCTCCGGCGGATTTGAGTCTTCAATCACTTTCAACGCTTTTTCCGCCAAAATCTCTATGGGCATTCGCCTGGTGCCGCTGCCCAAAATCATCATAATCAGCTCCACATTGCTGGGGTATGCCATACCATTGCTTAACGCAAGCTCTCTAATGTTCAGTTTTTCCTGACGTTTATATATCTTTTCCATACAATATATATAGGCATCAAAATTCAAAAAACTACAAAAAATACTGATAAAAAAAGAAAAAAGTGCGCATTTTTATCCGAAAATTGAGTATGAAGAGATTTTTTTACATTCTGACTATCGTGTGTTTGTCCGCCCTCATGTTTTCTTGTATGACTGCTCCTCGTGGCGGAAAAAAATGTTCCCGTGCGTTGTATGATTACGGCGTAAAATCTCCTGAGCAGCTGACCGCATTTTTCCTTGCGAACAACAGCAAAAAAAGCCGCGCCGATGTATATCAGCTTGCGACATATTATGTTTCCGAAGGTGCCATGGAGCACATCAATTCTGATGCGGCGTTTGTGCAGATGTGCGTGGAGACAGGCTGGCTCAATTTTGGCGGTCTCGTTACGGAGGATATGCACAATTATTGTGGGCTTGGCTCAACGGATGCCGCTCATCCTGGGGAACGATTTGCCACGGCGCAACTTGGTGTACGTGCACATATCCAGCATTTACACGCCTATGCGACGGACGTGAGCGTTTCGCTGCATAACGAGCTGATTGACCCACGCTATTCTTGGCCACATAAAGCGAGAAATGCAAAAACGGTCGCGGATTTGGCGAATACGTGGGCTATGGACAGCAATTATGGTGTAAAGCTGGAACGGCTGCTTAGTATTCTTGATACTTATTAGTAATCATCGCAGAAGTGTCTCCGGCAAGGAATGCGGAACAACGGTCTTCCGGCATAGGTTTTCCTTTTAGGAAGCCCTGCACATTGCGGCAGTTGATGTCGCTCAAGATTTGCAATTGTTCCGGGTTTTCTACGCCTTCTGCAATCGTATCCAAGCCCATTTTCGTCACCATGGAGACGATTGAATTGGTGATGTTCGCTTCTACGCCGTCTTTTTCCGTGATGTTAGAGATAAAGGACTTGTCGATTTTGAGCGTGGTTATCGGAAGAATCTGCAGATAGCTCAAAGATGAATAACCTGTGCCAAAATCGTCCAAAGAGATTCCAATGCCCATGTCGCGGATTTGGTTGAGAAGCCGCACGGTCTCCTCTTTGTTATCAATCAGCACGCCTTCGGTAATTTCAATTTCCAAGTTTTCTGAGCGGATGTTATATTCGCGCATCATTTCCGCAAGCTCAAAGATAAAATTGGGTTTCTTCAACTGCACGGGCGACACGTTTACGCTCATAATGCCATCAAAGTGGTATTTTGTTGTCCATTTGTGCAAGGTTTTGAGCGCAGTTTTCATCACCCAGTCGCCCAATTCCACGACAAGCTGCGTTTCTTCCGCAATCGGAATAAACTGTTCCGGATTAATCCAGCCCAACTCATCGTCATACCAGCGCAACAATGCCTCAAAGCCACGCAGTTTGTTGCTCTTCACTTCAAACTGAGGCTGATAGTACAGCTGGAACACATTGTTTTCCATAGCGTCGGTCATTTTGCTCTGAATGTTCAGCCGGCGCATGAATTTATCCTGCATCATCAGCTGGAAGAACGCGATGTCGTTTTTAGTCCGCTTTTTCACATCGTACATCGCCATGTCGGCAAAACGCAGCAATTCGTCGCAGTCGCGTGAGTCATCGGGATAAACCGCAATGCCGGCTGAAAAATCAATGCCCTGGTCGTTACAAACTTCAAGAATTGTGTCGCCAACAGTGAGCAGCGTATCTTTGGAGCTTATATTTTTGACCAGTACGATAAATTCATCGCCACCAAAATGATAGCACTGGATATTCTGCTTTTGGAAACGCTTCAGAATTGCAGCCGCCCGACAAATTACTTCATCGCCAGCGGAATGACCTTCAGAATCGTTAATCAGCTTCATGTTGTCAATATCCAGCATAATGATGCCGAATTTTTTATTCTTCTTGGTGTTTTCCAGCAGTTCTTTAAAGTCTTTCTTGAGTTTCTGTTTGTTGTTCAGTCCCGTCAGATAGTCGTGATAAGCGGTAAACTGCAATTCTTCGTTCAAGTCTTGAATGCTGTCGAGCTGACGCTGCAAATTTTCTCTTGAACGTGAGATTTCATCAGTGAGCGAGGCAAGGCGCAGGTTTTGGCGGCGCAATTGCTCCTCGTTCTGTTTGTCGCGCGTAATGTCCGCGATTGTAAAGATGAGATATTTGTTTTGTACCGGCGTGAATGTACCATGAAGCCAAGAATTTGAGATAACCGAGTAATATGTGGTGGACATGGTTGCTCCCGTTCTGAGCGTTTCTATGCCGGTGGTGAGCCAGTCCACGTCCTGCGCGATTTTTTGTACGAATGATGACAACCGTGCGCCGACTTTTCCAGTGTTCGGAATTTTGTCCATGTAGGCTTTGTTCATGTACAAAATCTCAAAATCAACAACAATGTCGTCATCATAAATAGGTTTTCCTACCAAAATTGGCGTTGAAACCGTTTCTACGATTTCTTTGAAGTCCTCAAGTGCTAAAAGTTCTTTCTTCATGGTACGGATAACGGCTAGTTGGAAAAACGAATTTTCTGCCACAACGTATTGTATTTATCCAGACCATCGCCCAGATCTTCTTTGAGCGTACAGCGCATCGCCTGCTCCGGATTGTACATCGGCTTTGTGGTAATAAACTCATCTGCAGACGGGTTTACTACATTGGGATATCGGAATTCGTCGATGAAGAGCGCGTAGTTTTCCGGACGGTGAATGAAGTTGATGAATTCGTTTGCCAGCTCGTAGTGGGGCGCATCCTTTAAGATAACCATGCTGTCCAAAGTTGCGGGACCGCCTTCCGGTGGAATGAAAAAGTCAATCATGTCGTCCCAGCGGCTTTCGTCCACTTCGCCGTACACGATTTCAGGATAGCCCTGACACAGCCAGAAGTCGCCGCTTGCGAATGACTTGCCAAAACCTTCCGCATCAAATTTGATGATGTTAGGCTTCCACTGGTCAGAGATAAGTGTATATGCGCCGTCCAACTCGTTATCGTCCAGACTGTTCATGTCTTTGCCCAGATACACGAGCGCACAGCCCAGCACTTCACGCATGTCGTCCATCATAGTGGCATGTCCCTTGAACTGGGGGTCTGCGAGAATGGCGTAGCTGCGTGCATAAGAAGCCTTTGCTTTCTGTTTGTTGACCATAATGCCTGTCGCACTCAAAGCATAGGGGACGGCATATTTCATGGTGGGGTCATAAGTAGCTTTTTCAAGAATTTTCGGGTTGATTCTGCCGCTGTTGGTCAGTTTGCTCTGGTCAAGTTCGCGGAGCATTCCCTGGCGAAGCATGATAGAAACAAAGTCGTTTGAAGGGATGACAATATCGTAGCCTTTTGCGCCCGCGCGAAGTTTTGAATACATTTCCTCACAAGTGGAGTAACTGTCTAGTTTTACTGTGCAGTTAAACTCTTGTTCAAATTTGCGTACAACTTCTTCGGGGGTGTAGTACGTCCAGTTGTACAGATATACAATACGTTCGCTTTTCTTGCAAGCACTGAACAAGCATACTGCAGCCGTCAGAGCAACGGCAAATAATGTAGAAAATCTCTTCACTTCTTTCTCCTAGAGTAAATAGTATAGTAAGAATATCTGATTTTTACACAAAAAGCAAGCGAAGTAGGCGGAATATGAGGAATAAGAGGAGTGTCACACGGACAATTCGCTAACGCTGCCCGTCCTAACGTCCTCGCTCCCCTAATTAAGGGGAGGGGGACACAGGGGGAACGCCCCCTGTGATTGTTAATCTGTGAAACGAATCTTCTGCCAAAGTGTGTTGTATTTGTCCAAGTCCTGTCCCAGATCGTTTTTCAGTTCGCAATTGTTCATCTGTGACGCTTCGTACATCGGCTTGGAAGTCATGTACTGTGCCGCATTCATGTTTACAAAGCAGGGGAAACGGAATGCGTCCAAGAACTGCGCATAGATTTCCGGGCGATGGATAAAGTTGATGAATTCGTTTGCCAGCGCATAGTGAGGAGCATCTTTTAGGATACACATGCTGTCCAGATATGACGGGCCGCCTTCCTCAGGAATAAAGAAGTCAATCATCTCGTCCCATTTTTCTTCGGGAACTTCGCTGTAGATTACTTCTGCATAGCCCTGACACAGCCAGAAATCGCCGCTCGCGAATGATTTACCAAAACCTTCCGCATCAAATTTTACAAGATTCGGCTTCCATTTTTCTGAAATCAAATCAGCGGCAGCCTGCAAGGTGTCGTCATCAGTTTCATTCACGCTTTTTCCCTGATGAGCCAATGCATCGCCCAGCACTTCGCGCATGTCGTCCATCATTGTCGCATGACCAGCGAATTGCTTGTCCGCAAAGATATTCCATGAATGCTCGTAAGAGCGAGTTGCTTTCTGTTTGTTTACGGCAATGCCGGCCGCGCCAAAATAATACGGAACCGCATACTTCATGTCGGGATCGTAGGTCGCTTTTTCCAGAACCACGGGATTGATATTCGCGCGGTTGGTAAACTTGCTCTGGTCGAGTTCACGGAGCATACCCTGTGCAATCATAATAGATGCGTAATCCTGAGACGGAACGACAATGTCGTAACCCTTTGCACCTGCCCGCAGTTTTGCGTACATTTCTTCGTTTGACGCATAGCTGTCCACTTTGACAGTACAGTTAAATTCTTTTTCAAACTGTAAAATTACTTCTTCAGGGGTGTAATACGTCCAGTTGTAAAGATACAATATCTTTTCTTCCTTTTTTGTGCAGGAAGAAAGACCCATCACCGCAGCGAGTCCAAGTGCCGCGAGTGCGATTTTAGCGATACATCTTTTCATCAATGTCTCCTAAAATAAATGAAGAATAGACGACTTGTTTGGCTCACCTTACAAGTCAGTTGTTTCGCAGACAAAAGCCTGCAAAATTATCATCTTGCGCCTGCAAAACTTTTCAGTCCCTTACGCAAAATAAATACCATTGCACAAATTGCCAGAATCAGCACGAATGAAAGCGAGTTGATTACTGGACTTACGCCAAAACGAATCATGGAGTACACATAGAGTGGTAATGTCGTGCTTCCCGGTCCGCTGACGAGCGATGTGATAACGTAGTCTTCCAGTGACATTGTGACGCTCATGGCAAAACCGCTGACGATGCCAGGCATAATCGCCGGAATAATCACTTTGTAAAGCGTCTGCCATTCGTTTGCGCCCAAATCGTGACTCACCTCAATAATCGAATAGTCAAATTCATCGATACGCGCGCTTACCATCAGATACACGAACGGAAGACAGAACGTGGTATGTGCGATAAAAATCGTGAGCAGACCGAGCGATAATTTTATGCCGCTGAAAAAAATCAAAAGCGAGACACCCATAATAACTTCCGGCAGAACCATAGGCAAAAAGCTGATGGACTGAATGTACTGCTTGCCGAAAAATTTGTACCAGGTGATGCCGATAGCCGCGAGCGTGCCCAAGAATGTCGCCACAAGCGAAGATGTGACCGCAACTAACAAGCTGTTGAACAATGCCGACCACAAATCTTTTGAGTCAAAAATCAGTTTTTCGTACCAGACAAAAGAAAAATGCTGGAAATTCGTATCCTTTGCGGAGTTGAACGAATAGAAGATGATGACGAACAGCGGAATGAACAAGAACATGAGCGACAGAGCCAGTACCGAATTTGAAAGCCCGATGTGCGGCGCACGTTTACGCCAGCTGCGTTTTGCATGTCTCGCATTTTCGCTGGAGCGTTTGTTTTTGATGAACAGTTTGAACGGGTTCAGTTTCATTGTGCGTCCTCCGTCGGCTGAGAAGCCGGTGTGGCAATGATATTGCCTCTTTTGAGGTTTGTCGCCAAAAGCGGAGTGTTTGTGTTCGCCGCAGTATCTTCTTTGGTGGACATTTTTTTGAGGCTCGCTTCTTTGCGGTTTGTAGAAAGCATCCAGAGAATCGCAATCATTGAGACTGCGGTAATCACGAGGCTGAATGCGGAGGCGAGCGGCCAGTTGCGCACTTTTTGCACTTGGTCAACGATGATGTTGCCGAGCATGTAGCTGTCTTTTCCGCCCACGAGCTGTGGAACGGTGTAGGTGCCGAAAATCGGGATGAACGTAAAAATCAACGCGCTCACGATGCCGCTTTTTACGCCGGGAATGAGCACTTTGAACATTGACTGCGGCTTGGTCGCGCCTAAATCGCGGGCGGCCTCCAGCAAACTAAAGTCAAAGCGGTCCACCGCCGTAAAAATCGGAAGAATCGCATAAGGAAGATACATGTAGATGCTGACCAAAATGACCGCGCCCTTGGTGAACATAAATTTATGCGGCACAAATTCCGCCCCGCCAAAGCCGAACGCATGCTTGATGTTCCAGAAAAAATGGAAAATCGAGTTGAGCAATCCGTTGTCGCCCAAAATCGTCATCCATGCGAAGATGCGGATAAGGCTGTTGGTCAAAAACGGAATGACCACGAGCACGAGCAGAAGCGTCTGGTGTTTGCTCCTCGCCATGGCATAGCCGCACGGAAGCGCGATGACAATCGTAACCAGTGTGGAAACTACGGTGATGAACAACGTGCGCAAGAAGATCATGCCGTATGCGGAACGAGCATCTGCTGATATGCTTTGAGCGTGAATTCGCGCAGAACGCCGCCGTACACATCGCGCTTCATAAATGAATACGCCACGATGATAATCAGCGGCACAACAAAGAACAACGTGAACCACAAGCCCATCGGATAGGCGTATGCGGGACCGGGATTCGCTTTCTTGTATTTTGCGCCGCGAGCCTTTGCCGCCAGTTTGAGCAGGAAGTTTTGTTTGGGGCGTGTGTTTTCGTCCTGTGTCTCGCTCATTTATGGATGTCCTCTACGATATAGCCGTCGTTTGCCGCCCAAGAAATGTACACGGTGTCTTTCCATGCGATTTCGGGCCCGTCATCAAGATAATTCGTGTGCTGCTTGAACACCTTTACAATGGTGCCGTTTTCTAGCCGCACATAGAATTTTGACTGGAAGCCTGTATACACCGGCTCTTCCACCACGCCTTTGAAGACGTTGATGTCTTTGCGTCCGGCAAATTTTGGCTCTTCCAGCGTAATGCGGATTTTTTCGGGGCGAATCGTAAATGCGACTTTCTGCCCTTCATCGGTATGTTCGTAGTCGGTGACCAAAATATTCTTGTCTTCTTCGCGGGTTGCCGCTGTTTCGCCCGTGAGCTGAGCCTGCATTCCGAGCGCGGGAGTGTTCAGCGTGACCATGTGCTCAATGTCGGCTTTTCCCGGCACTTTGTAGCCTTCGCATTTTACGACCGTGCTCTCAAACAGATTTGTCTCGCCGATGAACTGGGCGACAAACTGTGTGGCGGGGCTTTCGTAGATTTCAAACGGAGTGCCCACCTGCAACACGTGACCGCTGTTCATAACGGCAATGCGGTCGCTGACAGCCAAAGCCTCGCTCTGGTCATGGGTGACGTAAATGAAGGTGATGCCGATTTTGTCATGCAGCGCGTCCAAGTCAATCAAAAGGTTCGCGCGCAATTTTGCGTCCAGTGCGGAAAGCGGTTCGTCCAAAAGCAATACTTTTGGCTCGTTAATCAATGCGCGCGCAATTGCGACACGCTGACGCTGACCGCCAGAAAGCTGGTTTGGCTTTTTGAACATATGCGCTTCAAGCTGTACGAGTTTAAGGTATTCGCGTACTTTTGCGTCAATCTCATCTTTGGGAAGTTTTTTTAGTTTGAGCGGAAAAGCGACGTTGTCATACACGCTCAAGTGCGGAAAAAGCGCGTAGGTCTGAAACACCGTATTCGCCTGCCGCTTGTTTGGCGGGAAAGGAATGACGTTTTCGTTGTCAAACAGCACCGCGCCTTCATCAGGGAATTCAAATCCGGCAATGATACGCAGCAATGTCGTCTTGCCACAACCGGAAGGACCGAGCAGGGAGAAGAATTCCCCCGGCTTAATCGTAATGTTAATGTCGTCTAATGCGACAAAATCGCCGAATCGCTTTGACACGTGGTCAATAGTAACCTGACTTCCTTTCACTCTGTTTCCTCTAACCTAATCCGCCGTTGAAGGTGGTTTGATGCTGTGCGAATAGTGCATAGGACTTACAATAGAACTATTACACAAAGTTATCAATATGCATGAGGAAGATATTTGATTATTTTTCCTCAGCTTGTTTTGCCGCTTCTTCTTTCTGCGCTTCTTTTTTGTCCTTGATGTCCGCAAAGCCGATGAATACGGCAATCAGACCGATAAAGGCGGCCAGGACGGGGGCTGCGCCTTTGAGCACCATGATAATGTCTGTGCCCCAGTTCAAACAGTTTGGCAGACAAGCCGCTACTGCGAACGCAATAAGTGCTAAACCGACGATAATTGCAAACATATGTTTCTCCTTATTTATAAAAGCTGTGGCAACTACATTGATACCGCACGCTCTTTATCTATCATCGCACAGATTGCTTGAAAATTCAACAGAAAATGAGTAGAGTTGAACAATGCTTGACCAATCAAATTTCCGCAAGGCGGTAAAAACAACAATCCCCGTATTTTTCGGATATATCGCTATTGGTATTCCGTTCGGACTCATGCTGGTGAATGCGGGCTATCCGTGGTGGCTCGCCCCGGTTATGAGCATCTTTATCTACGCGGGTGCAGGTCAGTACATGGCGGTCGGCTTGTTTGCGGCGGGAATGTCGCTCCATGCCATTCTGGTTGCGGAATTTTTTGTGAATATCAGGCATATCGTATACGGTCTTTCGCTCATCAGCAAATTTAAGCCGGTGGGAAAAATAAAATATTTCCTGATGTTCGCGCTCACCGATGAGACGTATGCGCTTTTGACCATGGTGAATGTGCCAAAGGATGCGGATGCGGGCTCGTATTATGGAACGATTGCGTTGTTTGACTGGCTTTATTGGATTGCAGGCGGGGTGATTGGCGCGCTGATTGGCACCGTGATTCCGTTTGATTTTGCAGGCGTTGATTTTGCGCTCACCGCACTCTTTACGGTCATGCTGATAAATCAGATTAAAGCGAGCAGGGACATTCTTCCGCCGGTCATTGGCATTGTCACTACCGTTGTGGCGATTGTGCTGAGCCGCGTAGGTATTCTTCCTGGAGAGCACATTTTGCTGGTGGCGATTGCGTTGGGCTTATTTGCGCTGGTGTCAGTGCGGGGCAGAAAATTCCGCGCGGAACAACTGGCACAAAAACTGTCTGCTGATGGCGAGACGACACAGGGGGCGGCACAATGAGAATTTCACTTTCTGCCGCGCTGATTGCGACACTTGCTATTGCCGTGGTGATGTTTCTTTTGCGCGCGTTTCCATTTTTAGTGTTCAGCAAAAAAGATCCGCCGCCCTTCGTGCTCTTTATTGAGCGATATATTCCTTCAATGATAATCGCCATTCTGATTATCTACTGTCTCAAAGATATTCAGCTGACGGCCGCACCGTTTGGGCTTCCTTCAATTATTGCGCTTACGTGTACAGTGGCTCTGCATTTGTGGCGCAACAATTCTATGATTAGCATTTTTGGCGGAACGATTATCTACATGGTGCTGAATTACGTGCTGAAATAGTACGAATTTCCGCGCTTTTATGCGATTACTTGGTTCTTGCCGTTGTTCTTTCCTTTGTACAGGTTTTCGTCTACGCGGCGGAACAAATCCATGTAAGTCATGCCTGCTTTGTACGTGGTGACACCAGCGGTGACGGTGAATTTTACAATTTCGTATTCGTGTTTTAAGGCAAGGTCTTCAATTTCTTTTCTGACCTGTTCCGCTACGGCTTGCGCGGCTTCAGTGTCGCCGTTAAACAGAATCAAAAATTCTTCGCCGCCCCATCGGAACGCCCTGTCTTTGCGTTTCGAGATACTTTTGACAATGGATGCGGTTGTCGCAAGCACTTGGTCGCCAAAAGCGTGTCCATAGGTGTCGTTCAAGTATTTAAAATCGTCAAGGTCAAACAAAATCAGGCTGAAGGGGACTCCTTTTTCGGAGGCGCGATGTAAAAATTTTGCGATGAAACGATTCAGACTGCGGCGGTTTCGCAAATGAGTGAGCGGGTCAAAATACATGTCCTCTCGGATTCTGCGGAGCGCAAAAATGAGCGAGACAAGAATGGTGACGAATGTGAGTGCCGAAAGAAATATATAAAGGAAGTATTCTTTAAAGAATGTCTTTTTTGTGTAGCCTTGTTCTTTTACGACGTAGGTATCCATGGCATAGCGTATGGTCTCCGAAGGAAGCAGGCTGAGCATTTTATTGACGAGTGAAAAAAGTTCGCGGTTTTCGCGGGCGAATACAAATGCTACTTCACAGAGTTTTGGAAGTTCGCTGACTTGTAGTTTGAGGTACTCTTTATTTTTGTTTACAAGACCGCGCATTTTGTAGATGTTGCATATCGCACCGTCATTTTTTCCGGCAAGAACTGCGTTCAGACATGCTTCATAGGTCGGATATGCCTCGGTTTTGAGATTGGGGTAATGCTCGTCGATGTAGAAGGGCATACGAAGTCGTCTGGGAATTGCATAGTTTCCGTTTTCGTTAAAAACGCTGTCTTTTTTGCATGCATAGCCTATGGTCACGGTGGTCAGTGGCTCGGAGATGATGAGGTCAGCTTGTTCGGCGTAATTCAAATCACGGTATATGGGCGCAATTACGTCGATGATTCCGTTCTGCAAGTCAGAGAACATGAGGTCAGTGTCGTGGTAGAACACATAGGAAAATGTTGATTTTTTGTCGAGCAATGTGTCAGAAAGATGTGAGAAAACTTCTACGACAAGACCTTCCGCTTCTTCAGTCTCTTCATTGTAGTTGGCAAAAGGCAGGTCGTCATACATGCAGCCCACGTTGATTTTTGGATGACGCAGAAGCCATTCTTCTTCAAGCGGGGTAATCGACTTTGAGATTGTCGCATCCGTAAAATACTTGAGCCAAAGATTGCTGTTATAGTAGGGGTTCATGGCGAAAACGTCCGCAAGTGCTGCATTAAGTTCTTCAAGCAAGTCCGGACGACTTTTTGTGACCGCAAGATAAAAATCAGATGAGCCGATTCTGCAGATGGGGTTCCAGTTACTTTCCGCTACCGTGTCAATTTCCAGGAGCAAATCGAATTCGTGGTTCGCAAACATGTTGTAATAGGGCTCGTCCCCTGAGAATTCGATGTATTCGCAGTCAAGGTTTTTGTCCTTCTGCCACTCCATAAAAAGGTTGTGCTGATAAAAGTCTTTTACAAGCGCAATCTTTTTTCCTCGCCACGTAGAAAAGTCACTCGGACTGATATTCGCGTCTTTGTTGTTTGAATAAAGATAATAGGTTTCCTGTCCCATCACATAGTCAGGATATAAAAGAAGTTTTTCTCGTTCGGGAGTGCGTGATACATCGGAAAGCACGTCAATCTCGCCTGAAAGCAGGGCAGGGTACAGGTTTTCCCACTCACCGTACACGTATTCGCATTTCCAGCCGGCATAGGCAGCCACCGTCTGAATATATTCGTAAGCGTAGCCGGCGCGAGGGTCTTCAGGAGAAAATCCAGACATAAAATTGCCGCTGTCTTTATAATATCCGACTTTGACAGTTTTCGCATACAAGGGGAGAAGGGAAAGAAATACGCAGAAGAGAAGGAGCTTTTTTGACATATATTTTCCTTAAATGTATTCTTTTGAAGCTACAAATTTTAGTGACCTAAATTATAGCACAGGTTTTACATAAAAGGAAGTTTCTTTTAAAGAATAAAGCGTGATAAAGTGCTGTATTACTTGACCTAATTCATTTTAAATCATATAGTGATAATCCCCGTATATGCGTTGGCAACTGCTCATTGCTGACGGTTTAGTGATTCAGAGATGCTAACTGAATTACAGACAGACTTTTTAGATAAAGGTATATACAATGAAAACCATTTTTGTACGCGATGTAGACCAGAAACGTGACTGGTACATCATTGACGCAGCAGGAAAACCGCTCGGACGCGTTGCTGCAAAGGCTGCTTCAGTTCTTCGTGGAAAGAACAAGGCTACTTACACACCGAATCAGGAAATGGGCGACTATGTTGTTATCATCAATGCAGCTCAGGTTGCAGTTTCTGGTAACAAAGAGGACGACCACCTGTATCGCCACTACACTGGATTTGTTCGCGGTCTGCGCACTTATTCTTTCAAGAAATTGATTGAACGCCATCCGACAGACCCGCTCAAGCTTACTATCAACGGAATGTTGCCGAATGGTCGTCTTGGACGCAAAATGCTCGGCAATCTCAAGATTTACGAAGGCGCAGAGCATCCGCACGGAGCTCAGAACCCCAAACCGCTTGAAGTGTAAGCGTATAGGCAGGAGTTAATAGTATGGCTACGGTTAAAAATATTGCTATTGGTACAGGAAGAAGAAAGACTGCTACTGCTCGTGTATTTTTGCGCGATGGCAGCGGAAAAATCGTTGTAAACGGCAAAGATGTTGCGGAATACTTCGCTTCAGAAGAGCAGGTTCGCACAGTACATCGCCCGTTGTTGGTAACCAACAATGAAAACAAATTCGACATTCTTATCAATGTTGTCGGCGGTGGTCTTAACGGTCAGGCAGCTGCATGTTTGCACGGTTTGAGTCGCGCTCTCTTGCAGGTTGATCCCGACAGCCGCACGTCTCTCAAGGCAAACGGCTACCTTACACGCGACAGCCGCATGGTGGAACGCAAGAAGTACGGTCAGCGTGGTGCACGCCGCCGCTTCCAGTTCAGCAAGCGTTAGTCTTATCTGCATATTTTCGGAGCGTTTTGCTTTGGAGTTGTGCATAAGCACGGTAAAACAGGTCGGTACGGACTGTGTGGAAATCACCAGTTCAGAAGGACCTGTTTTTTTTGTGCGCTTATCCTATTTACAAACAATTTCCCCTGATGATGTGTGCGACGGCGCAGTTTTTGCGGACGAGAAAGCCGACGACTTGGTGCGCGCGGGCGAAGCATTTGCAATTGAGAAAAAATGCGAGGGGCTTTTGGCGCGCTGTGAGCAGTGCAGGGCGGGGCTGGAGCGCAAGATGATGCAAAAAGGTTTTTCTAAAGAGCCAATTGCGCTTGCGCTGGATTATCTTGAGGGCAGAAATTTTTTAAGCGATGAGCGATTTGCGTCCTCTTGGTTGAGGATTCGTGCCGTAAGCAAATGCCAAGGGCGTGTTCGTCTAACAAGTGAATTGCTGAGCCGCGGTATCAGCCGGGAGATTACCGTTCGCGCGGTGGAAGAATTTTTTACCGAGCATGACGAGGCGGAAATGTGCCGCAAGGCTCTGGAAAAAGCAACCCGCGCAGGACGCGCGGGCGACAAATTAATAAAATATCTTATGGACAGCGGCTTCTCATACAAGATGATTCAGTCAGCCATAAAAGAATGCCGTGACTAGCACGGCACAGATTCTTTCGCTCACTACCAGTTAAAGTAGTATGCCGGGTAGGAGAGATTTGTTTTTTCAAGCTGCCGCGTAAGTGCGGTAGAGCCAGTGATGCGTGAGAGCATGTTTCCGAAGAAAGAAGAGAAACGGTCGTTGTATTCGTAGGTGTATTCCACTGCCTCTGTGTCGGGGGCAAGCTCGGCATCTTCCAGCATTGTTTTGAGCGCATCGTCAAAGGAGCAAATGCCGTCAACTAAGCCCGCCTCTTTTGCCTGTGACATGTTGTAAATCCGTCCGTCAGCAAGTACGCGCACTTTTCCTATCGGCATATTGCGTCCTTCAGAGACGATGGTGATGAACTGGTTGTAGGCGTCGTCTGCGATGGACTGCATGATGTGCGCCTGTTCTTCTGTCAGCGGCTCGTCGTAGCTGAGCATGGTCTTGTTTTTGCCTGTGTGGAACGTGCGTGTTTTAATTCCGATTTTCTTCAGCAACTCTGTCGCATCAACGCTCTGACCAAAAATTACGCCGATTGAGCCGGTGAGTCCGTTGCGGTTGCCGTAGATTTTGTCTGCCGCACATGCGATGTAATAGCCGCCACTTGCCGCCATCTGTGTGATGTATGCGTATACGGGACGCTCTGTCGTCGCTTTGTAGTCGAGCAGTGCAAGATACAATTCGTCTGACTGATATACGCCGCCACCTGGCGTGTTCAGATACAAGATAATGCCTTCGTTTTTGGCATCGTCCTTTAAGTCTGCGATTGTATCAAGAATCCATTTCTGATTGTAAGAGTTGGTCTCAGCAGCGATAATGCCGTCGATATAAATCTTTGCGATATAACCTTCGCTCTTGAAAAATTTCTTGCCTGAAGTCTTCTTTGTGGAAAACTTAAATCCAGGCAAATCGATGTTAAATCCGTTTGTTGATGCTGAGCGCGGAGCTTCGTTTTTTGGCTGCAACAATGCGACTACCGCAAACACAACTGCCAGCGCGCTGATAACAATAAGAATGACAAGTCCAGTTTTCTTTTGTGCCATAGTTTCCTCTATTTATTTATTCTGCAGGGGCAAAATCTGCCGGTGAAATCTTGTTGGTCATAATCGCCATGTTTTTAAGTCCCAGATAAGCATTTGCGAATGACAGTTCTACATATGGGCACAGCCATAATAATCCGATGCCTAAAGTCAGGGTGCACAAAATTAGCCATCCCAAAAAGCTTAATCCCATAATGAACAGGTCACCTTTGTGTCCTTGCGTGATGACTTTGCTGATTTGCATGGCCTTGCGCACACCGATTCCGGGATTTTCTGCCAGAATAAAGAACATCTGCGAATAAGCGATGCTCTTGATGATGCCCGGAATGATAAACAGCAGGGACCACAAAAATACCCAGAGCGAGTACCAAAGCATACCCAATACACCGGAAAGCCAGTTTTCCAAGCCTGTTAAAAAGGTGTTGAACTGGAGTTTCTCTGTCGTCTGCGTCATGCGAAGGCACACGTATGCGGCGGCAACGGTGAGAATGCCTTCAATGCAGATTGAAACCAAAGAGAGTACGCTGTAAGCGAGGTATTGTGTCTCGGTTAAGACTGTCGCCTCGTCCATTACTTTGGAAGGCATGGCAACCATCGAGGTGATTGCAGCGATAAGTATGACCAATAAAATGGGAAGTCCCCACCTTCCTTTGAGCTGTTTGCGTGCATTTTTTTTGTACGTAATTCTGTCGAACATTACCTCATCTCCTATATTTACTCGGCGTTGGCCGTCGAGCACGTTTCCTTTCTTGCTTCCCGCAGCATGTCGCTGTAGTAGCGTTTTTCTATTTTTTCTTTTTTAATCCCTGCCATAGCGAGCAAAGATTGTAATTCCTGTTGATATTTTTCTACCGTCGCGCTGTCATTTGCCGGAGAAAGAATCTCAATCTCCAGAAAATCTCCCAGTGGCGGTACGGCGCACAATTCCAGATGCGCGTCTTTGTATGTCCAGCCCATCACAGACTTTTCTTTTTTGAGCGAGACAGCAAATCCAATGTCGGTGAGCAACGCTTCCATTGGCTCTGCATCGGAAATCTCGCATTCTTTTTCATCGTTCACTTCGATTGCGGCTCCGTTTGCGTCAGTGCGCAATTCTTTTCGCTTGTAAGTGAGAAAAATGTGCGAGTTCCCTTGCGCGGAAGACGGATCGCTTGTGTCAGCGGTGCTTTTGCCATCGACACATTTTTCCTGACGGATGCGCGCGCTGATTTTTTTGCCATCGGCAATGAGCTTGTAGTAAGTGTCACTTTTTTGAACTGCCCCGCAATACGTCGCGAACGAATTGATTTTTGCAATTGTCGTGTCGCGGTCGTCAACATGGGCTTTCAGTTCAATTTCGTACATATTTTAAGTATACCATACTTTTTCACATATGTCATGCTGAACTTTATCCGGGGAAGAAGAAGACTGAAACTGCCGTCCCTGTCTTTAGAAGTTGCGATAACAATCTTTAGAAGTTGTGATAGCAATCTTCCGGGCACTTTTCAAAGTATTCTCGTACCCGTTCGCGGCTCTGTTCAGGTGTCTGTGCGTTGAGCATTTGTGTTTTAAAGTAATGTGCGAATGAAAAATTGTCGCAGTAGTAGGCAAAAAATCGCTGGAGCCGCGTCTTGTAGAACTCTGGTGGCTGACATTCTTCAACGTCGTCGATAAATTGCATCGCGACTTCTTCCGCATTGATTTCTGTGTGCGCGCCTGTAATCTCAGCGAATATCCATGGCTTTTGAGCGGCGGCGCGGGCAATCATCACACCGCTTGCGTGGGGCGCGGCTTGGATTGCGGACTCATAACTTGTGCGGTCAGAAACTGCGCCGTTCAAATAGACTGGAATCTTGCCGTCATAGCGCAATGCGAGCCGTTCCACGTATTCATGGCGCGGCTTGGTGCGATATTTTTCTTTTTTTGTGCGCGGATGAAGGGTAAGCAGTTGTACGCCTTCTTCTATGAGCATGTCGCAAAAGGCAAAAAATCCGTCGTCAGTAAAATCTTCTGCGCCCAGACGCAATTTGACGGAAAGCCGTTTTTCTTGCGCGCCATCTTTTGCCGCATTTGCAATCGCGCTTTTTACGCCGTGAACCATTGCGCAAGTCTCCGCAGTCGGTTTTGTCATCCATGCGATGCCGGCTCCTGTGTTTGCGATTTGCGGCGCGCAACAACCCATGTTCAAGTCTATGCCGATGCCTTCCCGTTCAGCCAAAAATGCCGCCGCCTGCGCCATCGGTTCCGCCTTGTTGCCGGTGAGCTGCCACACGATTTTGTCCGGCTCCGGTCCGCTCAAAAGATAATACTTTTCCCACGGTCCCATGTTCAAAAGCGAGGATGCGTTTATCATTTCCGTAAAGTATTCATCGCATCCGCCAAATCTGACGACAGCACGACGAAATGCCTCGTGGCTCAGAGTCGCCATGGGGGCAAGGATTAGATTCATGCTATTGTTGTATCATATTCGGGCGTTTTGTGCCATGGCGAGAGGTGGTATTGGGGTAGAAGAAAAGAGGATGACAGAGAGAAATTTGTTTTTACGTTTCCAAATTAAGTTCCATCACATCATAAAAATTGCATTTGAGTGCCCTTGCAAGCGCATTGATTGAGTCTCCGCTCGCCCGGTTTATGTCCTTTGCTCCGATTTCGTATTGCTGCAGCGTCCGCAGGTTTACTCCTGAAAGTTCGGCGAGTTCTTTTTGTGTGAGCCCTGCGTTTTTTCGCAGTTGGTGAAGATTTGTCTGTTTTTGCAGGGATTTTGCTTTGATAATGTCGTTCATCACATCGATGAATTTTTCTTCGGGGGCTTCGTGCAGCGGGTGATACATGCGGACAATTTCAGAAAAAGCGATATATTCCCGAATTTTTGAAAAAGAGACCTGCGTATTCCACTGATATGATGCGAGAATCCATCCAGCCCAATATTCGGGAGAGCGGTCAAAACGAACAAAATCTTCCGAAGAAAAAGTCTTTTTGTTGATTTTTGCATCATATCCCACGCGTTCAAAAACCGTAAGCGCAAGCTCCGTGCCTGAGCAGCCACAGACAAAAAGAGGCGAGCCGTTCTCCAGTTGAGAGGCGACCTTTGAGGCGATGAAAAAATCGTAGAACGAATCTGCGGAAACAGAGCATCCATTGACGGCAAAATCTGCGGCGAATCCCATTTTTTCCATGACATTCGGCAAAAAGAATTTATCGTAAGCGCGGGTCATCGTTTTTTACCTCCTGTAAAATCAAGTCACGGATGAAAATTCCTGAAATGTCGGCATTTTCCAAGGATTTTTTGTAATCTTCCTTTGCTTTTTCCATTCGTTTTGAGCGCAGGGCATAATACTTATTCCCCTCTGCGATTTCGTAGCCTTTAAATTCAATCAAGTCGAATGCTTTTTGGCTTTTTAGAACAAATTGCTCCCCGAGTTTCCCAAGTTTCATTGCGTTTTCAAGTTGGGAATATGAAATCTGATTGGATAAAAACGCCCTCGCAAACGAAAAATATGAATCATCCGCCCTATAGCCTTTTATCGCGTCAAAATCAGAAATGTCAGGAAGAAAATTATTTTTGAGGTAAAACATTCCCTGCCGCATAATCGGAGTATCAAAGTCAAACAATCGGTTAGTCACCAAAATTGCAAGCCAGTGAAGCGTGCAGAATTCGCCCGATTGCAAATCCAAAATGCGAAGACCTTCGGTTTCAAGTTCGTACCAGTTTGAAAACCCGTCATCCAGCGAAGGGCACGCCCATTCCTTTGCAAGCTCACTGTTTTGGGTACAGTAAAAACCAAGCCCATAATCATTGTAGGCTTTCCCCGCCCCAAAGACGGGCTTAGAGATAATTTTCTGTGAGCCATGGAACAAAGAGATTTTGGGCATAATCTAAACTACTTCTAAAGAAGTAGTTTTGTCAAGAGAGATAGAAAAGGGTTGTCTTTCCCGCAGCGAAAGTAATCATCCGGCACTTTTGCGCTCGTTCAGCCATTGTGCAAAAATCGCCGCGGCATCTCCGCACAGGTCGGGGCATGGGCGTTTCTTGTAGTATTCAGGGGTGCGCGCTTCGGAAACAGGAGAGTCCGCTGTGTGCGCCGTCGCTTTTCCTGCTTTCAACGCCTGCTCGCTCTGACCCATGGGCACTAAGCCCAAAAGTTCGCGGCAGATGATTGAGCCGTTGCTTTCGCGGAATTTTTCGGCGAGTTTTTGTCCTTCGTTGTACACCACGTCTTTGCTTTCTTTGGTGCCGTCTGCGCTTCCGATTGCCATGCCCAGTGCAGCCATCATGCCGCTCACTGTGCCGCACACTTCGCGCATTCTGCACATGCCTGCGCCAAACGGCTGCATGATTTTCAAAAGCGTGTCGCGGTCGTAGCCCAGTTCTTTTGCAAACACTGCCGCCACCGCCGGCGCACAAGCATACCCGTCAAGAAAATTCTTCCGCGCCTCTTCCCGCGCTTCTTCTGGTGTAATCATATCTTTCCTTCCGTAAAAAGTGCCTTTACTGGTGAATAAAATTTGCAGGCGATTCTTCGGCTGCCGATGTATGCAAAAATAGGCGGGAGGCGGGTTCGCACAGAACTTGCCTTGTGCGGGCGAGCGCAGCGAGTCCGATTCCTTATACACACAACCGCGAGTTAAGCGGCGGGGGCACGCCGGTAGCCTATTTTTATGAGCAGCGACTTGTTTTATGAATCGCCTTTCAGATTTTATATCTTCTCAATTAACGCTGCAGCTGCGTCCAAATACTCTGCGTCTAGTTTTTCAATCTCGCCTTCGTCTACGGCGCGGGAGAAGCCTTCGCTCATCGGGATGCGGGCCAATACGGGAAGTCCGTAATCCTTTGCGATGCCGTTGATATTGCTTTCGCCAAAGAGGTGGATATCTTTTCCGCAGTCCGGGCATTTGATGTAGCTCATGTTTTCAATCAGGCCGATAATCGGAATCTTCATCGCTTCCGCCATCTTTACGGCTTTTTCCACAATCACGCGCACGAGCTGTTGGGGGCTGGACACCACGATGATGCCATCCACCGGAAGCGACTGGAACACAGTGAGCGGAACATCGCCCGTTCCCGGAGGCATATCCACAAACATAAAGTCAACGTCTTTCCATACAACGTCCGTCCAGAACTGTTTGACAGCTCCTGCAATTACCGGTCCGCGCCAAATTACGGGGTCGGTCTCGTGCTCAAGCAAAAAGTTCATGCTCATCAGCTGGATGCCGCCGTCAGACATAACCGGATAGATTGCGCCTGTTTTGTCGCCCATTGCTTTTTCAGTGTCTACGCCGAATGCTGTGGGGATGGAAGGTCCTGTGATGTCAGCGTCCATAATCGCCGTTTGGTGCCCAAGTTTCTTCAGTTTTGCCGCGAGCAGGCTGGTGACGAGTGATTTTCCAACGCCGCCTTTGCCACTTACGATACCAATTACTTTTTTAACGCAGCTTCCTTCTCTGAGCTGGGCACGTAAATCCTTTGACTTACAGTTTGAACTGCATGTAGAGCAGTTATGTGTACAATTTTCGTCCGTTGCCATATCAAAATACCTCATTTTAAAGATACTGAATAAATCCGAGGTTGTAAAGAAAAATAAATCTGTGCTATAATATATGTATGCAGATAATTCCTATTGCTAGCGGAAAGGGTGGGGTCGGCAAAAGTCTTTTGTCCGCAAATCTTTCCATTGCGCTTGGTCAGGCAGGAAAAAAAGTTATCCTTGCTGATTTGGATTTAGGCGCGTCAAACCTTCATCTTGTACTCGGTCAGTCTTCCCCAAAAGCGGGCATCGGTACGTTTATCACCGGGGAAAATAAATTTGAGGACATCATCGCAGACACGGAATATGAGAACTTGCGTTTTATAGCGGGTGATTCCGAAGTGCCGGGCTTAAGTTCTCTCAAGATTTTCCAAAAAAATACGCTGATAAAAAAGTTCCAGTCACTTGACGCGGACTATCTGATTCTTGACTTGGGCGCAGGTACGCATCTGACGATTCTTGACTTGTTCCTGCTTTCTCCACAGGGAATTATTGTGACGGCTCCTACGGTAACTGCAACGCTGAACGGCTATCTGTTCTTAAAGAATGCGGTGTTCCGTCTGATGAGCGCATCTTTCAAAAAAGCAAGCAAGGCAGCCCAGTATCTTGAAAAACTCAAGACTGACGCCTCTTCGCTCAAAAAATTGTATATCCCAAAACTGATTGAGACGCTGGAAGAAATTGACCCCCAGAATACGGCGGTGTTCAAAGAGCGGCTCTCTCAGTTCCATCCGCGTCTGGTGCTGAACATGATTGATGACCCCAAGGATGCGGACAAAGCGTTAAAAATCCGTCGTTCCTGCCAGCAGTATCTTGGCTTGGACGTGGAGCATTTGGGCGTGATGTACCGCGACTCGCTGCAGGACAAGGCTCTTTCTTCTCGTCTGCCGGTCATCTCCTACAAGCCGAATTCCGTGCTCTCTCAGGCGATTTTCCGCATTGCAGAAAAGATTCTCCAGAGCGAGACCGTGGAATTCTCAGATTTTGCCGCCGCCACAGACTCTTCGTATGAAGTTGCTCAGGAAGAGGCGACGGATGACTTCAGCGCGAAAATGTCTTATGTGGAAGATTTAATCGGTACGGGCGCGCTCTCTACCGGTGAGCTTGCGGAAATCATCAAGACTCAGCAGTTTGAGCTGAATCAGCTGCGCAATGAAAACTTGCTCTTAAAATCAAAAATCGTTAAGGCCGCAAACAAAGGCTTTAAGGTGTAAAAAATGAATATGCTCTATATCAACTATCCTTCTTGGATTCATCCGGAGATTTTTCCCGGAGTGCCGGTACTGGGTCTTATCCGCTGGTACGGACTCATGTATATCTGTGCGTTTGGCACTGCTTTTTTCATCCTGAAACGGCTGCTCAAAGAAGGCGCGCTGGACAGCCTTGACCGAAAGGCGACCGAAGACGACATCTTCAGTTTTATCGCTACTGGCATTATCGGATTGCTTTTGGGCGCGCGCATTTTTTCTACGCTTGTGTACAATCACTACGACCCGTCAAATCCTGGCTCAATCAATTATTGGACGCATCCATGGCTCATTTTCTGGCCATTTGACAGGACCAGGCGTTTTACCGGCTTGGCTGGAATGAGCTATCATGGTGGTTTTATTGGCGGACTTTTAGGCATGGTTTTCTGGTGCTGGCGAAACAAGCGTCCTATGATGAAATGGATTGACGCAATGTGCACCGCGATTCCGTTGGGCTACACGTTCGGTCGTTTGGGCAATTTTTTGAACGGCGAGTTGTATGGCAGAATTACGACGGTCTCTTGGGGCATGGTGTTTCCTAGCGCAGAACGCTTTTCTCTTTCTATTAAGTGGGTTCGTGAATTTGCGGAGAAGTGCGGCATGGAAGTTACGTCTGGCGGACTTATCAATTTGCCGCGTCATCCCAGCCAGTTGTATGAGGCGTTTTTTGAGGGCATCGTGCTCTTTAGCATCATCTGGCTCCTGCACAAAAAGAAGCCGTTCGATGGTTTTTCTGGTGGCTTGTATACGCTGGGCTACGGCATCGTCCGTTTCTTTATCGAATATTTCCGTGAGCCGGATGCAGATATCGGGTACCGCATTGCATCGGATGCGAACGCGCCTATCTACTTGAACACATCTTTGCTCAATATTTCTACCGGTCAGATTTTGTGTTTTCTGATGATTTTAGGTGGACTTGGCGTTATGCTGACATGCTATCTGCTGGACAAGAAAAAGAAACCTGCATAAAATAAAAAAGGGATGATTGTGCTATGAATACCGTTTTCCGAAAAGTTTTTTCTATTTTTTCATTTGTCGTTCTTTCTGTTTTTACATCGCAGTGTTTTGCTGAATCTTCATCTGCCAGCGCGAATAATGCGGCGCGTGAGTCTCGGCAATATATGGAGATGATGTACGGAATTTTTGATTTCGTACAGAAAAACTATGTTGATGAAGTTGACCCCGCCGTGCTGTACCGGGGAGCTCTAAAAGGTATGCTGGAGTCTTTGAACGACCCCTATACTTTGTATCTTGATACCAGCAGCATGCGCAATCTGACTGACACAACCGAAGGAAAATTCGGCGGTGTTGGTCTTTCTATTTCAAAGCCGTATGAGTCCACTCCTGACAAACCGGCATATGTGGAAGTCGCTTCTCCGATTGAGGACACTCCGGGATTCCGTGCAGGCATTCAGCCGGGTGATTTGATTATCTCAGTTGATGGCACAGATACTTCTGAAATCACTATGGAAGAAGTGCTTGGAAAACTCCGTGGCAAAGTTGGTGAAAAAGTTGACCTGCTCATTCGTCGCGGCAAAAACATGGAATTTCCTGTTACGCTTGTGCGCGATTATATTGAAGTTCCTACTGTTAAATATGGCATGATAGACACCTCCGCAAACGCAAAATATGGCTATATCAGAATTATTGAGTTTACGCCTATCACAGCCGAGCGTGTGCAGGAGGCTTTGGATTCGTTCAAAGGTGCAATTTCCGCGCTGATTATCGACTTGCGCAACAATCCCGGCGGACTGATTACCAGCGTTGCCGATGTGGCGGATAAATTTATTGATGAAGGTCCAATTGTAAGCACAAAGAGCCGCATTGCCTATGAAAATTCAGTGTTTACTGCGAGTGCCAAAAAGACTACGTTCAAAGGACTTCCAATTGTGGTGCTGATTAACAAAGGCTCTGCAAGCGCATCTGAGATTTTGTCTGGTGCGCTCAAAGACAATCATCTCGCTTATCTGGTTGGTCAGCGCACTTACGGCAAAGGTTCCGTCCAGCAGGTGTTGCCGCTTTCTTCAACCGATGGCATCAAGATGACTATGGCGCGCTATTACACGCCGAGCGATACTAATATTGATAAAATCGGTATTCCGCCGGACAGAGAAGTGCTTTTCCCTGATTTGGGTGAGGAAGGCGAAAAAGAATATGCCGAATTCCTCAAAAACGATGATGTGGCAAAATATGTGGACGGACATCCCGATATGAAGGAATCGGAGATTTCTGCTTTTGCAAAACTTTTGGCAAAAAAGTATCCGCACATTGATGAGCGCACGTTCCGCAGGCTTACACGCAATCAGGTGAACCGCACAAAACCGGCTCCCCTGTATGATTTGGATTACGATATTCAGCTGAATGCTGCATTGGATATTCTTGCGAAAGAAAATTTTGCGGCTCTGGTAAAGAATACCAAGACGCTCAAAGAATTGCAGCAGGAAGCGGAATCGCAGAAGGCGGCCGAAGACAAGGTTGCCTCAACGAAAAAATAATGCGCCAGTACGTAAGCGAGCGCGCGCCGGATAAAAACGGACTGCTCACGGTAAGCGGCAAAGATTACCGCTACATGAAGCAGGTGTTGCGCTTGACGGCGGGCGATATGGTGCAAGTTCGCCTTCCCGACGGGCGGCTGCAGAATACGACGGTGTGCAAAGTGAACGAAAGCGAGCGCACTATTATTCTGCAGGTATGCGCGGAGACAGGCGTAGCCGTAAATCAGCCGCAGAATGTCGCCGCCTTGGACATCTGGTTGTTCCAGTTTGTGGCTAGAGGCGCAAAAATGGATACGATTGTGCGTCAGGCGACTGAGTGCGGTGTGAGCACCATTGTCCCTGTTTTGGGGGCGTTCTCGCAGGCGGGCGGCAGCGAAAAGAATTTTAGGAGCGAGCGGCTTTTGCGTATCGTAAAAGAAGCCCGCCAGCAAAGTGGTTCCGCTGTGGATACGCGCATTTTGGACGCGCTCACTTTGGAGCAGGCGGTCGCCTTGTGGCATGAGCATTGTGGCGAAAATGCCTTTGCCGCCGTATTGTATGAGCGCACGGAGGAGACAGTGCCGCTTCATAAGGCGGTCGCTGGAAAAGAGATTCAGCGTGCGGCATTGGCGGTGGGCGCGGAAGGCGGCATCAGCCCGGAAGAAATTGTTTTGCTGCGGCAGGGCGGTTTTGTACCGGTGCATTTTAAGACGAATATTTTGCGGTGTGAAACGGCAGCGTTATATGGCATTGCCGCCTTGCAAAACGCGATTACGGAGCATGAGATATGGCAATGCAAAGAATAGAGCTGCTGGGTGTTTCAGTAGATATCTGTCGCCCGGAGCAGCTGGAAGCGGAAATCTTGGAAATTCTTGCGCGTCCCGGCACCAAGCAGATTGTTTTTCTTTCCGTCTGGGATTTGCTCAAAGCGCGCAGTAAGCGCAATGATTTTGGTCAGTGCATAAAAGAAGCTGATTTAATTCTTCCGATTTCAAAAAGCATCCTTTCTGGCGCGCGTTTTCTAAAAAAAGCAGTGCCTGTCCGCTACAATCCGTTTACGGCGACTATCAGCATCCTGAGTGTTTTGGATCAGCACTATAAATCGCTCTACCTTTTGGGCGGACGACTCAAGAATCTGGGGCAGGCGGAACGCAATGTTCGCCAGACTTTTCCCAACTTGCAGATTGTAGGCCGCTTTACGGGGTATTATGCGAAGTCCATGGAGTCGGATATTGTGCAGGCAATCTACAAATCGTCTCCGTCTCTCACGCTCGTAAGCGATGGCATCCGCGAAAAGAATCTGTGGTCATATCATCGCCGCAACAGTTTTTCAAACAGCATTTTTTTGTACTACCGTGATGCGTTCGGAATCTTTTCTGACCGTATTAAACGGGTGAGTGAAAAGACTTTTGAGAAAGGTCATGAAATCTGGACGGAAATCATGCATAATCCGCTCAAACTTTTTTTGCTCTTCCCATTCCTAAAATATGGTATACTGTTAATGTGGTACAGGCTTTTCAGGAAAAACGCTCAGCCGAAGCAGTAAGTGCGTAAAGAGGTAGTTTTAATCTCTCCTAACCATAAGATGCTTAACAGCTTTCGTCAGCTGTTCTCTTCTGTTTGTAAAGTACATCTTTACAGCGATTTGACCGATTTTTGTTCTAGAGGCTTACTTTCTGCTTCTGATTATATTTTGGTTGACGCATGTTTTTTGAAACAGCTGCATGACTGTACAGATTTACTCCGTTCATTCCGACAAGATAAATGTTTTTTTATTACGGATGACTGTTCCCATGTTTTTATTCCGCCACATTTTTGTTATGCGATGCTTTCGTTTCCGCAAGATGTGCCGCTGTTGTTTCGTTCTGCTGACTCGTCTTCTGAAAACGGGGATTCTGAGTCGCAAAAAGTGCTTGATGATTTTGTCGGGGAATCGCCATGTGCGGAGACCGTGCGCAAACAAATCGCTCAGGCGGCAAAATCAGATATTCCTGTTCTGATAACTGGCGAGACGGGAACGGGAAAAGGTGTCGCCGCAGAGTTAATTCACCGGTTGTCATCGCGCCGTGCAAAATCGATGGTGCCCGTAAATATGGCTGCTTTTCAAACAGGACTTGCGGCAAGCGAACTTTTTGGAACAGTGCGAGGAGCTTTTACGGATGCGGTGACGCGCACAGGATATTTTGAAAAAGCAAAAGGAACGACGCTCTTTTTGGATGAAATTGGCGATTTAAAACTTGACCTTCAGGCGCAGCTCCTTCATGTCATTGAATGTGGCAGATATCAAAGCGTTGGCTCTCATGTGGAAAAGTATACTGATGCGCGCTTGATTTTTGCCACGAATGCTGACTTAAAAGCAAAAGTTGAGCGCAATGAATTCCGCTCGGATTTTTATTATCGTATTTCACATGCGCTGATACAAATCCCGCCGCTTCGTGAACGAAAAATGGATATCATTCCGATTGCCCGATTTATTCTTCGTTCATCAGAAAAGAAACTTTCATCGGAAGCGGAGAAGGCATTGCTTTCTTTTGAGTGGCCGGGAAATGTACGTCAGCTGAAACACTGTCTTGAACGAGCGATGTCTCAGTGTGAGGAAACGTATATTACGGCAGAGCACATTATCTTTGATTAAGAGTCGTCGGATGCGCGCGCATTCTGATTGCGGCAAGAAAGGCCAGCGGCTTTGTTGAAGATTTTCTCCAGGTATGCAGCTTCACCTTCGCTCAAAGCCGCTCTTGAAAGAATCATGCGCCAGAACCGTTCCATATCTTCCCGACCGTTCAGACTAAAAAAGCCGATTTCTTTTAGATTGTCGGTGATTGTTTTTACGGTTCTGTCTATTCGTGCTAAAGTGAGCGGCATATACCCCGGCGAAGTCTTGTCCTGACTGCGGAACAAATGATAGCAGATGATTTGAACAGCGTGGGATAAATTAAGCGAGGCAAAATCCGGACACGACGGAATGGTGACCCCCATCGTGCATTCATTCAGTTCTTCATCGAGCAGACCGGTGCGCTCATTGCCAAACACCGCCGCGATTTTTCCGCCCTCATCATTTTTGGTACCCGTTGCCTGAGAAGCCAGTTCGGTGAATTCTTCGGGCAGGAGAAGCTTTCCCTTGCGTTTTTTTCCTCGGCGGCGGGTTGTTCCTGCGGCAAATACACAGTCTGCTGTGGCGGCGGTTATGCTGTCAAAAAATTGCGCCTGCTCCCAGATTCCTGCCGCATGAATCGCCAGAATGCGCACTCGCTCATCATCAAAATCTTCTCTTTTTCCTACAATGCGCAGGGCACTGATTCCGTTGTTTGCCATTGCCCTGCATACAGCACCCACATTACGGCTTTCATCTGGGTGTACCAAAACGATTACGATTTTCTTGAGATTCATGTTTAGCAGTCTACTTCTTTTTTCATATTTACGCTATAATACATGCGATGAAATTTTTTGAGGGAAAAAACGCGCTGGTTGTGGGCGGTTCTGGAGGCATTGGTTCTGTGCTGTCTCTGTTTTTGGCAGAGCAGGGGGCCCGTCTTGTCGTTCATGGCGGTCACTCGTCAGAAAAGTTTTCTGCGCTGATGGAAAAAATTACGACGCACTCACCAGACTCTGTCGCTTGTGTGCAGCATTTTTGTGCGGAGCGTTTTTCCGAGCTTGAGTCATCAGATGTTGCGCGTTATGCCCGTGAATGCGATGTGCTTTGCGTGTGCCATGGTCCTTTTGTGCAGAAGTCATTGGACAATACTTCGCTTGCTGACTGGCAAAATCTCGCGCTTTTTGATTACGCGCTTCCCGGCTTTTTGGTCAGTTCCGCGCTTCCTAATATGATTGAAAAAAAATGGGGAAGAATTCTTTTGTTTGGCGGAACGGGCACGGAGCGACGGAGTGTGTATCAAACCAATGCAGCCTATGCGGGGGCAAAATCTGCGCTTAATGTGCTGGTTCATTCCGTTGCCGCGCGTTATGCGTCTTTGGGGATTACCTGCAACGCCGTATTGCCTGGTTTTACACAGACTGAATATACTTCTTCGCCCGAATTGCTTGCGGAAAAAATGCCGGGCAAAACGATGCTTTCGCCTGAAACGGTTGCTTCTGCGGCGATGGACTTGCTGAAAAATCCTTGTCTGAACGGTGTTTTGCTTCCTGTTGATCAAGGGTGGTCTCCTGCCTGAGTAAATTCTTTGTTTGCCCGTCTTAAGCAGTTTTTTTAATTAGTCAATATAATAAAGTTTGACATTATAGATTTTTTAAGATATAATAAATGCATTGTTTACGGTAGGAGTAATATGGCTAACAATAACGATTTGGTGCCTGGTTTTAATGACGAGAGAGATGACAGCCTGAAGATTTCGCTCGATAAGATTCCTGATGTTGATAAGGGTCTTATTATTTATCTAAACGGTTATATTGATACCTACAATTCTAGCTTCTTCCAGAAAAGAATTCAGAAGGTTGTCGATACAGGTTATTGCAATCTGATTTTTAATTGTTCTTCATTAAATTATGTTTCTTCTACTGGCATTGGTTCTTTTACGGCGTTCCTCAAAATGGTAAAACCGAAGGGCGGCGATATTGTTCTTCTGGAAATTCAGCCGAAAGTGTATGAAGTGTTCCAGTTGCTTGGCTTCTCACAGTTCTTTAATATCAAAGAGAATATTGGCGATTCAATCAGTTTCTTTAAGGCGGGCGCACCGACTGATGACAGTCCGTTCCCCAAGATTTTTGGATGCCCGGTATGTTCAAAACGTCTGAAAGCGACGAAGCCCGGACGTTTCCGCTGTTCTGAATGTAAATCAATTCTGGCGATTGACCAGCAGGGACAAGTGTTCTTGGGATAAAAATAATTTTCGTAAGAACGAAAAGATACCGCTGTCAGCACAGGTTGTCAGCGGTCTTTTTTTTATGTGTATAAGTTGTGGAAAACTTTTGCAGCTATGTTTTTTGTTAAAAAATTCTTAATAAGTTTTACAGAAAAATCAGACGGCATAGCAAAATTTTTCATGTCTATTTTTGGCATTTTTTGTTAATTACTTATAATATAAAGAATTAGATTATTTTTTAACTAACGTGTGTTAGGTTTTATTCTCCGGAAAAAAGATGAATTATTTTTTTTAAACTACTTGACATGGTTTTCCTGTTCACAGACTGTGGAAAACTTGTGTTTTATTTGAGTAAAACTATTGTATTTTCATTTATAAAAAAGAATTAGCCGATATAAGCATTTATTGTTGTTTTTAGCGGTTTTTCGTGATATTCTATAAGAGATGAAGTTTTCTTTAAGGTTGCTGATTCTTTTTTTGGTGACGTGTGTTGTTTGTGTGCTGGGAGCAGCCGTATTTGTTATGCTCTCCTATGACCTTTCGATTCTTGTCGCTGGAAATGATGTCACATTCTTTTCGGCAGATTTTTTTCTCAGGGCACTTTTTGATATTGTTCCCTTTGTCTGTGTGTTTGCGCTGATGGTGCTGGTGATGTATCTTATCCGCCATCCTGCCAAGCGATTGCAGTTGTATGTTTCATATGCGATTATGTGTTTGGTGACATGGGCTGTGTTTTTGCCGTTGGACATTATGGCGGCATTTGCGTATGAAGATGCGCCTCTGGAATCCCCTGCGCCTGCTGATTTGAGCGCTGGATATTTTAGGGAATATGCCGGAAACGTCTATTTTTATTCGCGTACATTCCGTTACGAACTTATGCAAAAAGATACCTGTGGCGAAGGTCTGATGATTGATTTGACCGGCTTGCGTGGAAGGGCTGGCGAAGTGTATACCTTTACGACATCGGCGACAGTAAAGCCCCGCAATGGTTATGCGGACACGATTTTTGCCAATGCCACCGTAATGCCAAAAGTTGTGGAAAAACCTGTTCAGGCATACAGAACTTTGCAGCAGGCGGCGCGTGCGTCTTGGGCGGCAGGAATTATTCCTTGGATTGCGTTTGCCTCCATCGGACTGGCATTCTTTTCTATTATATTTATCCGCGATGTAAACAGCTGGCGGTTTTTGAATGCAAGTGTGGTCATCGCTTCATCATTTCTCGTGTTCACCGTGAATGCCATGATATATTCTCATGCGGTGCTGTCTGACGTTTCATTGTGGTGCTCCGATTTGTTCTTTAACCTGGGGCATTATTTGCCTGAAATATGTTCGGGAGTGGCGCGGGTTCGGGAGCCATTGGCGTTGTTTGTTAATATTGGATTTACGATTTTCTACGTGCTCTTTGGTCTGATATGTAAGAAAATCAATAGCCGTCGTGGAAATATCGCATTTTTTGCGGAAGAGGAAGAAGAATGAAAAAGATATTGCTCGCATTGTTAGCCTATCTGATGATTGCCTTCCTCATTTGTATGGGAATCTCAGGCTTTGCCATGGAGATGCCTGTCGTGTTGGACTCTCAGCACGGGTCATTCATTTTTTTCCGTGGTATGCTTTATTTTCTCCGTGCGCTGCCAGCTCTTTTTGGAAGCGCGTTTTTGATGCTGCTTTCTATTTATTTCGGTTCAAATACGGGAAGTGCACGGGATCGTTTTTCTCCGGCTATTTTCCGCCACTTTAAGATGGTGATGCTCACGTCATTGGGCATGGTGTTCATTCTTGCGCTCAGCACAGAAATCTTTGTGCCTGCAATCAATGCCCGTCAGCGTTTGGCAGAAGCTGCTCCTCGTCTTTTGAATGAGTATTTGATAAGCGGACGCTATTGTTATGTGATTAAAAATTATTATCTTGCGCATGAATATGGCAGGCAAGCATTGCGTCTTTCGCCTGGTAATCAGGACGCTCAACGATTGATTGATGATTCGGAGCGTAGTCTGCACAGTATGCGCGCGCGTCCGCAGTCAAGAGCACAAAAAGTTGATAACAGCGCACGATGGCGGGAATTGCAGAACGAGACTGTTACATCGTTGCTCAAAAAATCGCAGAAAGCATATGAGGAAGAGCGTTGGTTTGATGCCCATTATTATGCGCAGCTGGCAGTTTCTTCTGGCAATGAGTCCGACGTAAATCTGCTTGATGCGCGTCGTATGGCGGCCGAGGCTTGGAACCGATTGAATGACTCTGCGCCGATTGCTGATCAGGCGGCGAAAAAATTGTTTGAGCAGAAAAAACGGGCATATTTCTATCTTATGAATGACGACAATCTGGAAGCTTATTACGAGTTTCAGGAAATGTATAATACGGCCGGTGTTTTTGTTGATCCTGACATAAAGAACTATTATGAGATTGCAAAAGAACGTCTTGCGCGCGAGGCATTCTTTATTGATGAGACATTGCACTTGCAGTTGTTCGAGTCTTCGCAGAATGTCTATTTTACTATCGCACATCCTGACGGCGCAAGAGATGTTGTGTATATCAAAGGCATTACCATGGTTTCTAATTCAGGCAGAATGATTCAATATCTGCGTGATTTTTCCATGTACTCATATGGCAGAGACGGGCGGTTTATCCGTTCCGTAACGACACCTTATGCAAAAATGGTTGCGGAGTCAGTTTCCATTTTTGACAGTCAGACGGCGAGTTTGTATGATATTCAGGAGTCTTACAAGAGTGTTCCCTATGTGATTTTACAATCTGTGGCGCGCGAGTCCACCCGCCTGAAAAATGAGCCGACTTTCCAGTACAACCCGGACATTCCATTGGATGAGCGGCAAGAAGACTCCGTTCTGATTTTAGCCATGCCATTTGCCGATTTCAATCTTGCGTGTGATGCGACTATTGGACCAAAGAATATGAATCTGTTGAGCCTGTTAAAAATAGTGGATAAGGCGGCAAATTTCGGCTATTCGGAGGAAGTGTTCCAGGCGACACTTATTCAGCGGCTTATGTATCCGCTTTTGTTGCTGATTTTGATGATTGTCTGCGCATCTTTTGCATGGAATTATCGCTTGAAGAATAATCAGGTCTTTAAATTCATCTGGATTTTGAGTTTCCCGGTCTGCACTTTGGTGCTTTATTTGATTATGGAAATATGTATGTATGTCAGCGAAGTGCTTTGTTATGCGCTGGTCGGATTCTCTGGTCAGTTCTCGGTGATTTCCGCCGTAGTGATTTACACAGTTCTGCTGATTGTTTCTTCTGTATTCTTTCTTGCCCGCCGTTCTAGAACATAAACATGCGATTTTCAGTACGGAATGTTGGAATGAAACTGCGTTCTTTTGCACGAGCGCATAAAATTCTTTTGGTGTGCGTCCTTGTCGGTTGCATAGGCGGGGTCTATGGCCTTCTGGCGGGGCTTGGTTCCGGCTGGTTTGTTGAGCTTGTGGTAAACCGCATTCGTGAGGAGCGGACTAATCCTCAGTCTGAGGCGGACGCCACGCAGGATGAAAAGATTGTTCCGTTTAACGATGAAATGCGGGCGGCTTATCATACGCTGGGGCTTTCAAGCGACGCATCTTTTGAAGAGGTCAAAGCCGCCCACCGTCAGTTGGCAGTGCAATTTCATCCGGACAGTCCTGCTGGCGATAAAGAGCAATTTGTGAAGATTCAGCAGGCGTATGAGTTATTGCTCAATTTCTACACGTTCGATGTGCGCGCCAAGTCCCTGTAATTTTTCTACAAGCATTTCATATCCGCGCTCAATCTGATACACGTTGCTGATTCTGCTTTCTCCATGGGCACAGAGCGCGGCAATTACCATCGCCATGCCTGCGCGCACGTCCGGGGAAACCAAATGGTCGCCACGAAGCATACTTGGACCTGAGACGACAGCGCGGTGCGGATCACAAAGCGTAATGCGTGCGCCCATGCTAATCAGCTTGTCCACAAAGAACATGCGGCTTTCAAACATTTTCTCAAAAATGAGCACCGTGCCTTCCACTTGGGTCGCCACGACGGTCATGATGCTCGTCAAATCCGGCGGAAATCCCGGCCACGGAGAGTCGTCAATTTTAGGAATCATGCCGCCTAAATCGGTGTTCACTTTCAATTCTTGGCTGACGGGCACGGTGAGGCGGTCGCCTTTGATTGCCCAGTTGATGCCGAGTTTGCTGAACGCCACCTTGAGCGGACGCATTTCTTCCGGGCGGATGCCGGTAATCGTGACGGAGCCTTTTGTTGCGGCGGCGAGTCCGATGTATGAGCCGATTTCCATAAAGTCGGGGCCAATCGCAAAATCAGTGCCGTGCAATTTCTTTACGCCATCGATGTGAAGGATGTTGCTTCCAATGCCAGTAATTTTTGCGCCCATTGCAACGAGCATATTGCACAAGTCTTGTACGTGCGGTTCGCTTGCGGCGTTGTTGATGATGGTGTGACCTTCGGCAAGGACTGCTGCCATCACCGCATTCTCTGTCGCGGTAACTGAAGTCTCGTCCAAGAAGATGTCCGCGCCTTTGAGTTTATTTGCGGAAAAGGTGAAAGGACCGTCTACAGAGATGCGCGCGCCCAATTCCTGCAATGCCAAAAAGTGCGTGTCTACGCGGCGGCGACCAATAACGTCTCCACCCGGTGGCGGCAGAATTGCTTTTCCTGTGCGCGCGACCAACGGACCTGCGAACAAAATGGATGCGCGGATTTTTTTGCTTAATGTGGCGGGGATATCGTTTGAGCGGATATGCGCCGCATCGATTTTCCATTCATGGTCGCCGATTTTTTCTACGCCTGCGCCCAACGCCTGCAGAATGAGCAGCATAACGCCCGTGTCTTCAATTTCCGGGATATTGCGCAGGATGACCGGCTCTTCGGTCAGGAGCGTGGCAGCGATACATGGCAACGCCGCGTTTTTATTTCCGCTCGCCGCAATTGTTCCTCTGATTGGAATACCGCCTTCAACTTTGTATTCGTACATAAATGATTCTTCCACCCTTGTGTCGATTTCTTTTCTATATTATTCTTCGGCAGAAATCCGCGCCAAGTTTATAAGCACTTCGCAGGCGGCGCAAAGTCCATTCAGCGAGCACCATTCGTCGCGGGAGTGGAAATTATGTCCGCCGGTAAAAATATTCGGCGTAGGAATACCCATTTCTGTGAGACGGGAACCGTCCGTGCCGCCACGAATCGGATTGAAAATTGGCTCAATGCCGGCGGCTTTGTAGGCGGCAATCAGATTTTTTACCACGCGCGGATTTTTCTCCAGACCTTCTTTCATGTTCAGGTATTGCTGGGTGTGGGTCACTTCTGCCTTTCCGCCAAAACTTGCCGCTGTGGTCTGGGCGAGCAGGTCAACAAAACTTTTTCGCTTTTCCATTTCAGCCTTGGAAAAATCACGCAAAAGCAGATTTACTTGCGCGCGCTCCATGGAGCCGTTTATCGACATGGCGGCATAAAATCCTTGGTAGCCGTCGGTGGTTTCTGGTGCCTGATGGCGCGGCAGATTTGCCACGAATGATGAAGCCATGACTGCGGCGTTTACCATGTCGGGACGAGCGGTGCCAGTGTGCGTTGCTTTTCCGGTAAAGGTGATTTCACTTTTGTATGCGTTAAAACATTCGGTCTCCAGCTCACCTGTCGCGCCGCCGTCCACTGTGTACGCGCATTTTGACGAAATCAAGTTGAGCGGAACATGGTCCATGCCATGCCCAGTCTCTTCGTCGGGGGAGAAAATCACTTCGATTTTGCCGTGGGAAACTTCCTTGTGGGCGCGCAAAAAAGAAATCGCGCTCATAATCGCAGTGACGCCCGCCTTGTCATCTGCACCGAGAAGCGTTGTGCCGTCGCTGGTGATAATGGTGTCGCCGTCGTCAGTTTGGCGCAGCTGAGGCTTTACATCTTTGCCGCTTACTTCGTCCACGGTGTCCATGTGGGCGAGCAGACAAATTGGCGCGACATGCTCTTTTCCGGGAGTGGCGGGCAAAAAGCCGTACACGTAGCAGTAGTCGGTAATCTGCACGGACTCCAAGCCAAAGCCTTTCAGCTCTGCTTCCAAAATACGCGCAAAATCCCATTGACGTTCGGTGGAAGGCTGAATACCTTGGTCAGCGCGTTCTCCGTCGCTTGTCGTCCAAATCTTTACGTAGCGTAAAAATCGCTCTAAAGTTGCATTTCTTTCTTCGTTTGTTATCATCATAGTTTTCTACTTTTATTCAGTTTTGAGACGGACACCGACAATCAGTTTGTCTTCGCCGTCCTCTTTTACCAATACCATTCGCAAATTGACCGGCGTTGCTTTTCCGTCTATCAAAAGATGATGGTGCATGGTGCAGATGCCTTTTTTTGCAATCTCAGACAAAACAAATTCTTTGTTGAACCGCTCTTTGAATGTTGCACGGTCTTCGGCGGAAATTGCGGTATCGGCATTTTTTCGTGATGTTGCAAAAAAGTCCTCGCCTTGTTTTGCGATGCCCAGTTTTTCGTAATCGCTTGACGAATTGTATTCCGTGTAGTGGTCAGTTTTGAGATCGATAAAGTAGATACAAATATAGTCACCGGAAAGTGCCATAAGTCTGGAATACAAAAGTTTTTCTTGGCGGGCTTTTTCCAACTGTTCTCTTTGTTTCATTTGTGAGTCGATATTGCTTACGCCGACGATGATGTATTTTCCGTTTTTCTGCATGCGCATGACTTTCATACAGACGTAGAACGGATATCCGTTGTTTGCGATTCGATAGGTGAGCATAAATGTGCCTTGCTCGTCCAGTTCTCTCAGTACGTTTTTTTTGGTGAATGCTTTGACAAAGGCTTCTTGGTCTTCTGAATACAGATATTTGAGCGCGTCATTTTTGCTCTTTTCAAAAAAATTGCTGTCATGGCGTTCTATGGAAAGACCCTCGCTATTGATTGTGGATGTGTATTCGATAAATTCTTCGGTCTCCAGATTGACGTAGAAAAGATTAAAGTAATCGGCGGCTAATGCGCGCGCAATGTTTTCGTAGGTGGAGCCTTGTTCCGCATCCATGACTGAAAGCACGGCGACCGCAAATGCGGTCTTTTTGGTGACAGGATTGTCTGCCAGTTTGCGGATAAAGTAATGCGCCGCAGAATTGTCTGGCAGAGCCGCGTCAAAAAAAGTCCGTTCAAGATTTTCGGTGTTGATGCGCTCTATAATAGGTAAAAACGGTGTGCAAGAAAGTTGCTGTAAAAGCACCAATGACATATCATCTGGAATTACGGATGCAGAGAAATATCGTTCGATAAAATCTTGATATGAAGGGTTGCTGCGGATGATGTGTGCTACGGTCTTGTCAAATTCAATAATCGCCATGGGAAGCGCGTTAAAAAGATTGTGCAGACCTTTTTTGCTTTCCTGCGCTATTATTGCGATGTCGTGCAAGTTTACGCGGCCGATGGTCTCATAATAGCCTGATTCTTTTGGATTCTCATAGCCTTGGTGTTCGCCCGCCTCAAATTGAGTCATAATCTGATTGAGCGGAGCCGGCTTTCCGTAATAAAAACCTTGTATTTTTGAGCAGCCAATCTCTCGCAAAAATTGCAGCTGTTCTTCGGTCTCAACGCCTTCGCTTACGGTATCAACGCCCAGAGAAAAAGCCATTTTCATCAGTCCGGTAAGAATGGCTTTTCCGTTGTCTTTTCTGTTGAACTGGCGCAGAAAACTCATGTCAAATTTTATCAGGTCAAACGGAATTTCTTTGAGCACGGTGAGAGAAGAATAGCCGCTTCCAAAGTCATCCATCCACACGGAAAATCCCAGTTCCTTAAAACGGATGATTTGTTTGAGCATAAAGTCAAAATTGCTTCCCACGACGCTTTCTGTAATCTCGATATTCAATTTGTCGTGGCTGATACCGGCGGCATCTATACGCTTGCAAACTTCGGAAACAATGTCACAGGTCTCAAAGTCGGAGCGGGATAAATTGACAGACTGAGGCACGGGATAAAGTCCGATTGATTCCAAATATTTGATTTTTTCAATTGCCTGCTCAATTACGTAGAGGTCAAGCTTGTAGATAAGATTTGCCTCTTCAAGAATCGGAATAAAATCTGCGGGGGACATAAATCCTTTTACGGGGTCAATCCATCGCGCCAATGACTCTTCATCGCATACCATGCCGCTCACCGCTCTGACAATGGGCTGGTAGTACACGGTAATCCAGCGTTCGGCAATCGCTTTGTCTATGTTTTCGATGATATACAACTTGTTTTCTTCTGCTTCTCGCATTGATGGGTTGAAATACGTGAATTCAAATGACTGTACATTTTTGAGCGTATCACATGCAAGTCGTGCCCTGCCGCATGCCTCATCGACGCAGACATTTTCGGTTTGATAGTGGTAGATGCCCGCATGGACTGAAAAATTTTCTTCATCGGTGAGTTTTTTACATTCTTCAAAAAAATTGCGTAAAGTGAATTCAAGATTTTTATCTTCAGTGAAAACAGTAAAATAGACACCGCCTATTCGGCAGCATTGTTCGTTTCCGAAAAAATCAGTAAGAAGATTGGCAAAAGATTTGAGAAAGTCATCTCCCACAAGAAATCCGAATTTTTTATTGAAGGATTTCATTCCGGCGAGTGACAGAAACAGGATAGCAGGGTACAGACCGTCTTTGAGCAACTGGTCTTTTTTTCTTGCAGCATCAGAAAGAAAAAGTGGTGGAGTTTGCAGACCTGTTAAATAGTCGTAGTATCTGGTATCCATAACGGTCAGTATATCACAGGATTTTGGAATGCGCAAATTTTGGCAGATGAAGGTTTTTCATGTTCAGCGGTCATTATTGGCGTTTGAGGTGCAGAATGCGTTGGTTTGAAGAGCCGCGGAAGTCCAGCGTCAAATCGAGCAGGTCTTCGATAAACGGACCGTCCACCAATACGTCGATACAAGCGAGCATTCTTCCGGTAACATCACAGCGTTTGCGTCCGTCTGCGGCGAGCAAATCTTTTTCGTAAACGTAGCCCGTGTAGCACCAGATGTCTTTTTGCGGATAGGTTGAGCGCACTTTTTCCAGAAACGGGGTGAGCACGCGCTGATTTTCTTCTTCAAACGGCTCGCCGCCCAAAATGGTAAGCCCCTCAATGTATTCGGGCGCAAGCGCGTCTAGAATTTCTTTTTCTGTTTCGGGAGTGAATTGTTTTCCAAAGTTAAAATCCCATGTCTCTGGATTCTGGCAGCCTTTACAATGGTTGCGGCACCCGGAGACAAAGAGTGAGACACGGACACCAAGCCCGTCAGCGATGTCGAATTTCTTGATTGCGCCGTAGTTCATAATCGTTCCTGCTTAAAAGTGCCAGTTAATGCTGCTTTGCAAAATGATTTCACGGACTTTCTTTTTGTATTCCGACATTTATGCAAATACCTTTTCATGTCGCTCTACGCGGAAACAGATGGACGGAGAGGGAGTTTTTTTTGTTTTGTTCAATTCCAACGATTCCGGGGCTACAAAGCGGACTCGTTCAACCAGCGTATCCAAAGAACCGCCTTCAAGCACAAGTCCTGGAATATCATCGCTTTGGGCAATCAAAACATCAGCTTCGTCATCCCATGTAAACTGAACTACATATTCCATACACCGTTCTCCATACGGATTAGTATACCACAAACCGGCATTTTTACAAGTGTAGTACACGCTCCTTAATCTCTTGTGTGCGTCCCTGGTTCCAGAACTGAGTGCCGATATAACCACAAGTGCGGCGTGCGACATTCAGTGTGCTCTGGTCGCGGTTTCCACAAGACGGACATTCCCACACGAGCTTGTTGTCGCTGTCGGTGACAATCTGAATCTCGCCGGTGTAGCCGCATTTCTGACAGCAGTCAGATTTTGTGTTCAGTTCTGCGTACATGATGTTCTCATAGATGTGCTTGAGCAACGCCATGACCGCAGGAATATTGTTTTCCATGTTGGGCACTTCAACGTAGCTTACGGCTCCACCCGGAGACAATTTCTGGAACTGTGACTCAAAGGTGAGCTTGCTGAATGCGTCGATGTTTTCGGTGACGTGCACATGGTAGCTGTTAGTGATGTAATTCTTGTCGGTTACGCCGGGAATCTCACCAAAGCGACTCTTGAGACACTTTGCGAATTTGTATGTGGTGCTCTCCAGCGGAGTTCCGTACAGAGAGAAGTCAATGTTTTCTTTTTCTTTCCAGACCTTGCATGCCGCGTTCAGCTTGTTCATAATTTCAAGTGCAAACGGAGTTGCTTCGGGGTCGGTGTGAGGTTTGCCGGTCATGTAGCGGACGCACTCGCACAAGCCCGCATAGCCGAGAGAAATTGTTGAGTAACCGCCAAAGAGCAGCTTGTCAATTTTTTCGCCTTTCTTGAGGCGGGCGATTGCACCGTTCTGCCACAGAATCGGAGCGACATCGGAAACTGTGCCCATCAAGCGGTTGTGACGAGCCATCAGCGCGCGGTAGCACAAATCAAGACGCTGTTCCAGGATTTCCCAGAATGCCTCTTTGTCGCCGCCGGAAGAACATGCCACGTCAACAAGGTTAATCGTTACGACTCCCTGGTTAAAGCGACCGTAATATTTTGGCTGACCGTTTTCGTCGATGTATGGGGTGAGGAATGAACGGCAACCCATGCACGGATAGCAGCGTCCGGTTCCAGTTTTGTCCACTTTGAGTTCCAGCATCATCTTTTCTGAGATGTAATCGGGAACGAGACGGCGTGCGGTACATTTTGCCGCAAGTTCGGTGAGGTAGTAGTATTTTGAGTCCTTCTCAATGTTATCCGGCTCAAGCACGTAAATCAGTTTGGGGAATGCGGGAGAGACCCAGTAGCCTTTTTCGTTACGTACGCCCTTGTGACGCTGCTTTAAGACTTCTTCGATAATCATGGCGAGGTCAGCTTTTTCCTGCTCGTTCTTTGCCTCGTTCAAATACATGAACACGGTGACGAACGGAGCCTGACCGTTGGTTGTCATCAAAGTGACCACCTGATACTGAATCGTCTGTACGCCACGGGTGATTTCGTCACGCAGGCGCATGTCAACGATTGCCTTTGCCTGTTCGGGATTGTATTTGATGCCAGTGCGCGCCTCAACTTCGGCAATCTCGCGGATAAATTTCTGGCGGCTTACGTCTACGAACGGGGCGAGATGTGCCAATGAAACGCTCTGTCCGCCGTACTGACTTGAAGCAACCTGTGCGATAATCTGCGTGGCGATGTTACATGCCGTTGAGAAAGAATGTGGGCGGTCAATTTTGGTCTCGCTGATGACCGTGCCGTTCTGAAGCATGTCTTCCAGATTGACCAAATCGCAGTTGTGCATGTGCTGGGCAAAATAGTCCGCGTCGTGAAAGTGAATCAGACCTTCGTCGTGAGCCTTTACAATGTCCTCGTCCAAAAGGAAACGCTTGGTGATATCTTTTGACACTTCGCCAGCCATGTAGTCACGCTGCACGGAAACGACCACAGGGTTCTTGTTTGAGTTCTCCTGTTTGACTTCCTCATTGTTGCATTCGAGCAAACTCATAATCTGCTTGTCAGTTGAATTTGCCTTGCGCATGAGCTGGTGCTGGTAGCGGTAGGTGATGTAGATTTTTGCGAGGTCGAATGCGCCTGCTTTCATCAGCTCTTTTTCCACCATGTCCTGAATCATTTCTACGTTCATCTGGTGGTTACTTTTGGTGCATTCGTCTTCGATACGTTCGGCAATTTCCCGGATTTTGAGAATATCCAGTCTGCCTGAGCGCGGAACCTCGTCGTTGTGGTTTGCATTCAGGATAGCCGTGATGATTTTCTCACGGTCAAAAATTGCTTCTTCGCCATTACGTTTAATAATCTTCATATCCCATACCCTAAAGAAAAATAGACACTAGATGTAGTGTCCGGATAACAATATCATACTAGTAATAGCGTTTTTAGACAATATGATTTGCAAGAAAAAAATATAAAAAAAGCGAAATTATTTTGGGCGTTACCGTACTGTTCTGCGCGCGTAAGGGGTGCGCCGATACGCCCTAATAAAGAGACAGAATTTTTTTCGCTTCTTTGCGCACTTGTTCGGCGAGAGTTGGCGGATTTAGCACACGGACGGCACTGCCAAAATGCATCACCCAGTGGAGCGTTTCCTGCAGCTGGTTTGACATAAAACTCAAGTACACCGTGCCATCATCGTTCTGGCGGAGTTCCTGCGTCTCATGCCAATTGCGTTCCAGAATGTAGGTGTTGATTTCTTTGGAAAAAAGCAGTTCGATTTTGACAGGCTCCTCATTTGTGTTCCACACGCCGAACGAGGAGTCAAAATATCGGTGCGGGTCAAAATCTGCGGGAACGGTGAACGTGTTTTCTTCAATAGAAATGCCTTTGAATCGCGCGAGAGAAAATGTGGTCATCCTGTCGTGGTTAAAATCGTAGGCGAGCATGTACCAGTTTCCTTTTTGGCAGAGCACATGATATGGATTTGCGCGATGGTCAGCGTATTCGGAACGGTTGAGTGCGCGGTAGGCGAACGAAATGGTGTGGTGCGTGCGCATCGCCTTGAACACCTGCGTGAACGTGTCGTCATCAATTTCTGGAAGCGGGTCGGAGATGAAGGTGATGTCTTTTCCGATAAATGTCGTGTCCATGGAAACTTCGTGCGGAAGCATGTCCGTGAGCTTGGAGAAAATATTTTTGACGGAAGCCTCCAGCGGCGTGTTTTTGTACTGTTCCAAAAGAGGCTGAATCACCGAGACCGAAAACAATTCTGCCTCGCTCAGCATGACGCTCTGCACAAAAAACGTGGGGTCAGTATAATAGTACCCGTTTTTGACATAATCGTATTCCAGCGGCGCATTGTAACGGTCGCGCAAAAATTCGATGTCGCGCATAATGGTGGCGCGGGAAACTTCAAAATGCTTGCGCAGGCTGGTAGCGTTTGGGTATGAGCCAGAACGAATTATCTGGTCAATTTCAATGAGACGGAGCTGCTTTACTTTTTCATCACGGGGAGCGGAAGGTTTGTTCATGGGGAATTACCAAATTGTCGTGACATTGTATTTTGGGATAATGGTGTCACAAGTGAGGATGGAATATTTTTCACACATTGCTTGGGCAATTATTAGGCGGTCAAAAGGTTCGTTGTGAATTCTTTCCAGTGTGCGGATTATATTCAGATGTTGTGGTTCTATCTGTTGAATAAATATTGATTGACTTGTTGCTAAATTCATCAGTTCTAGCGGCGTATGTTCAACTTTGAGTTTTCCGATGTTTTGTTTGATGGCGATTTCCCAAAAACTTCCTATACTGATTCCCAATTCTGCATCCGAACTGAGAATCGTCCGTACGAGGGGAGAGAGATTTTCATCTCCGTCAAGGTACCATAAAAATGTGTGCGTATCGAGCAAGTACATTTACATATACTCCTTGAAATCTTCCAATGGTGCGTCAAAATCATCAGACATCCAAATTTGACCTTTGAGCAGACCAAATTGACGCTTCGGCTTTTTTTGGGAGGTTTGTTCAGCACGGATTTTGTATTGTAGCAAATCTAGAAAATTTACGACTTCGGGGATGTATGTTTCGGGAATCTGTTTTATTTTTTTTTCAAGGATTTCGTACGGCATATTCTCCTCCTGTGTGTTGATTATAACACAGTTTTCGTAAAAATCCTACTCTTTCTTAAGCCTTGCGATGATTTCTTTGATGAGGGATAAATCTTTTTCATCCAGATAATTGAGTTCGGGAATGAGTTCCTTGACTTGTTGCTTGATGTCCGTCGAAATATCCGCGTTTTTTCCTGTCATCAGATACTCCACCGACACGCCAAGTACCTGGGCGATTTTGTAAGCGTTTTCTGCGCTGGGGGCGTTGCCGTTTTGTGCAAGATAGTGGTTTAAAGTGCTGAGACTTATTCCTGTTTTTGCCGCAAGTTCTTTAGTCTGGATGCCCTTGTATGTCAGTTCATCCTTCAATAGTTCTTTAAATCTCATGGAAATAGACTAGCCGTTTTTGACTAGTTAGATAAATTTTATTGCAGAAAACGGATAGCTAAGTTATAATATATCATATACGGTTAGCCTGTGACGAAATAACCGAATACGGCAAACGGAATTTGGAGGATAAATATGAAAAAAAGGCTTAGTGTTGCTCTTACCGCACTGGTAGGTGCATTTCTTTTGGTAGGAGCAGTTTCTTGTTCCTCGGATTCA
>JAFSTK010000023.1 GCA_017450535.1 Treponema sp.
ATGAGCAGGCGTTAAAACACAATTATCGCAGCGCGCGCAACTATTACAAAACGGCAGTCTCATCAGAGCCCAACAACACGTCCGCATTGTTCAGTTACGGAAAAATGTCCTACTACTTGGAGCAGGATGCAGACGCAAAAAAATCATTTGAAAAGCTTCTGGAAATTGACCCGAACGACTCACAGGCATTGTCCTATCTCGGCAAACTGGAGGGCGAGGCAAAACGCTATCGAGCCGCACGTGACTATATCAGTCGTGCCATCAAAATCGAGCCGGATAATCCCGATTACTATCTTGATTTAGGCTCATACTCACGCTTTTTGGGTGACTACAAAAGCGCGGAAAATGCATGGCTTCAGGCAGTAAAATACGACCCCGACTATTTCTTGGGCTATGCGTATTTAGCGGGCATATATGACGAGCAGAATAATTTTGACAAAGCGTTGGAATATTACCGCAAAGTTGTGGAGAAAAATCCCAAGTATTACTATGCGTATGAGTCTTTGGGCATGTTCGCATGGCACAAGGGAAGTTGGGCGGAAGCACGTTCTGCGTTTGAGATGGCGCGGGCAAAAAATCCAGACAGCATTTCCTATGCGTTGATGATTGCGGCAACTTATTGGAAGGAAAACAAAATTCCAGACCTTAAAAGATATACTGAAAGCGTGATGAAAGGCATGGACAGAACTAGTCTTGAATATGCGGTGGTGCGCATGTATCATGATATGGGCGGTGACATCGGTGTGGTGCAGAAAGTGGCGAACGAACAGAACCGCAACAAAAAAGGCAAGTTCTTGTACTACACGGCTTTGTACTTTGAGCTGAAGAAGAACACTTCAATCGCGCAAAAATATTATACGGAAGTGGTGGGAATGCAAAGCCCCATGTTCTTTGAGTACCGCCTTGCCGAATGGAGCATAAGTAATGGCGCAGACTGAGCAAAAACTGGAGCTGAACGGTAGAACAATCACGCTGATTGGAACCGCACACATTTCAAAAGAAAGTATTGATGAAGTAACATATTTTATCCGTGAGCATAAGCCTGATTGCGTGGCGATTGAATTGGATGACCAGCGTCTTTCCGCTTTGCATGACAAAGAGAGCTGGCGCAAGATGGATATCATCAAAGTGCTCAAAAACAAACAAGGATTCCTGCTGCTTGCCAATCTGGTTCTCGCAGGATTTCAGCGGCGCATGGGAGAAAATCTCGGCGTAAAGCCCGGTGATGAGATGAAAGCGGCATACGAGACCGCAATTGAACTGGGCCTAAAAACCGCCATGGTTGACCGCCCGGTTCAAGTTACACTTCGCCGCGCATGGGCACGCAACTCGCTGTGGGGCAAATGCAAGCTTCTCGCCATGCTTTTGTCGAGCGCATTCGGAAAGGAAGAAGTGGACAGCGAGCAGATTGAGAACCTAAAAAATCGCAGCGAGATGGACAGCATGATGGGCGAGCTTTCTGAATACATGCCTACCGTAAAAGAAGTGCTGATTGATGAGCGCGACCGCTATCTAGCCGCGCATGTCTGGCAGGCTGAAGGAAACAATGTCGTAGCCATTCTGGGAGCAGGTCATCTCCCCGGCGTAGAAAAACATCTGCGCGCACTTGCCGCCGGCGAGGAAAATCCCGACACACAGGACATTGCCGACGTTCCTCCCAAAACAACGGGCGCAAAAATTGCCGGCTGGATTATCCCCGTTCTGATAGTGGCATTGGTTGCCGCAGGATTCTATTTTGGCGGTAGACAAAAAGGCGCGGACATGCTGAGCGCATGGGTGCTGTGGAACGGCATTCTTTCGGCAGTCGGCACGATAATCGCTTGCGGGCATCCGCTTACGATACTGTCCGCATTTGTGGGCGCGCCTATCACATCGCTTTGCCCGCTGGTGGGCGTAGGTATGCTGACCGGAATCGTCCAAGCCGTCGTCAAAAAGCCCAAAGTGGCTGACATGGAGACCCTGCAAACTGATGCCGGCAGCGTAAAAGGCTTTTACAAAAACCGCATCCTGCGCGTCCTTCTGGTGTTCATTTTGTCCTCACTCGGAAGCAGCGTAGGCACCTTTGTCGCAGGCGCAGGCTTCGTGGCGACGATTACCGAGTTTGTGAAAGGCTTGGTGGGGTGAAAAGGGCGATATAGCAAGAAAAGGAACGCCCGCGACAAGCGACCTGCCCACTGATGCTTTTAATCTTTACGGACTCGCACACCCCATAACTCATTCTTCTGCCATCTAGCTATTCTCCGCAAAATTTGCGGATATTACACATCCCATTCTCCGCATCCTACGGCTAAAAAATCATCTAATCTCCATATATAACAAAACATTCTAGCCCGCTATATAACTATTTCAAGCAAAATACGTTATACTTTTTGTATGAAACGGCGAGGGTTTCAGTGGATTTTTTGCATTCTCTTTTTTATGCTGGCGTTTTTGGTGACGGCTCAGGAGGAGTTGGACTCGGCGCAGGACAGAGTTTCTACGTTGCTGGCGGGCTATCTTGCGAATGACGTGACGTTTCAGAAGGCGACGATAAACGAGCAGCTGGCATATCTTTCTGACAGTTCGGCGCGGATTAATAACGGCGCGTCTTTTTCCATTTCTTCGGGTACGGTGACGGTGTATGCCAACTCAAAGGGAACGAATGTGGAGATGAAGCCCAATGCGACGCTTTCTCTTCCTGCGGCAAATGACACGACGGTGACGGCGAGTGTGCCGGTGACGTTTCAGAATGGGGGCACTTCCACTAACACGACCACCACAGTTTCTTCCAATGAAGTTTCGGTAAAAAATGCGTCTGTGTCGCTTTCTACGGGAATCATCACGGGTGTGTCGCTGACGAAAAAAATCAACATTCTGGAAGCGGAGCGCAAGTATCTGGAGGCGCGGAGAAATGCGCAGGATGCGGCGGTGACGGCGGAAAAGAATTTTTATACTGCGCTCAAAAAATTGTACAACTACGGGGTGACCGTTCTCTCCAAGCGCAGTTCTTTGTATGACGATACGCTGGACTTAAAAAAACTGGTTGCACAGGGGTACAACAAAACGTCCTCGGCATACCTAAAGGCTGACTTAAAAGTGCGCTCAGACCAGCGTGCCGTGACGGAGGCGGAACGGCTTTTGGAGCGTGAGACGGCGATTTTTGCGACTAAGTGCGGTCTTGAATACACCAAGACTTCGGACAACGCATACGATAGCGCGATGGCATTTTTGCCGTTTTCGATTCCAGAAGTGGAAGTGCTTGACCCAGAGTCGTTTCCCGCGGAGGCATATTCTGCCAGTGAGACGGCGGAGTGGAACAAATACATCGCTCAGCTTAAACGTGACGCGAACAAAAATCTTACGCTGAAAGGCAATCTTGGCTACACATTCAACAATTCGTATTCCAGCTCAGACACGGTGGATGCGGGGCTTTCTCTGGACTGGCGCGGAGTAACGGCTACGGCTGGCGTTTCAGTTCCAACGGGAAACACGGTGTTCAACTCATCGTCTTCCAACTCCGGCACAACCGACCCCGTATACAAATTTTCGCTCGCATGGGTTCCCAACACGTGGCGGCTCTCAAAAATCACCGACCAGCAGAACCAGTTGAATCAGATGCTTGAAGAGGTGAACATCAAAAGCGCGAAAAATGAGTATGAGACAGATATTGAGTCCAAGTTGACCGCCATTTCCGATTTGGCGTGGTCAAAACAATCGTATCAGGAAGAATATGCCATGTACGAAAAACTGGAAAAAGACATGGCGACGTGGTACAAACAGGGTATCGTGACGGAAAATGATTATCTTGACGCAAAGGACAATGCCACCAAAGCGCAGATAAATCTTCTGATAAACGCCATCGATGTGATTTTGTTTAATGATGAGACACGTTTGCTGTTTCATACTGACGAGGGATTGTGATTATGAAAAAAGTGTCAAAAATAACGCTGTCGCGGAATAAAAAAATTGTGCTGATTTCGGTCGTGTCCGTACTGGTGACAGCGGGTGTTCTGTTCGGCGCAAAAAAAGCTGTCGCCGCGTCCAAAAAAACTGATGCGGTGACGTACCGTGTGCGCAAAGAGACGTATGAGAATGTGATTGAGATTGCGGGTACGGTGAGCGCGGCAAAGGAACAGAATTTACAGGCAAAAAATGACGGTACGGTGGTCGCTGTGTATGTGCAGGAAGGCGACTCGGTAAAAAAAGGCGACGTGCTCTTGCAAGTGGACGACACGACACAGGTGTACAATCTTGCCAAACTTGATTACGATTTGGCTTCTACGCGCATTACGGGAGCGACAAGACAGATTCAGCTGATGGAAGTGCAGCGCGCATCGTTGGTGCAAAAAGTGAACGAATGTAAAATCACCGCCACCTTTGACGGCGTGATTGCCAGTTGGGATGCGGACGTGGGCGACTACCTTGAGGCAAAAGACTCCATCGGCACGCTGGTGGACAAATCCTATCTCACGGCAAAAGTTGAGGTAGCTGAAACCGATGTGTCCAAACTCAAAGTGGGGCAGAAAGTGCAGTTTACATTTCCCGCGTACAACGGCACGGTGGAAGGCTACGTGGTCTCATTCCCTGCGATTGGCGAGACGACCAGCCGAGGCGCAACGATTGTCAAAGCCACCGTGCGGATTGACGACGTGCCCGAAGCGATTCTGCCCAATTTTTCGTTCACGGGAAAAATTCAGATTACCGAGCCGGAGACAAAACTGGTGGTGGAACGCTACGCCATCGGGCACGACAAAGGCAGCACCTTTGTGGAAGTCCTTGGCCGCGGAGGACAGATACAAAAAGTTGAAGTTGAAGTGGAGCCATACGGAATCGACTACGTGAATGTGCTGAGCGGACTTGAAGGCGGCGAGATTCTAAAGGCGCAGGTGGACGCAAGCAAGAGTGGTCGCATGAACGTAAACAAGCGCGGCTCAAACAACAAAAACAACAAGAATACCAATAATCGTCAGGGCGGTGGATTTGCCGGACCGCCACCGGGATTTTAATCGGAGCGTGTTATGGAAAAGGGGGATGCTGTTGACGCAACGTCAGTTGCGTTGGGTTTCGCACTTCGGGCGAAACCCGTTATTTCAATGCGCGACGTGACCAAAGTGTATGCGATGGGCGAAGAATCCGTTCACGCGCTCCGGGGAATCAGTTTTGACATCGCGCAGGGGGAATTTGTCTCAATCATGGGACCGAGCGGAAGCGGAAAGTCCACCTGCATGAATATGATTGGCTGTCTTGACCGACCGACCTCAGGCATTGTGGAAATCGGCGGCAAAGAGACGGCGCGGATGAACGAACGGGAACTTGCTGTGCTCCGCAATCAGACGGTCGGCTTTGTGTTCCAGCAGTATCATTTGCTGCCCGCCATGACGGTGCTGGAAAATGTGATGCTTCCGCTGCGCTACCAAGGCATTGAGCGTGCTGACCGCAAGGCGATGGCAGAAGCCGCGCTGGAACGGGTAGGGCTGGAAAACCGCATGAAACACCTTCCCAACGAATTGAGCGGTGGTCAGAAACAACGTGTGGCAATCGCGCGCGCAACCGTCACCCGACCGTCCATCATTTTGGCAGACGAGCCGACAGGCGCATTGGACAGCGCGACGGGAAAAGCCGTCCTGGAATTGTTCGGCGAAATCAATGCGTCGGGCACAACGATTGTGATTGTCACCCATGACCCAAAAATCGGTGCGAGCACAAAACGCTGCATCCGCATTTTGGACGGACTGATTCAGAGCGACACGATGAACGAACCGGAGGGTGCCGATGCTTGAAGATTTTATTGATTCGCTCCGCAATTTTACCCGCAACAAGACGCGCACCATTCTTTCGCTTTTGGGCGTGATTATCGGCGTGGCAAGCGTCATCGTGATTACGAGTATCGGACAAAGTTCCACCAAAGAGATTCAGAATACATTTGGCTCCAGCGGCTTGGACTTAGTGCAAGTAAACTCAGGTTTTATGCGCCGCCGCCGCGATGCCGTCACGCTCACCTTTGACGAAGTGTTCCGCCAGGAATTGTTCGACTCCATACGCAACATCAAAAAAGTGTGGTTCAAGAATTCTCTTTCCGCCACCGTCAGCTACGGCGAGACCAGCGTAACGGCCAACTGTACGGCGATAGAGACAGACTATCTGCAAATGTACGGACTTGTGCTTGACTACGGCGACTATTTTACCGTCACCGATGATGTGGCGGGAAATCAAAAATGTATTCTGGGAAGTTCCGTTGCATCCGCGCTCTTCCCGGACGGAAATGCGGTCGGACGTGGTGTGCTCCTGGTGACCAGCAAAGTACCGTTCAGTTTTACAGTAAGCGGCGTGCTCAAAGAACAGACCAGCGGCTTGGAAGACGCGGCCTCAGGCATCTACATTCCGCGCGGATTTTACAGCAAAAAGGTCAAGCCAAATCCAGAAGCGTCCGTTGTCATGGTGCAGGCGATTGACAGTTCCTATTGTACCCAGCTCGTCACCGACATCACCAATTGGGCGACCGAAAAAACAGGCACCGAAGGTTCCGTCAACGTCATGTCCATGCAGACCATGATTGAGCAGATGAGCACGATTACCCAAACGCTCAGCCTCATGCTTTCCGGCATCGCAGCAATCAGTTTGCTCGTGGGCGGCATCGGTATTATGAACATTATGATTGTTACCGTCACAGAACGCCGCCAGGAAATCGGCATTCGAAAAGCCTTGGGTGCAAGCCCTGCCGCCATCCGCCGCCAATTTTTGACGGAAAGCGCAAGCATCACGCTTTTGGGAGGCAGCATCGGCATCCTGCTCGGTATCGGACTCAGTTTTGCCGTGGAATACGTGCGCGGACAGCCCTTTACAATTCAGGCAAGCGCATGTGTGGTCGCCTTTGTGTTCAGCGTGTTCGTCGGCATATTCTTTGGCTTAAACCCCGCAAGCCGCGCCGCAAAATTAGACCCCGTGGAAGCACTGGCCGGATAGGTCGGGAAAGTCTCCCTATGACATTACTTCCCGAACACCCCTTTAATCAGTTCCTTTACGTTTTCCACACGTGCGCTTCCGCTTTCTGCCTCAGGCGCAAACACATTCGTAAAGCCTAACTCTTTCGCCGTTTTTACACGCTGTTTTAACCGCGGCACAGGACGCACTTCACCCGCCAAACTTAACTCGCCGATAATCACCGTGTTTTCACTCACCGCCAAATCTGTTCGCGCCGAATACAACGCCGCCGCCAGCGCAGAGTCAATCGCGCTCTCAGTCAGACGTACGCCGCCAGCCACGTTGATGTACAAATCTTGGTCACTGAACCGCATTCCTGTCCGCTTTTCAAGAACGGCGGCCACACGGGCTACACGCGCGCTGTCAATTTTGTCGCTGTACACACGGCTTATGCTCGCTTTTGCAGGCACGGTGAGCGCCTGAATCTCCACCAAAAAACTGCGGCTTCCTTCAAACACACAGGCGTTCGCAATTCCCGCGGGAGTCTGCCCATTCCGCTTTGTGATGAACATCGTGCTTGGGTCAGCAACGCCCGCAAGACCTTTGTCGCTCATCGCAAAAATCCCCAGCTCATCTACCGAGCCAAAACGATTTTTCTGCGCGCGCAAAAAACGCACCTCATCGTCATTCCGCTCAAACGAAATCACCGTGTCCACCATGTGCTCAAGACTTTTAGGCCCCGCAATTGTACCTTCTTTGGTGATATGCGCAGTCATAACAAGCACACTGTCACGTTCCTTTACCCAGCCAATCAACTCGTTCGCACAATATTTCAGCTGATTCACCGTGCCGGGCACAATTCCCGCCTCCACGCTGTACACCGTCTGAATCGAATCCACCACCACAAAGAGCGGGTTCAGCGCGTTCAAAGCGTCACGAATGTCTTCCAACCGCATCGTGCACAAAATCTCAATGCCAGCCGTATTCAGCCCAAGCCTGTCCGCACGACCTTTTATCTGCCCCGCCGATTCCTCGCCAGAAATGTACAATATTTTTGCCGTAGGAACTGAGACACGAATTTGGGCGGCCGTCTGTAACAAAAGCGTACTTTTTCCAATGCCAGGCTCACCCCCAATCAAAATCGCGCTCCGTTTCATTGCGCCGCCACCAAGCACACGGTCAAATTCGCTGATGCCAGTCGTAATTCGTGCGCCCTCCTGTGCAGAAACAGTTTCCAGCGGCACCGGCTTCACTTTTTCCGCCACCCCATCAGCAAAAACAGCGGCATTCGCATTCGGGTCAGAAATACATTCTTCCAGCGTGTTCCAAGAACCACATTCCGGACACCGCCCCAACCACTTCGGCTGCGTGTACCCACATTCAGAACATTTATAAACAACCGTGTTTTTCTTTTTTGCCATCGATTTTCTCCTTGTTTTTGGGCGGTGCGCTACGAGTTGAAACTTCGTTATCAACTCGCATCGCCGCTACGTCCGCCGTTCCGCTAACCGCTCCATACCGCGGGCGTTGCCCACGGTACGCCTTACGGCGCGGCTCCCATCGCTACCGCAGAACCGCATCAAGCCCATCTTTTTCCCCGTCCGCTTCCACATGAATAATCACTTGGTTTGGCAGACAAGCCGCCCAATCGTTATTGTGCCTCACCGCCCCAGATTGCACACAGACCTTGTTAGGACAGGGCGACTCCTTAAAAAAAGCACTCTTGTCTTGAATTACCACAACCGATTCGCCCAAAAGCCCCTTCATGTGCAGCACCCGATTTTTATCCAGCGGATACACATACTCCCCATCCGGCGTATTGACCACCAAAACCGGCGCGCCCAACGATTTTGCGCGGAGCATAACAACTGCCCCCGCCGCCACGCCAAGAAAAACCGCGAGCACAACAAAATCCAACGGACGAAAAAACTTCATCACCCTCATTGTATAAAAAATAATGTACTTTTTCTGAAACGGCAAGCGAGAAGCGGAGAAACAAAAAACGTCTTTACAAAACATAACACAATCTGTTATGATGTGTATAATATGCAGCCGTATACTTTGTTAAAAGAAACGCTGGAGCAGAATGCTGATAAATCACATTTTCTCTTTTCCGTTCAGGATTTTTACGCCCTTTTTCCTGATTTTACGGAAGAAAACCTCCGTATGCTTTTGTCCCGCGCATCTCAAAAAGGACTCTTGGAGCGGGTTTGCAAGGGAATCTACCTTTATCCAAAATCCGGCTACGATTCATCAATCGTTCTTTTTAAACTTGCCGCTAAACTTCGGGCAAACAACTTTAATTATGTAAGTCTTGAAACCGTTCTTTCTGGTTCGGGCGCAATCTCACAGCAGCTTTTTGGCTGGATTACTGTAATGACCACAGGTCGGAGCGGAAAAATCAATTGCGGAAGATTCGGCACCGTAGAACTGATTCACACGGCAAAGTCACAGGAAAAAAATATGCCGCATTTGCACCTGGATGCACAGACCGGTTTGTGGTGGGCTGACGAGAAACTGGCGTTGCAGGATATGAAGGACGCGAAGCGAACGATGGAGCTGGTGACATCATAAAGCTTCCCGCATTAAGTCAAAATGCACCCAACTAAGAGGAGAAAAAGAAAAATGACCGCATTCGACACATTAGTAGAACAAGTCATATCTCAGAACACCGATTACCCAACACTGCGGACAGTAATCGAAAAAGAACTTTTACATTATGACATTCTGCGATGCATGAGTGAGGCTGGGTTTTTGAAGAACCTGACTTTTATGGGCGGAACTTGCCTTCGTGATTGTTACGGCTCTGTACGGTTAAGCGAAGATTTGGATTTTACGGGCGGATTTGATTTTTCAAAAAATGATTTGAGCGAACTTGGAGATGTAATCCAAAAAACGGTTCATCACAAATACAATCTCCCTGTGATGGTGACAGAGCCTGAAAAGGAAAATGGCAATACAGAGACTTGGAAGATAAAAATTATCACCAGACCTGAACGACCTGATTTTCCGTCGCAAAAAATAAACATCGATATCTGTATGCTTCCAAGCCATGAACGAAAAGTGAGCATGCTTAAGAATCCGTATGGAATTGATATGGGAACTGACGGCGTTTTGCTTTATGCGGAAAGTCTTGCAGAAATCTTATGCGACAAGGTGATTGCTTTTGCCCGACGGCCTAACCGTGTAAAAAATCGCGACTTGTGGGATATTCACTGGTTGTCACAGAAGAGTGTGGCATTGAACAGAGAATTGCTTTTGAAGAAACTTGATGACAGAAAAATTGCTGAAATTGATTTTTTGGGACAATATAAAATGCGACTTTCGGAAGTCCGTGGCGGACAAAAAAGTTTTCTATTTGAGATGAGACGATTTTTGATGCCGTCCAGTTTTACCCCGCAGTTTGAAAGTGAAATGTGGTGGGACTATTTGCTGGGGCTTCTGGAACAGATGCTGTAGTGAGTTCATCTCTTGATTGTGACGACAATTGTACTTCAAGGCCCTTGATGTTATAATCTTCACTGTGAAAAAATAGGACGACACCCGCCAGCATGAAAAACATTGTTTTTTACAGCACCAACACAAACGAATTTGATGGCACTCATCTCGTCACGCGCACCATGCCTTCCCGACGGAGCGAATGGGATGTCCTTGCGCGCGCTTTTCCGGACTTTCATTTTTTTGTGGTCACGCAGTTGCCCGGCGCATTTTTGCTGGATGTTGAACGCAATTCTGTTTCCGAAGAGCCGGAGTCGGTGCGCTATGTGGTCACAGAAAAACTTTCTCCGCAAGCCATGGCAGAAAAAATTCTCACGCTTTCTCCTGATATCGCAGTCGCCGCCACATTTTGGGTCACGCCGTTTGACTGGCTCGGTGTACAGGACGCCCAGATTGCCGACATCCTGCGCGCAAAAGGTGTCCGCACTGTCTGTCATTCGCTGGAAACAATGCTCGCCTGTTTTGACAAATATCAGACCCGTCTCCTGCTGGAAAAACATGGCTTTTCCGTGTCCAAGGCAGTGTATATTCATCATGAGCAGTTTTGGGCAGAGCGCGGGCATCGTGAAGTACACACCAACGCCTACAAAAACGCCGTGCTTTCCCAGCTGGAACATTTGCATTATCCCGTCGTCGTAAAAGATACGGTTGGCTTAAGCTCATACGGCATGGAAGTGGCGGTCTCTTATAAACAGGCGTTGTTCTATCTGTTTTCCGGCAGAACAAATGGCGACCGTCTGGTAGAAGAATTTATTGAAGGCGAGCAATTTGGCACGGAAATCTACGGCACCGACGGAAATTACACTGTGTTGCCGCCCTGCATGTTTTCAGTAAACCGTTACGGCATCACAAGCCCCAAACAAAGCGTTAAAATCGGGCCGATTACTTCTGAACGCTATCGAATCCCGGAATTACAGGCCATGCTTCAGTCGCTTGCCAAAAAATTGAATCTTTCCGGTGTGGCGCAGGTCGATTTGATTTTCAACAATGACGGCTGGCATATCATCGAAATCAATCCCCGTCTTTCTGGCATGACCGAAACCTACGCCGCCTCGCTGAACACATCAGTCTGTCGCATTCTCACGGACATTGCGCTCGGAAATCACGACCATTTTTCTCCGCTCGCTCCCGTTCTCAATTTTAAGATTCCCATTTGCGAAGAGTCCCAGTTGGCTGATTTTTTTTCCCGCCCGGAAGTCAAATATGTGCATCAGATTCACAATGAGGCGGCAAAACAAGAGCGCGAAAAAGGTTATGGTGAGGTCGTCCTTCGGTCTGACTCTGGCATTTCAGCCTTAAAAAACGCATTTTTGGCCTTTTCGGCCGATTATCCTGCGCTTGTTGACCAGAAATTTATCGCTGATTTTCAAAAAATGAAGGACGCTTTTGAAAAATTTTAAAAATTTTTTAATTTTTTTTGCGAAAAGTATTGATGTTTTTCAAAGTAGGAAGTATACTAATACTAGCTTGTAAAAAAGCTGATAAACTCTCTCCGATGTCCAGCTTGCTGGACGGCGCGGATTTTCTAGAGTGCGTTGCATTTGGAAAGTCCGCGTTTTTTTCGCCCCGCACATTTTTATGTCTGTGTCAGGGCGCATTTCTATTTGTTGTAATAGTTCGTGTGAGGTGGAACGGACGCTGTTACCCATGTGTTTCCGCCAATGACGCTGCCTTCACCGATTACCGTGTCACCGCCAAGAATCGTTGCATTCGCATAAATCGTCACGTTATCTTCGATAGTCGGGTGACGTTTTTTGTTCATAAACTCTTTTTTTACGCTCAAGGCACCCAGCGTCACACCCTGATAAATTTTCACATTTTTTCCTATTATTGTCGTTTCTCCGATGACAATTCCGGTGCCGTGGTCAATGAAAAAATTCTCGCCAATTGTCGCGCCCGGATGGATATCAATGCCGGTTCTGCTGTGGCTGTATTCAGTCATAATGCGCGGGATGACAGGAATGCCGTTTGTATGGAGGAAATGTGCGATTCGATAGATGACAATCGCATCAAATCCGGGGTAAGACACAATTACTTCGTCATCACTTTTTGCCGCTGGGTCTCCCTCATAAATGGCGTGAGTGTCCAGTTGAAGTTGCCGGCGCAGTTCAGGAATTTCGTCAATAAGTGCGATTGCCGCCTTTTCCGCCAGACTGTAGCAGTAAGAATTTTTGTTTGCCGTCTGGTCGCAGCTTGCTTTCTTGTATACGAGCGCTTTTTGAATTTCTTTCGTGAGCATGGAGATGATGCGGTTTACGCGCTGACCGGTTATATAGCGCAGGTTGTCCATGTCTACGGTTTCTGCCGTTTTGTAGCCAGGGTTGATGAGACAGCGCAGGTCCTGCAGTACGGCAACTACATTCTCTCGGTTGGGAAAGCTTTCTGTCCCTGCGCGGTTAATTCCGCCGTATAATTCATATGATTTCAGAATGTTTTCAACTTGTTTGTCTATGCTCATCGTCCTACGCTCCGTAAAATAATTAGTGAAAAGATACCATAAAGTAAAAGAAAGTGCTATATAATTTGCATGAATCGTTGAAATCTGTAGATTTTTCGGGCAAGTTCCCTTGACTAAAAGATGTGAGATTGGTATATTTCTAGAACGCATATTGTCATGCATATGCTCTTGTAGCTCAGTTGGTAGAGCACCGCATTGGTAGTGCGGAGGTCAGCGGTCCGATTCCGCTCGGGAGCTTTCATCTTTTTTAGGAGAAATAAAATGGGTAGCAAGAAAAAGACAGCTATTGATATCATCGCTCTTCAGTGCAGCGAGTGTAAGCGCAAGAACTATACGACAACAAAAAACCGCAAGAACATTCAGGGAAAGCTTGAGAAGAACAAGTATTGCCCGTTCTGTCGCAAAGAAGTTCTGCACAAAGAAACAAAAGCGAAATAATTTAATTTTGCACGTCACGCTGCCGTGTATGCGGTGGCTTGATATATTTAGGGTTTGTTGCAAACCTTAAAAACGGATGAGTCAAGGTTTAAGCAAAGCATGCCTTGACCAGACGTATTTATGCCTGTAGTTCAGTTGGTAGAGCATCGGTCTCCAAAACCGAGTGTCGCGGGTTCAAGTCCTGCCGGGCCTGTATATGAAAGACCGTGTCTTTTTGGCTGTGGTCTTAAAAGAGAAATGAGGACAAGAAGATGGCAAAGGTAATTGGATTTTTCAAAGAATGTGGTGCTGAACTTCGCAAAGTAGTTTGGCCGACTCGTGAAGATGTTGTTTCCTCTGTAAAAGTTGTAATTATTTCCACAATTGTTATTGCGGTTATCCTTGGAGCGTTGGACCTGTTGTTTACGACAGGTATGGGCCTTGTTTTTTAGGATTGACTGATGGCAAAAAGTTGGTATATCGTTCATACATACACGGGTTATGAGAACAAAATTGAGCGCACCATTCGTCAGATGCTTGAAGCGGGCGAGTTGGACTCAAATATTGTCAGTGATGTAAAAGTTCCCGTTGAAGAAGTTGTTGAAGTAAAAGACGGCAAAAAAAGATCCCGCAAGAATAAATTCCTCCCTGGCTACATTATGATGGAAATGGATTTGCCAGAGCTTGGTTGGAAGGATGTGTGCGGTACAATTCGTCATATTCAGGGTGTTACAGGTTTTGTCGGTACGAATCCGAATGTACGCCCCCGTCCTATCTCTACCGAAGAAGCAAAAAATCTTTTGCAGAAATCTGGTGATATCAAAGGCGAGAAGGCAGTTCGCGTCAAGCAGAATTATGAGCTTGGTGACCAGGTTAAAATTACCGAAGGTCCGTTCGCAACTTTCTCTGGTACTGTTGAAGAGATTAATGCGGAAAAGAATAAACTGCGCGTTATGGTGCAGATTTTCAATCGTGCAACTCCCGTGGAAGTGGATTTGTTACAGGTTGAAAAAATCATCTAATTACATTATTTAGCATAGTTTTTGAGTTTTCGCTTTTGGCGAAGCTTGATTCCTATAATTTGGGAGAGGTGCATATCCGTTGGATAAAGGCACTTCGCTAGAACAGGCGGCTTGCAATGCAAGTGGTAAGACCTGATTCACCACCAAAACAAGGAGCTACAAAATGGCTACAAAAAAGGTTACGGCTGTCATCAAACTGCAGTGTCCTGCAGGTTCTGCGACTCCGGCTCCGCCGATTGGTCCGGCTCTCGGTCCTCACGGCGTTTCAGCACCGAAGTTTGTTCAGGAATTCAATGACAGAACCAAGTCAATGGAAAAGGGATTGATTATCCCGGTTGTCATCACTGTTTATCAGGACAAATCCTACACATTCATCCTTAAGACGCCGCCGGCTGCTGTTCTTATCAAGAAAGCACTTAAGTTGGACAAGGGCGCTGGAAACCCGTTGCGTGACAAGGTCGGCAAACTGACTCAGGCTCAGCTTGAGGAAATTGCAAAGGTCAAACTGCCCGACGTAAACGCAAACGACATTGAAGCGGCAAAGAAAATCGTCGCCGGTACTGCTCGCAGTATGGGTGTTGAAGTGGAGGCAAACTAATGAAACGCGGAAAGAATTATCGTGCTGCGCTGGCTAAGTATGACCCCCAGCAGCACTACGACGTTGCAAAGGCTTGCGAAGTTGTAAAAGATTTGCACTACGTTAAATTTGACGAGACTGTTGAGGCACATATCGCTCTCAAGCTCGGTAAAAACCAGACTGTGCGCGACACATTGGTGTTCCCGAACCAGTTCCGTGGCGAAAAGAAAGTTTTGGTATTCTGCCGCGACGAACGCGCTAAGGAAGCATTGGATGCTGGAGCTGCATACGCAGGTGCACAGGAATACATCGACAAGGTAAAGGGCGGCTGGCTCGACTTCGACGTTGCAGTTGCTACTCCCGACATGATGAAAGACGTTGGCCGTTTGGGTATGGTTTTGGGACGCAAAGGTTTGATGCCGAACCCCAAGACTGGCACTGTTACAAACGACATCGTTGCGGCAATCGGCGAACTCAAGAAGGGTCGTACTGAATACCGCGCAGACAAGACAGGTATCGTTCACATTGCTGTGGGCAAGGTTTCTATGGATGCTGCTAAGGTTGCAGAAAACGTATCTGCATTGCTCGGCGAAATCCTGCGCAAGAAGCCCGCTGACGCAAAAGCTGACTATGTTCGCTCTGTGTCTGTAAGCTCATCAATGGGTCCTGGCGTTTGGGTAGACTTTAAACAGGAGGATAAATAACTATGGCTATCATGGCAAAGAAAATCCAGCCTGCTAAAGCAGAAGCTATCAAAGCGGCAAAAGATGTTTTGTCAGCATACAATGACTACATCTTTGCAGACTATCGTGGATTGACGGTTGAGCAGATTACCGCTCTCCGCGACAAGCTCCGCGAAAAGGAAGCGACATTCAAGGTTATCAAGAATAACTTTGCTCGCGTTGCTTTTGAAGAAATGGAAATTACTAACGTAGCTGAGTATCTTACTGGCCCGACTGCTATCGCAATGGCTAAGGAAGATTCTAACGAAGCGGCAAAAATCTTGTTCGACTTCGCTAAAGAAGCTCCGGCTCTCAAAGTGAAGGGCGCATACGTTGGTAAAGAAGTTTACGATGCTGCAAAAATCGAAGCCTTCTCAAAGGTTCCGGGCAAAAAGCAGCTTATCGCAATGCTTATGTCTGCTATCAACGGACCGGCACAGAAGATTGCCGCTACGTTGCAGGCATACGTGGACAAAAAATCAGCAGAAGGCGCAAACTAAGCTTTCTTTTGATAATGCGCGGTCAGACTTCGTATGCTGTCGGACTGTCCGCGCTCAACTGGTCACTTTAGAGTGCCAGCATTATATTGCGGAAAAAGCGGTGCAGTTTGCGTCGCCCGCAAAACAAAATCGGCTCATAAGAGCCAGTGCCTAATTAGGAGAAGATAATATGGCAGCTATCACAAAAGAAGACATTCTTGAAGCAATTGCAAACATGACTGTTCTGGAAGCATCAGAATTGGTTAAAGCAATGGAAGAAAAATTCGGCGTTACTGCAGCAGTAGCAGTAGCAGCTGGTCCTGCAGCAGGTGGTGCAGCAGCTGGTGCAGCTGAAGAGCAGACAGAATTCACTGTTACTCTCGACAGCTTCGACGCAGCAAAGAAGATTCCGGTTATCAAGGCGGTTCGTGAAGTTACTGGTCTTGGTCTTGGCGAAGCAAAAGCTCTCGTTGAAGGCGCACCGAAAGAACTCAAAGCTGGTGTTAGCAAGGCTGATGCAGATGCAATCATCGCTAAGATTACCGAAGCAGGTGGTAAGGCTTCTAAAAAATAAGTCGTTTTCGGCTTAAGTTAAGACAAAGGCGTACGGTATTTTACTGTACGCTTTTGCCGTCTAAAAATGTATGTCACACCATCGCAAAGGTGGTGTTTACCGCACGATGCGGTTCAGTCTGTTTTTTTGTGCTGAGGACGATTTTTGCCCAGGTTCTGAAGAAATCGCCACTTGTAGCAAAGGAACGAGGCTAAATCTACAAAATGAGGTATATGATGTTCGCCAAATCCCGAACAATCAACCGTCAGTACATCGGTAAGGATATCCAGAATTTCATGGAGATTCCAAACCTTATCGACATGCAGCTGTCATCTTACGAAAGTTTTCTTCAGAAAGAAAAAATCGACAACAAGGAACCGTTGGAAAACAAAGGTTTGCAGGAAGTGTTCACTTCTACATTCCCGATTGAAAGCCCCGACGGAGCGATGTCTCTTGAGTATGAGTTCTACGAGCTTGACGAAGAGAACATTAAATTCTCAGAATTGGAATGCAAGCAGAAGGGTCTGACCTATTCAGTTCCGTTGAAGGCAAGAATTAACTTGAACTTCAAGGAAAGCGGTGCCATTCTGCAAAAAGATATTTACATGGGCGACATTCCGCTCATGACTGACCGCGGCACATTCATCATCAATGGTGCAGAACGCGTTGTGGTCTCTCAGATTCACCGTTCTCCTGGTGTTATTTTTAACCACGAGAAAGGCGTGTATTCAAGCCGCATTATTCCGTATCGCGGTTCATGGCTTGAGTTTGAAATCGACCAGAAAAAAGAACTGATTTACGCAAAGATTGACCGCAAGAAGAAGATTCTCGGTACAATTTTCTTGCGCGCATTGGGATATACCACACGTGAGCAGATTATTGACTGCTTCTACGTGACCGAAAAAACAAATGTTGATGCCGCAAACAAAGACAGTTTGGTTGACAAAGTGTTGGCAAAAGGCGTCACCATTTCTGAAAACGGTGAGGAAAAATTGCTCTTCAAGGCGGGCACAAAACTGCACTTGCATGATGTTGACGACTTGATTGCAAATAATATTTCTGAAATCACAACTATTGTTTTTGATGCGCGCAAAGTCAAAGGCAAGAAAGAAGAATGGAACCCCTCTCTCGACAGCCAGATGATTATCAACTGTTTTGAGCGCGAGGAAATTCAGTTTGTAAAAGAAGGCGCAGAAAATGAAGAGCCTTCTCAGGAAGATGCATTGGCACATGTGTATTCAATTTTGAAGCCAGGTGAGCCTGTTTCTCCCGAAAATGCGAAAAACGAACTGGAAAATATGTTCTTCAGCGAGCACCGCTATGATTTGGGACGCGTTGGTCGCTATAAGCTGAACAAAAAATTTGCTGAATTCCAGGACGAGGTCACAACATTGCAGCTGACCCGCGATGATATCATCAGCACTATGCGCTATCTGATTAAAGTGTATATTGGAAACGCTGCAATTGATGATATCGACCACTTGGGCAACCGCCGTATTCGTTCTGTTGGCGAATTGATGACTACAGATTTGAAGACTGCATTCAGCCGCATGGAGCGCATCGCAAAAGAGCGCATGAGCCTCAAAGAAACTGAGACCATGAAGCCGCAGGATTTGATTTCTATCAAACCGATTGTCGCGGCAATCAAAGAATTCTTTGGTTCATCACAGTTGTCACAGTTCATGGATCAGGTCAACCCGCTGGCTGAACTGACCCACAAACGTCGTCTGTCTGCTCTTGGTCCGGGCGGTCTTTCTCGTGACCGTGCAGGCTTTGAAGTTCGCGACGTACATTATACTCACTACGGACGCATGTGCCCGATTGAGACTCCTGAAGGTCCGAACATCGGTTTGATTGTGTCTTTGGCAATTTACACTCGCGTCAATGACTACGGTTTCTTGGAAGCTCCCTACCGCAAGGTTGAGGACGGCAAGGCAACCGACAAAGTTGAGTACCTGTCAGCAATCGAAGAGGACCGCTACTTCATTGGTCAGGTTGCAGAAGGTATGAAGAAAGACGGTTCATTCCCCACAGAAATGGTTTCATGCCGCAACCGTGGCGATTATTCAACCCGCAGCGTAAAAGATGTTCAGTACATGGACGTTTCTCCGCGTCAGGTTATTTCTGTTTCGGCTTCACTCGTTCCGTTCTTGGAGCATGATGACGCGAACCGTGCTTTGATGGGCTGTAACATGCAGCGTCAGGGTGTTCCGTTGTTGTTCCCGGAGCCGCCGTATGTTGGTACAGGTATGGAGCGCAAGGCTGCATATGACTCTGGCGTTTTGGTTAAGGCAAAGCATGATGGTGAAGTCGTGTGGGTAACCAGCGATTTGATTAAGGTAAAGCCGAACGACAGCGACAAACTGGACGAATATCCGTTGCTCAAATATCAGCGCACGAACCAGGATACTTGTTATCATCAGCGTCCGACTGTTCAGGTGGGCGAAAAAGTTAAGAAGGGTGATGTCCTTGCTGACGGTCCCGCAACCTTTAACGGTGAACTTTCTTTGGGACGCAACCTGTTGGTCGGATTCGTGCCGTGGAATGGCTACAACTACGAGGACGCTGTTCTTATCAGCCAGCGCGTCGTAAAAGAAGACATGTACACATCTATCCATATCAAGGAATTCAATACCGAAATCCGTGAGACAAAGCTCGGACCGGAAAAGATTACCCGCGATGTGCCGAATACTGCCGAAAAGAATCTGGACAATCTGGATGCCGAAGGTATCATCAGAATTGGTGCGAAAGTACGCGCTGGTGATATTTTGGTTGGTAAAGTTACGCCTAAGAGCGAAACAGATACAACTCCTGAGTTCAAACTGTTGAATTCAATCTTCGGTGAAAAGGCAAAAGAAGTGCGCGATTCATCTCTGCGCGTTCCGCATGGCGTTGAGGGCGTTATTATCGACGTACAGCGTCTGAAGAGAAGCGAAGGCGATGATTTGAACCCTGGCGTTGACGAAGTGGTTAAGGTTCTGATTGCCAACAAGCGTAAGCTATGCGAAGGCGATAAGATGGCTGGTCGTCACGGAAACAAGGGTGTTGTCGCACGTATTCTTCCGGAAGAAGACATGCCGTACTTGGAAGACGGTACTCCGCTCGATGTTTGTCTGAACCCGCTTGGTGTTCCTTCTCGTATGAACATCGGTCAGATTATGGAATCAGAGCTTGGTATTGCAGGCCGCTACTTGAACCAGTATTTTGAAAGCCCCGCATTCCAGACTCCGAGCCAGGAAATGATTGCGGAAAAACTTCAGGAAGCGGGACTCAGCCCCGACTGTAAGCAAATTGTCCGCGACGGACGCACTGGTGAGCCGTTTGTGAACCCGATTTTCGTCGGTGTCATTTACTTCTTGAAGTTGCACCACTTGGTTGACGAC
>JAFSTK010000024.1 GCA_017450535.1 Treponema sp.
AATGAGGCCGCCATCGCTACATGGACGACCGCGCTTTCGGTTTCTCCGCAGGATGAGGTGATGCGTTCTGCGCTGGAGCTTTTGGTTACTAAGACGACACAAGTGGAAGACGAGCGAAGAGGTCAGTGGGCGGTATATCATATCAAAAAGGCGCGCGATTTTGCCAAACTTTTCATGGGTGAGGAAGCCCGCTATGAATATCAGCGTGCCCTCAAAATTGACCCGAACAATGCGAAAACCCGCGATGAATTTGCCACGTTGCTTTCTCACGAAGGACTGAACGAGTTGTATTTGCAGCAGCTCAAATTTATCAGCGAGCATGAGAAAACATCCGCAAAAGATGAAAAGGACGAGGATGAGCGGTATCGAAAACTTAAAATGGCTGATACGATTGAAGCATACGATTCGCTCATGCAGTATTCGCTTAACAATAAATGGGAGATAGACCCATTTTATCTTGATAAAACCCGATGGCATGTTGGCTTGTATTACGTCAATTCTCCAGTGCAATTGATTCATACGGAATTGGAACAGATTTCTGCTGATATGATTCAGGACGTGTTTACGGGCGTGGCGGTCACTTCAGTGGACGTGCAGCATCGTCCTGTAAAAGGTTATGGCGAGGCATACCGATTGGCGCGCACGGGCAATATGGATTACTTCATTCTGCTTACCGTGGATGAGAGCGAGCGCGAAGTGTCTATGGATGCCGTTCTGTATTCTGCGCGCACGGGAGTGGAGCTGACTCGGTTCAGTACGTTCCGCACGGGAAACGATAAATATGCTTCAGTTCTGCGCACTTTCCGCCGCAATCTGCTGAGCCTTTTGCCGGTGAGAGGAAAAATTATCAGCCGCAGCGTGAATGAAGTGCTGGTTGATATTGGCAAAGTGGAAGGCATGGTGGCGAACACAGTGCTTGATGTGGTGAAAGCTGGCACTGTCCGAACTAAAGACAACGGACTTGGCATTGAATTTGGCAAGGACAATCTTTTGGGAAAAATAACTGTCAGTCGTGTAGGCGAGGAAATCGCGCAGGGCAAATTGGCACAAGACGGTTTTTATGACCGCGTAAATGTTGGCGATGAAGTGCTGGTATTCTCCATGCCAGATGAAAATGGCAATGCGATTGCTGATACCGCGCCTGCAGCCGATGAAAATGGAAAGCCTGTGCGTAAAAAGAGCAAGAAGACGGAAGAGAAGCCTACCGCCGAGCAACTGGGACTTGTGCGCACTCCGCCGATTGTCTCTCTAATCAGGAGCATCGAGTAGGAATGCCCGAATGATTTTGTGAAGCATAGTCCACTTGACAATCTATTTGTTAAGTGGTTATACTGATTAAGTCTTATGAACGAGCGCAAATAAGCGTTCTTTTTTGGAAAATCCTTTGACATACATATCTTATGTTTTTATATCTTTAATCTCACGGAGAATTAGAAATGGCATTGATTAAACGCCGTTCCGTTGCATCTGAAGAAGCGAAGTCAGATGAACAGCAGCAATTGGACTTGGAAGTCCAGCCTACCTCTTATGAATCGCCGAATCCTAGCGCAGAAACAACGGACTCAGGTGAATCCCCAGAAACAGAAAAAAAAGTTGTGGTACGTAGAAGACGTATCGTAAAAGCTGAGACACAAGAAAATACCGAAACTACAGAAGCCCCGCAATCAGAAAATGCGGCTCCAGAACAGAATCCCGCCCCGACAGAAGGTGCGGCTCCTGCAGAAAACGCTGAATTAGCAGAAAATCATCATGAAGGCGGCTATCGTCCGCAGAACAATCGTTACGGAAACAATCGCTACAATAACAATAATCGCTACGGCAACAACAATAATAACCGCCGCTATAACAACCGCCAGAGCTATGCAGAACGCAATGCACAGCGCGATGCGGAAGTACAGGCTGCGCAGATTATCGAAAATCCTGAGGAATACGAGTCAAAACCGCGCCTCAAGATTAACGACCTTACAATTAAGAGCATGCCTGAGCTTCGTAACATGGCGTTGGAATACGGCTGCCCGGAAGACCTCTTGCCCGCAATGAAAAAGCAGGAGTTGATTTTTACGATTCTCAAGGCACATACCGAGCACGGCGGCATTATTTTTGCAGAAGGCGCGCTGGAAATTCTTCCCGACGGATACGGATTTTTGCGCAGTCCGCAGAACAGCTATCTGCCCGGTCCTGATGACATCTACATCTCTCCGAGCCAAATCCGCTTGTTCAACTTGAAGACAGGCGACACGGTGTACGGTCAGACACGCAGCCCGAAAGAGGGTGAGCGCTTTTTCGCATTGCTTCGCATTGAGACAGTCAACTTTGATGAGCCTCGCGTAGCACAGACTCGCGTTCCGTTTGAAAACCTTACTCCGCTTTATCCGCAGAATAAATTTACGCTGGAAACCATTTCTACCGAATACAGCACACGTATTATCGATTTGTTTGCGCCGATTGGAAAAGGTCAGCGTCTTTTGATTGTCGCTCCGCCAAAAGCTGGTAAGACGACCATTTTGCAGAAAGTAGCTAACGCAATCACCACTAATAATCCGGAAGTCTACTTAATTGTGCTTTTGATTGATGAGCGTCCTGAGGAAGTTACCGATATGGAGCGCGCAATCAAGGGAGAGGTTATTTCCTCAACATTCGACGAACAGGCTACTCGTCACGTACAGGTGGCGGAAATGGTTCTTGAAAAAGCAAAACGCCTTGTTGAGCACAAGCGCGACGTCGTGATTTTGCTTGACTCAATTACTCGTCTTGCGCGCGCATACAACCAGACTGTTCCCACATCTGGCAAAGTCCTTTCCGGCGGTGTTGACTCAAATGCATTGCACAAGCCCAAGCGGTTCTTTGGTGCGGCACGTAATATCGAAGAGGGCGGTTCGCTTACGATTATCTCTACTGCTTTGATTGAGACCGGTAGCCGCATGGATGAAGTCATCTTTGAAGAGTTCAAAGGTACCGGTAATAGCGAAATCAACCTTGACAGAAAACTTGCAGAGCGCCGTCTGTTCCCTGCAATCAACATCAAAAAATCTGGTACACGTAAGGAAGAGCTTTTGCTTGATGAGGCTACCTTGCAGAAGATGTGGGTTCTCCGCAAAGTCATCAACCCGATGGAGGATGCGGAAATCACTGAGCTGATTCTGAGCCAGATGCGTAAGAGCAAAAACAACGATGCGTTCCTGTCCAATATGAATACAGGTTCTGCGGCTGTTGACTAATCGGCTTGATTTTTGATAAAATAGTAAATCATCTTGTGGTGTTGTCTTGATTTGTAACGGTAAGGGAATGATACAAACACTACTTCGTTTTGGGCATACAGCCTGACGATTTTTGTGTAAGGTAGTGCTGACCGGCATTTCTACAACATCGGGCAAGAGAAAGGAGTTATACAATGAAAAAAGGTATTCATCCGGAATACAAATTGACCAAGATTACTTGCGCATGTGGCAACGTAATCGAAACCCGTTCAACCGTACAGAACATCAACGTTGAAATTTGTTCTGCCTGCCACCCGTTCTTTACTGGTAAGCAGAAATTGGTTGACACCGCTGGTCGTATCGATCGCTTCAACAAGCGCTACGGTCTTAACCAGGCAAAATAAATATTTGGTTTTGACTTTTATGTTAAAAAAGACTTCCTGCGTGGAAGTCTTTTTTTATGCCCAAATCTGGCTTGCTTTACAGCTTGCGTTCTTTTTGGATTGATGGCGTTTTCTACAGTGCCAAATCTCCGTAAACGGTCTTCATTTTCTGGAGCATTCCGTCGGTCATGCGCTGCAAGAATACCAGATAGTCCTGATAGGCGGACAAGGGATTTTCCTTATAGGCAGGGTATTCGCCGCTTTTGTCGTTTGTGTCGTGTGAGATGATTTTCTTCTCTAGTCGGCGGATTTTTCTCATAACTTTGTCGCGGTTCTGAATCAGCATGTCGTATTCAGGGTCGCTAAATTTTTGATATGTTTCTTTCTTCATGTTGAACTCCTCTATATAATTATAACACAGACTGGCTCAAAAGCAAGGCAATTTTAGATGAGCGGAAAAGATGGAGCAGAGAAGATGCCGATTAGGCGTTGAGCGTAAGTTTCCAGCAGCGACGGGATTTTGTGCCCTTGTAGTCTTCGGGAAGAGATTGTGCGGTCATGTCGGAGACAGTGATTTTTGCGCCGTTTTCAGTTTCTTCCGGGATGAGCGATGCGTCAAATTTGAGCCGCTTGCTGTTGGTGGAAAAATAGAGCGTTCCGTTGGGGGAGAGCAGGTTCAGACTGTCAGTGACAAGACGTGACCAGTCGCGGTTTATGTCCAGCGTATTTGCGGTGGACTTTGAGTTTGAGAACGTGGGCGGGTCAAGGATGATGATGTCGTAACGGTTTGCATCGGTCGGCTTTTCAGCGCGCTTTTTTTGTAAGAATGCTGTCACATCGCTTTTTGTAAACACATATTTTTTTGCGTCAGAAAAACCGTTTTGCGCAAGATTTTCACGCGCCCAGCCAAGATAAGTGTTGCTCAAATCAACCGATTCAACCCGACGCGCTTTTCCTTCCGCCGCATACACAGAAAATGAGCCGGTGTAGCAGAACAAATTGAGCACTGACTTTCCCGACGCAGTTTCCCGCACAATTGAACGAAGCGGACGATGGTCAAAAAATAAGCCCGTGTCCAGATAGTCGCTCAGATTCACCTTAAACAGCTGACCGCATTCCTGAACCAAGCCTTCCAGCGTACGTGCGCTTTCGAGCTTTTCATACTGATTTTCGCCTTTCTGCCGCTTGCGGGTCTTTACGATAACGTGACTTTCTTCTATTGATAACACTTCTGCCGCCGCATGAACCATTGCGTCCATCCATGCCTGTTCTTCCGCCTCGTCAGTCTCAAACGGCCGCTCATACATAAAAAGATGCAGATACCGCCTGCGCGCAATTTCCTGTGCCACCGTCGGGTCATTCGCCGAAACACGCTGGTCTTCCTCACGCAAAAATTTTGCCGCCTCAATCTTATCCGCAACACCGTCCGGCAAAAACTCATACACATCCGCCGCAAGCGGCAACTCCGGAATGTCACGGTCATACAACCGATAGCAGGACACACGGTTTTTGCGCGCCCACTTACGCAAGAGCCTGTACTTTTTTGCAAGCCGGTTTGAGAAAAGTTGAGCCTGGTAAGAAATTTTGTCAGTGTCGGGCATGCGGTAATGATAACGCATCTGCGGGGAAAAGCCAAGGGCGCGTGGGTGGGATAGACGATAAGATGTGGTGCGGGTTATCGTTTTGCGAGGGATAAACCGCAAAGAACTCGGTCTATACATAATCCCGTAAAAAATGTATACTTATGCTAACTATCTTCAGTCTTTATATTTAATTGGAATTTATCTTTGGTATGAATTATTCAGAAATTTCTTTACATGAAAAACTGCAGCAGGGCGTTCAGGATGCGGGATATGTGACGTGTACGCCGGTGCAGGAGCAGGTGCTTTCGCTCGCATTGGACGGGTCTGATTTGTATGTGCAGTCTCAGACGGGAACGGGTAAAACTGCCGCGTATTTGGTTTCGATTTTTCAGGAGCTTTTGGCGAATCCGGAGAAGCAGGGCAAAAAGGCTCTGGTGATGGTGCCGACGCGTGAGCTTGCGGTGCAGGTGGAAGATGAGGCGAACAAGCTTGGAAAGCATACGGGTTTTGTCTGCGCGAGTTTTTACGGTGGTGTTGGCTATGAGAAGCAGGTTGCCGCGCTCAAAAAGGGTGTGGATGTGATTATCGGCACTCCGGGGCGTGTGATTGATTTGCAGGAAAGCAAGCAGATGGATTTGCGCGACATCGCTTTTTTGGTGGTGGACGAGGCTGACCGTATGTTTGACATGGGCTTTTATCCTGATTTGCGTAAGCTGATTAAGGTTCTGCCTTCTAGTGAGAGTCGTCAGACGATGCTTTTTTCTGCCACGCTCAATTCGTATGTGAAAAATCTTGCGTGGGAATACACTCGCGACGCTAAGGAAATCACGATTGAGGCTGAGAACATCACGGTGGACGAGATTGACCAGGAGTTGATTCATGTTTCAAGCGATGAGAAAGTTGCGCTTTTGGTTGGCATCATTCAGCGTGAGAAGCCCGCGAGTCTGATTATTTTCTGCAATACTAAAAAGATGTGCGAGATTCTTTCTAAGCGTCTCAAGCTCAACGGTATTGAGAGTGAATTTATTATCGGTGACTTGCCGCAGTCAAAGCGTCTCAAGATTATGGACCGTTTTAAGGCGGGGCAGGTGAGTTGTCTGGTGGCGACTGATGTTGCGGCGCGCGGTATTGACGTGAATGATTTGGCGATGGTGGTGAACTACGACCTCCCGAATGAGGCGGAAAATTATGTGCATCGTATTGGTCGTACGGCTCGTGCGGGTAAGAGCGGCAAGGCATACACGTTCTGTTCTGAGCAGGATGTCTATCAGCTTGTTCCGATTGAGCGTTATATTGAAAAGCAGATTCCCAGTCGTGTCGCTGTTCCTGAAGATTTGGGCGAGGACAAGAGCAAGGGAATTTATATCCGCACTGAGGACTGGCGCGAGGATGATGACCGTAGCGGTCGCGGAAGAAATGGTCGGCGCGGAGAGCACGGCGGTCGCAATGAGCGCGGCAGCAGGAGAGATGACCGTGACGGGCGCAAGAAGCAGTTCAAAAAGCGTGGCGAATCGGACGAATTCAAGCGCGAGTCCAGGGCAACGGCTGACGATTTGGCTCGTCTTTCCACGATGTCTGCCGATGAGCGCATGAAGTACTACAAGGAAAAATATGCGAACGGCGGAAACGCAAAGGCGGACAATGGCGAAATCCGTGCGCGTGGCGTAAAGCGTGGCGGTAAGCCTCTGCATCATAAGAACGATGTGGTTCCGCGAAATCAAAAGAAAGGCGGACAAGGACAGGGCGCGCGCGACGGAAAGAAACGCACTGAGCAGCCGCCGAAGAAGCTTGGGCTGATTGCACGGCTGAAGAGTCTGATTGGACGTGGAAAATAAACGGGTAAGGGGAATAATATGATTACAGTAAACGACGTAAGTCTTCATTTCAGCGAAAAACCGCTGTTCAAGGACGTAAACCTGAAGTTCACGGCGGGCAACTGCTACGGCATTATCGGTGCGAACGGTGCGGGTAAATCCACGTTCCTCAAAGTGCTTTCTGGTGAGCAGGACCGTGACTCCGGCGATATTTTTATGACTCCCGGCGAGCGTATGGCAGTTTTGAAGCAGGACCACTTTGCGTTTGACGAATACAGTGTAAAAGACGCGGTGATGTTCGGCTATCCCAAATTGTACGAGTGCGCGAAAGCCCGCGATGAAATCTATGCCAAGGCGGATTTTACCGAAGAGGACGGCGTTAAGGCGAGCGAGCTTGAGACGCAGTTTGGTGAGATGGGCGGCTACGAGGCGGAGAATCAGATTGAGCAGATGCTCTCTGGTCTTGGTCTTGAGGAAAAATATCACGACAAGATGATGAGCGAGCTGGACGAAAGCCAGAAGGTGCGCGTTCTCTTGGCGCAGGCTCTGTTCGGAAGTCCTGATGTGCTTCTCTTGGACGAACCTACGAACGGTTTGGACTTGGAATCTATCGCGTGGCTGGAAGACTTTTTGATGGACTTCCCGAATACGGTTATCGTCGTGAGCCATGACCGTCACTTCTTGAACGCAGTTTGTACATACATCTGTGACATCGACTACGGAAAAATCACGCAGTTCACCGGTAACTACGACTTCTGGTATCAGATGAGCCAGATTTTGCAGAAGCAGGCGAAAGACCAGAAGAAAAAGAATGAGGAAAAGGCGAAGGATTTGCGCGAGTTTATCCAACGCTTTGCGTCAAATGCGGCAAAATCTCGTCAGGCAACGAGCCGAAAAAAGGTCTTGGAAAAGTTGGAGCTGGACGATTTGCCGGTTACCAGCCGCAAGTTCCCGTATGTGCATTTCCAGCCTGACCGCGAAATCGGAAACAATGTGCTTGAAATCCGCAAACTCAACAGCAAGGATGAGGACGGCGTTCAGCTGCTCAAAGATTTCTCTCTCGTGGTGAACCGCACGGACAAAATCGCCTTTGTGGGCTTGGAGCATAATTCAATTTCTTCGCTGTTTGATATCATCTCTGGCGAAAAGAAGGCTGAGAGCGGCGAGTATTTCTGGGGTCAGACAACAAGTTGTACCTATCTCGGACGCGATAACAATCAGTATTTTAACAATGACTACAATATCACTGACTGGCTCAAACAGTATTCCAAAGAGCAGGATGATGCTTATGTGCGCGGATTCCTCGGTCGTATGTTGTTCACGGGCGATGAGAGCTTGAAGCCGGTAAAGGTGCTCTCCGGTGGCGAAAAAGTGCGCTGTATGCTTTCAAAACTGATGCTTTCTGGCGCGAACGTGTTGATTATGGACGACCCGACAAACCATTTGGACTTGGAGGCAATCACAAGCTTGAACGAGGCGTTGATTCGTTTCCCCGGTGTCGTGCTGTTCTCCAGCCATGACCACAAATTCATTTCGTCAATCGCAAACCGCATCATCGAAATCACGCCGAAAGGTGTCTTTGACCGCATGATGAACTTTGACGACTACCTTGCCGATGAGCAGATTAAGCAGATGCGAAAAGATGCCTACGTCGGTACGGACAAAAAGATTCGTATTTAGCGAAGATTTATGGGGATGCGCAGGATAGAGAGGATAGGTATGGATAAGAAATCTTGACTATCCTTTTTTATCCGAGTGCATCCTGAATATCTGATATGACTGTTTTCGGAAAACTTGTTGATGACCAAGCTCGCTGCATACACTACCACAGTTCCGTGGATATCGTAGCGATTAAGTTCAAATGTTGCGGAAAGTTTTATCCCTGCTACAAATGCCATGATGAATGTGAGCCTCACCCGATTGTCCGCTGGAAAGAAGATGAGTTTGACACTCAGGCAATCTTGTGCGGCGTATGCAAGCAGACGATTTCTATCCGTGATTACATGAATACGGAACAATGCCCGCACTGTGAAAGCATGTTCAATGCGGGGTGCAAAAAACATTACGGCATTTATTTTGAAGTCGATGAAAAATCTACAGAAAAATATCAGAAAAACACGGCATGCCGCTTGACATAAACGAGAGAATTGTATAATATATCTTTACTTACGCCGCTGTAGCTCAGTTGGTAGAGCAATGGACTGAAAATCCATGTGTCGTTGGTCCGATTCCAACCGGTGGCAAGGAAAGCACTTGTTCAATAGAGCAGGTGCTTTTTTTATGCCTGCGACTTTGCGCTGTTTACCGTTGTCTTTTTCCATTTTCTGTGTCATAATGATACAAATGGCAAAAACAACTTTTGTATTTGCGGGTGGCGGTACAGGCGGGCATATCTATCCCGGTCTGGCTGTGGCGGATGAGCTGCGAACGCTCGCAAAAGAGCATAACGAAGAGATTTCGATTGTCTGGCTTGGAAACTCCGGCGGCATGGACAGAGAGCTGGTGGAAAAAAGCGGCTCGGTGGATTTGTTCTACGGAATTCCGAGCGGAAAACTCAGACGCAATATTTCACTCAAAAATTTTTTTGACTTGTTTAAAATCGCGGCGGGCGTGTTTGTCTCGCTTTTTAGGCTCATGCGCATTAAGCCTGCCGTGCTGTTCTCCAAGGGCGGCTTTGTTTCGGTCACTCCGTGCATGGCGGCTCGGATACTGGGGATTCCGGTGTACACGCATGAGTGTGACTTTACGCCGGGGCTTGCCACAAAAATCAACAGCCGTTTTGCAAGCAAGATTCTTGTCTCCTATGAGGCGACCAAAAATTATCTCCCGGCTGCAAAGCGCGCAAATGCGGTGGTGACGGGAAACCCTGTGCGACCTGTGTTCTATGCGTCTGACGCGGAAAACGGACGGCGTTTTGTGTTTGGTGAGACTCGCCTTGAAAAGCCGGTTCTTTTGGTGATGGGCGGAAGCCTTGGCGCGCATCAGATAAATCAGCTCGTTCAAGAAAATCTGGACTGGCTTTGCGAGCATTTTGAAGTGGTGCATCAGACAGGCAGGGCGGATGAGGCGATGACGAAGATTCAGCACGAGGGCTATCATCCGTATGCGTTCATCTACAAAGAGATGTGCGATGTGATTTCTGCCGCAGACGTGGTGGTTTCCCGTGCGGGTGCGAACGCAATCTGGGAATGTGCGGTGCTTGCTAAGCCGATGGTGCTGATTCCTTTGTGCGGTTCCGGCACTCGCGGCGACCAAGTGGACAATGCGAAATACTTTGTGGAACAGTCTGCCGCGCTTATGCTTTTGGGCGAAGAGGCGGACGGCGTGCATGTGCGAGATGCGCTCACCAAAATGGAAAATGCTGAATATCGCGCGACTTGTTCTGAGGCATGCAAAAAAATGACCGCAGGAAAACGTCCTGCGCTTGAAATTGCGAAAATTATATACGATGGAGTGAAAAAATGACGCTGACTTTTATCGACGTTGTGTTTAGCATTATCGTGCTGTTGTTTGCAGTGATTGCGGCGGCGCATGGTTTTATCAAAGAGCTTTTTAGCAAGCTGGCAGTGATTTTGGGTATTGTCGTTGCGGTAAGTTTTTTCGGTAAGCTCGCGCCGTTTATTGAACAGGTTATTCACAACAAAGCGGTCGCAACAGTGGTCGCATTTTTGCTTTTGTTCATCGCGACGTATTTGCTGGTCAAAATTGTGCAGCAGTTGGTGGGAGCGGCGTTCCGTGGGGAAATCCTGCGCGGTCTTGACCGTACGCTGGGCTTTGTGTTTGGCGCGCTTGAAGGCATCGTTGTCGTTTCCATTGTATTGATTTTGGTAAACGCGCAGCCTTGGTTCCCCAGAATGGCTGAAAGCGTGACGGACGGAAGTTTTTACTGGAAAGTCCTTGGCGGCATTCTTGACCAACCGATTTCTTATGTGCGGGGAATGTTAGTCTGATGTTTGACAATCTCTTGTATCAGAATGCAAGCGCGCTTCTCAAAGACGATATCGTGCATCATCGTTTGCCCGGCGCGATTTTGCTCTCTGGTCCTGCATCGAGCGGAAAACTCACCTGTGCGCTTGAAATTGCGCGCATTCTTTCGTGTACTGCGTCTGAAAAGCGTGGGCATTGGCTCTGCGAGTGTCCGTCTTGCCGCAAAAACAAGGAATTGATGAGTACGAACGTGCTTGTGGCAGGTCCTAGGGACTGTTCGCTTGAGATTCTTGCGGCAAAAAAAGCGTTCCTTACGGCAGCCTTTAACAATGCTCCGTATCTGACTGCGGCGCGCTATCTTTTTTTGCGTTCAGTACGAAAACTTACAATGCGTTTCAGTCAGATTTTATGGGAAGATGACGACAAGGTTTCAAAAATTGCGCCGCTGATGCAGGCCATCGACGAGCAGATGGAGCAGCTTGACCCGGCAAAACCGCTTCCCGAAAACGACAAAATTGAAAAAATCTGCGACGATATCATCAAGCAAACTGATAAACTGGAATCTTCGTTCATGTATGATTCTTTGCCGATAAATCAGATTCGTGCGGCTTCACGCTGGGCGCACATGAAAAGCCCTGACGGAAAAAAAGTGTTTATCATTGAGAACGCTGACCGTATGAACGAAGCCGCGCGCAACGCTTTGCTTAAGATTTTGGAAGAGCCTCCGACGGACACGGTGTTTATCTTGACGACAAATCGACGCGGTGCGGTGATGCCGACAATTCTTTCTCGTGTGCGCACCTATCAATTCAATCAGCGGACAGCGGTGCAGCAGGCAGAAGTGCTTGAACGCGTATTCCATGCCGATTCATCAGCAGGCTCAATTGACGGATACTTGCAGACATTTTTGCCCGTAACGCCCGATGTAGTGCAGGGCTATGCACGCTCATTTTATGAGTCGGTAGAAAAAGGCGCTCTTCCTGTGATAAATGACATTGTAAAAGGATGCGCAGGTTTTGAGCCGCGTGTGTTGTTCAAGATTTTCTTGACGGGCATTCTTGACGCACAAAAAACTGAGGACTTAAGCGCACGTAACGTGGAGAGCGCGGCTAAAAATGTAGACATCTTAAGAGATGTTTATAACAATGTGAGCGTATACAACCAGTCTCCTGCCGCCGCGCTGGAAAATATGTGGCGTGAGTTGTTCGCTGTGTACCGTTTGGAGCGACGCTGATGCAGACTTTTTCCAAGCGTGTCTCGCAAAAAATTGACAAACTTTCCCC
>JAFSTK010000025.1 GCA_017450535.1 Treponema sp.
CGCTGTGAAAACATTGCACTCATGTTGTGATTAATAACCATAGTTTATCTCCTTATATTACTAACTGGTTTTTTAACGACAGGTCCGTTTGTTTTTGTAACCTGTTGTTCCCGGGTGCACCACCCTACACTATTTTTATCGACACCCCACAAAAAACCTTAAGCAAAAAATGAAAAAATTTTTGATTTTTTTCTGATTTTCATTTAGAGGAAAATGCGCTATACTGAACATATGAAACATTTAATGGAACAATTACAGGATGTGGCGGCTGAAAGAGGACCGCTGTGTGTGGGCTTGGATACTGACCCGTCTTATTTGCCCGCGCCGTTGCTCAAAGTGTTTGGCTCGCCGGCGGATGCGATTCTGACGTACAATAAAGAAATCATCAAGAGAATTGCGGCGGATAAGAGCGCATGCTGCTGCAAGATTCAGATTGCATATTATGAGGCGATGGGACTTGCAGGCTTAAAGGCATATGTTGAAACGATTCGTGCGGTAAAAGAAGCGGGACTCATTGCTATCAGCGACATTAAGCGCGGCGACATTGCGGACACGGCAAAGGCTTATGCCCGCGCACACTTTACGGGTGAATTTGAGACCGACATCATCACGGTGAATCCGTACATGGGTTTTGATACGCTCAAGCCTTTTACTGAGTATTGTGCGCCGATTCCCGCTGCGTCGGGAAAAGATGAGCAGGGCGGAAAAGGTATTTTTGTGCTGTTGCGCACGTCAAATCCTGGTATGGTTGATATTGAGCAGCAAGAATTGAAGAAAGGCGGCCGTGTGCTGGACAAGACAGGCGCAGAACTGGAGCGAATCAGCGCGGAGTTCAAAAAAATCTATCCGTCACAGACTTGTTCGCCGGTGGGCGCAGTTGTTGGCTGTACGGAAGAAAGCGACGCGCGTGCTTTGCGTGACGCATATCCAGACATTTTCTTCTTGATTCCGGGCTACGGTGCTCAGGGTGGTGCGGCGCGTATTGCGGCAACGCTTTTGGACAAGGCTGGCGGTACAGTGAACAGCTCACGCGGTATTTTGTGCGCATGGAAAAAAGCGCCGGAACTTGCTGACAAAGTGGAAAGTGGAAACCTGAGCTTAAAAGAATTGGCTGATGCGGCTGGAAATGCGGCGTTAGCGGCGAAGGAAGATTTGCTCAACGCAAAAAAAGAACTCGGCAACTAGGGGCGTTGCGGGGTGTAAAGCAAAAAAAACTACCCCGCAGAGGGGGTAGCGTACAACAAACAAAGCGAAGCGTGTTTGTTGGGAGCGAGGGGGAGACTTCCCCCCTCTTTTTTTATTTATCGATGAAGCTGACGACTTTGAAAATGAGTTCGTCGATGCCAAATTCGGTGTCGTTCACGGGGAACAGTACGGGGTCGTCTTCGGTTTCGTATTTCATGACGCGCCAGTTTGAGATGTAGCCAGGGGCAAGGTGATGGAGTTTGAGGTCCATTTCTTGGGTGCTGTCGCCGCGGGAAATGTTGATGAACTCGGTTGTGTCGTCAAATTTGATAATCATTGCGCCAAATGTGTCGTTTGAAACGAGTACGCCGGTGTGCTTTTTGAATTCTGCAAGCGTGCTGATGGTCTGTTTTTTGAGCATTGAGCCAGTGATTGGTTCGTCTGCGCCAGTATTTTTGATGATGGCGGGCACAACGATTTCGCCGCTAAAGTCTGTGGTGGTGTCTTTTTCGATATCGTAAGGTGTGACCAAAATAATGACGTCCCAGCCGTTGTCGTCCACAACTTTTACGCAGCCGTCAATCTGTTTGCCGCTCTCATCGCGATAGGTGACCAGCGCGCGTTTGTTTCCGTCTTTGAATTTTGGTTCGGCAATGATTTCGAGACCATGCAACTTGGGGTTTGTCCAGTTTGATGCCTTGTATTCTCCAGAGGTGATAATCATCGCACCTTCTTCGATTTTTTCTACAGCGATTTTTGTAAACATCGGTATTGCTCCTTGCTCAATCTACATCTAAGTATTTCTTTATCATTTTATCCTAACAATGGGAATTTTGCAACTTTTCTTTTTCGGGAACTGCAAAAGTTTCGGTCATCTCGGTAAGTATCTCCATGTATTCGTTCAGATAACGGGATGCGGTCTTTTTGGTGAACAGGTCAGCGCGGTAAATCAGCAGAAGTCCGGCATTTTCCTTGAACGGAAAGCAGCACAGGTTGCAGTCAAACGCGGAGTCCTTGGTTGGAACGGGAACAAATGTGCATGGTTTTCCGCCCAGACGGATTTCCGCCATTTTTTCATGCTCAAAACTGAAGAGCGTAGGGAAGATGTCGCGATAGTCGTGAAGATTTTTTTCGTGGAGAATTTTTTCAAGGTCAAGATGCTGATGACGGAGTGTTTCTTTGATGTGCGCATTTACGGAAAGAAGCAGGTCAGTTGTGCTCATGGTGTCTTGGACATTGACTCTGACGGGCACCATGGTAGTGTACAATCCGATTGAGCGCAAATTTTTTCTTCCGCGGCAGGACACATTTGTGCCCGTGATGATGTCTTGATGCGCGCAATGCCTTTTCAAAAGACGGCAAAATGCGCTGAGGTAAAAAATGTAGGGCGTAATAGAAAGAAGTTTGCATTGTTCGCGGATTTTTGCCGTCGTCTCTTTTTTTAACCAGGCAATTTCTGATGCGCCTCGTCCGCTGTACAATTGCGTTTTGGGAAAATCTGCGGGAAGTGAGAGTGGGGTGAATGGCTCTTGCAGAAGAGTGAGCCAGTACGGTTTGTTCTCTTCATACGTGCTGGGGGCGATGATACAATCTTTTGCCGTCGGCGGAAGATAGTTTGGCGTGACTTCACCGTAAAAACTGTCCAGCTCACGGAAGAAAATCGCCATGGAAAAGCCGTCGGTGATGATATGGCAGAAGTCCAACAGAATGATGTCATCTTTGACGGCAGCGCGAATCAACAGGTCGTTTTCGATGGAAAAGGGGCGGATAAATGTGCCCAAAGCGGTTCCAGAAAATTGCTCCACGGTAAGATGGCGTTCAGAATGAACATGCTGCCAGATAATTCCATCTTTTTCGGAGAAATTGGAGCGCAGGTTTTCGTGGCGCACGATAATCTGATTGAGCGCATACTCCAGTTTAGTGACATCAATTTTTTTTGCGCGGAACCCAAAGGCGAGGTTTGTGTCTGTGTTGAGAGGATTTTTGCGATATACGGAATAGAGCTGCTGCTGTAAGCGCGAAGCAGGAAAATCGTGCTCTGTTGAAATCTGAGAAACAAGGGGCACAGTTATTTATACAACGATTCCGCTGAAAAAGCAAGCGCCGCTGTTGTATAGAAACAGCGGCGTAGATATGGTATACTCAATCTTATGAAACAGCTGAAAGATTGTTCCGGCGTTCCGTTGCCGGTTTTTGCACAGGGAAAGGTGCGGTATTGTGAGTTTGCTGATGACGCGAAGCCTGTTGGCAGTGTGTATTTGCTCAAAGTGATGGTTCGAAATGACTTTGATGATTCACACGAGCCCGTTGCGGGGCAGTTTTATTTGCTTCGCTCAAAGAAATCAGGTGTACTTTTGGGACGTCCTATCAGCGTGTATGCGGCGGAAGTGGTGAACGATTCTCTTCAGCTGGAATTCTTGATTTTGAAAAAGGGCGCGGGTACCGAGGAATTGTGTACGCTGCGTATTGACGATGGCATTGAGATTATTGGTCCGTTGGGAAATTGTTTTCCGATTCCAAAGGCTGATGACAAAGTGTGTATTGTAGGCGGTGGCATTGGCGTGGCTCCCGTGGCGGGCTTTGCGAATACATTGCAGGACGAGACCTACGATTTTTATGCGAGCTTTAAAAGTGGCAGTTACGGTCTTGAGCATGTTGCCGCTAAAAATCTGACGATTACGACGGATGACGGTTCGGTGGGTGTGCATGGCATGTTGCCCGCCGCTCTTACAGCAGAAACGCTCAAAAAGAATCACTACTCGGTGTTGTATGCGTGTGGCCCGACTCCGATGCTTGCGTATTTGCAAAAAATCTGTAAGGAAGCGGGAGTTCAGTCATATTTGAGCATGGAAAATCGCATGGCATGTGGTGTGGGCGCATGTCTTGGCTGTACGATTTCGACGAGCGAAGGAAACAAACGCTGCTGTAAAGATGGCCCGGTGTTTGACGGCGCGATTTTGGATTTTACACCGCCAAAAAACAAACCGATTCGCCTTGAGCCGCTTGCTGAAAACGAAAAGCCTGACTTGAGCGTGGACGTTGCGGGTGTTCATTTTGAAAACCCCGTGATTGCGGCGAGCGGTACGTTTGGCTACGGCTCAGAATATGCGAGCGTATTCGATGTGGAAAAATTGGGTGGCATTTGCTCAAAAGGTCTTACCTTGCAGGCGCGCGGTGGAAACACAGGCGTTCGCCTTGTTGAGACTCCATCCGGCTTGATAAATTCTATTGGACTTGAAAACCCCGGCATCGAGCATTTTATTCAGCACGAGCTTCCGGGTATGCTTAAACTAAAGCCCGTTACGATTGCAAATCTTTCTGGCTCATCGTTGGAAACTTACGTGGAAGGCGCAAAATTGCTGGACGCTACAGCCGTACCGATGATTGAACTGAACATCAGCTGTCCAAATGTAAAGGCGGGCGGCATGTCGTTCGGTATGGACTGCGCCTCAGCTGCCAGTGTGACCAAAGCCGTGCGCGCGGTGACAAAAAAGCCGCTCATGGTAAAACTTACACCCAACGCGCCTGATGTAATCGGCATAGCCATGGCAGTGCGTGAGGCTGGCGCAGACGCAATCAGTCTCGTAAACACATTCCAGGCGATGGCGATTGATTTGAACACTGGCCGCCCCGTGTTTGACAATGTGCGCGCCGGTTTCAGCGGTCCCGCCGTTAAGCCGATTGCCCTGCGCATTGTGTACGACGTGGTGCAGGCGATGAACAAACTGCCTGAGTCAGAGCGCATTCCCGTTGTGGGACTGGGCGGCATTGCTACCTGGCAGGACGCGGTGGAATTCCTTCTTGCGGGTGCGGCTGCAATTCAAGTGGGCACAGCGACTTTCGCCAATCCTAACGCGATGACACAGATTATTGACGGGCTTTCTGCCTACATGAAATCAAAAGGCTTTAAGACGATAGCTGATTTTAGAGGCAAGGCACAATAAATCAGTTTAATTGAAATCAAATTGCGGCGCACATGGATGTGCGCTGAAAAGCGAGACAGCAGCTTGTCTGCTGTCGCAGTTGGGCGAGCCAGGATGGTGAGAACAACTGCTTTATTTTGACAATTGAACATTTTTTGTAATTTTGTTAGAATGGGCGTATGAATACATTGGTCGCCTTGTGCGCGGTGGGCGCGGAAAAAATACTGGGCAATGAACTAAAACTTCTCGGGTACAAGCTGGTGTCAAACGCACCGGGGCGTGTTACATTTACTGGTGATGATGACGCGCTTTTTCGCACGAATCTGTGCCTGCGAACGGCAGACCGCGTGTACTTGCAGATGGCAAGTTTTAATGCTGCGGACTTTGACCAATTGTTTGACGGCGTGTATGCGATTAACTGGCAGGATTTCTTGAAAAAAGACAGCCGCGTCGTGGTGGATAAGGTTCGCTGCTACAAATCGACGTTGAACAGCGAGCACTCTATTCAGGGCATGGTGCAGAAAGCAATTTACAAAAAACTTGGTGATAAATGGCACATGCAGACACTTCCAGAAAGCGGCGAAGAAAGCGATGTGCGTGTTTATTTGGATGAAGACCGCGCGCTCATTTTGTTGGATTTGAGCGGACTCCCTCTGCACAAGCGCGGCTACCGTACTGACGGCGGCTTTGCACCCTTGCGCGAAACAACTGCGGCGGCATTGCTTCAGCTGATGATGTGGCGGCGCAAGACTCCTTTGCATGACCCGTTCTGTGGCTCCGGCACATTCGCTATCGAAGCCGCCCTATATGCGTACAATGTTGCGCCTGGATTTGGACGCCGTTTTGCTCTGGAAAATCTTCCCATATTTAATAGTCGCCGCGCGCAGGAAATAAAATGCGCTGAGGCAGAAAAAATCCGCACGGACGTAGAAGTGCGCATCACTGGCACGGACATTGACCCGGCGGCGATTGAGCGCGCACGTAAGAATGCTGAGCATGCATGTGTGATGGCTGGACGCGCGCTTAATCTGATTGACAAGAGCAATAAAGTTCCTCGTCCGGATTTTGACGTTGCCGACTTTACCGACATCACTGCGCCGTATGAGAGCGGACTGCTCATCTGTAATCCTCCGTATGGCGAGCGTCTGGGAGACGTGGAGCAGGCGGAAGAAATCTACCGCAAGATGAGTTGCTTGTTCGATGAATTCAAGGGGTGGCAGCTGGGCGTTATTACGGCGCACAAAAAGTTTCAAGAATGTATCGGTCGGTATGCGACATCGCTCAAGAGCCTCAAAGCGGGTAATTTGGATACGATGTTCTATATGTATACGGGCGAAGAGAAACAAAAATCCCTCAAGTCAGACGGACAAAAATCCTTAAAAAAACGGAGCGCAAAAAATGGCAATCGTAGTAGAACACGATAAACGAAGAATTGAAATTCTGGAAAAATCATTTGACTTATTCTGCCGCGATGGATACGAGGACGTGACTTTCCAGAAAATTGCCGACGCTTGTGGCATTACACGTACCACGCTGTACATTTATTTTAAGAACAAAAAAGAAATCTTTGCGTGGAGTATCAAACAGTTTACGCTGGACTTGGAAAAGCAGTTGCTGGCAATCGTTAAGGATAAAACGCTTTCTTCTGAGCAATGTATCCGTGCTATCTGCGATCACATTGTTGACGAAGAACAAAAAAATCATGCGCTGTTTACCGTGCTGCTCAGTTATTTACTTCAGATAAAAAAAACGGGAGAGGATCCCGATGAGCGCGTGCGCCGTAGAACGGTCAGAATGCGCCATCTTTTGAGTACGCTGATTATTCGTGGTCAGAATGCGGGCGAGTTTAAAAAAGTTCCTGTAAAAGATATGGAAGAGTTGCTGTATACGCACTTGGAATCCGCTATCTTTCGGCTTGCCGTGCTGAACCAGCGCGATATTTCCAACGTCAAGACTTCAATCAATCTTGTTTTGGACTGCCTGCTTGAAAAATAGCGGTGCGTAAAGAGTGGTTTCGTTACGGATTGAATGGCGTTAAGTCAAGAATCGTGCCGTCATCAGACTTCATAAAGAACTGGTCTGTCGGCGCGACAAGTTTTGTGGACAAATTATAGTCAAAATCATTCGTATTATTTTCAATCGCTGGAACGACAATGCTGTTGTCATCACGCTTAGAGGGTGTGTCCATTTCATCTTCTGCTTTTTGAATCTTTTTTTCAAAGATTTGAACTTCTTTCAGTTTTGTCCAGTAATAACTGTTGTATGATGGAGTATACTCCGTACCGGTCACATTCTTTGTTTTCTTTACGGCGATAAGTCCAGTCACGTAATCAGTTTTGCCCAAAAAGTCTTGGAGAAGGAAGATACGCAGATCATTTGTTTTAACACCTTTGCTTACCTGATAGGTGGGCGGCAGGCTAACGGTATCCGCTTCGGCAAAGGCATACGGTTTTATGACGCTTCCATTGCTTATGACATAATACAAGTCAGTGAACAGATTTGTGGTATCAATTACATCGGAAGAATGCGGAACTTCTACATCGGTATCGAGCTGAAGATAGTATTCTTTTTTCAAAAGGTTGTTGTAATATGTGACGGTTGCGACAGTTTCCCCATTGATATAGGTTAATTCTGCTTCTCCAGCTCCTGTCTCACTTTCACTTTGAAGCTGAATGCTGGCACTATAACTGGTATACGCATAGTAATTATTGAGATAGTAACGGATATAATATCTGTAGTAGTTTGTGGTGGTCAAATATTCATCGATAAAGTTAAAAGAGTTTGTCAGATAGCCGGGAATTTCGGGGGTCACTTGACCGATATTTACAGTCTCGGTTATCGTGGAGAATGATGAGTCGATGGATTTTTGCCTGAAAATATTCGCATACTCCATGCCGACCATCGAGTTGAAACTGACCGACACTGCATTATTAACCAATCGAATGGTGGGCGCGGTAATCTCATTCTTTTCGCCGTTTACGACACATGATAAACTGACGGTGCTGGCAACTAATCCTAAAAGGATAGAAAAAAATCTGCTGCGCTTTTTCATGCTTCCCCCAAAAATATACCTACTATTATATCACATTATCGGCAGAATTCAGTAGAAAGCGTAGATTTTTGTGGTATACTTAGAGTATGAAACTTGACGTGAAAATCATTGCCCTGGATTTGGACGATACACTTCTGACCGAGGACTTAAAAATTACACCGTTTACGGTTGCCGCCCTACAAGAATGTGCCGAGCGTGGAATTTATACGGTGCTCTGTTCTGGTCGCGCAGAAAATGCGATTTTGCCTTATGTGCGGCAGCTGAACATTGCGGGCACACAGGCAGGACGCTATATTATCTCCATGAATGGCGCGACCATTTACGACATGCATATCCGCCAGCAGATTTATTCGCGCAAAGTGGAAGGTAATGTGCTTTTGTATGCATTTCACGAGGCAGAAAAACGCGGATTACCATGCCAAGTGTATGACCCCGCCACTATTTACCCTTCCAAAGACAACAAGTGGACCCGCCTTGACGTAAAACTTTGCGGTCTGAATATGCAGGTGCCAGAAGATTTTGCTGATTTCATTAAAGGCGGACGGAGCAAAATGGTCATTCCTGGTGAGCCAGAAAAGCTGCAAGAATTTCAGGCTGAGCTTAAGAGAGAACTTGGCGATAAGGCCGTTATTTATATCAGCAAGCCATATTTTTTGGAGATTATGCCGTCCCATTGCGGAAAAGGTGAGGCACTTTTGGAGCTGGCAAAGATTCTGCACATCCCGCAGGAGCAGACAATGTCATTTGGAGACAGCATGAACGATGAGAGCATGATTCGGCTTGCCGCACATTCCGTCGCCATGAAAAACGGTTTGGACACCATCAAAAAACTCGCGCGATACACCACCGAATACGATAATGAGCACGATGGCGTAGGTCAGTTTTTGCGCAAGTGGGTGTTATAGGGGAAAGTGAGTTTTGCGAACTTCGATAACAAATCGAACTAAAACTCATTAAACGAAGTGACTTTCCCCCTTGCGCCACAGTCTGTTGCTCGCTATAGAAGTTTTCCCAGTGTCTGCGACACGCCCAGCGCATCCGTAAATCGTGCGGCTTCATCTTTTCCCGCTGCCGAAACGCCATGTTTCCTGACTGCACGAATGAGCAGGTTTTTGGGCGTATGGCTCATGTCGATGAATTCCAGCACTTGCACTTTGTAGCCTGCCGCATCCAAGTATTCTGCGCGCAATGCGTCTGTGGCAAGCGCGGCGAATCGTTCTTTTAAGATGCCGTGCTTCAAAAGCGGGGCAAATGGCGAGTCTTTTTCGTATTTCAGTTGCGCATTCACCTCATGCTGACAGCACGGCACGCTCAAGATTGCGGTGGTCTTGTGCTGGACGGCGTAAGAAAGCGCGTAGTCGGTCGCCGTGTCACAGGCGTGGAGCGTAATCACGATGTCTGGCGCGGCTTCTTCTCCGTAAGAAGCGATGTCACCCACGGCGAAATGCAAGTTGTCGCATTCGCATTGCCGCGCGAGATTGTTGCAGTACGCAATCACATCTTTTTTTAAGTCCAGTCCCGTTATGTCACAGTACAGCGCGCGGATTTGCGTGAGAAAATAATGAACCGCAAAAGTAAGATATGATTTCCCTGAGCCAAAGTCCACCACGCGTAAGGGGGCTTCTTTGCTCACGGGACGGCCTGCTTTTGTGCGTGCGGCAAGAACATCGTCCATCACATCATCCACGTATTCCAAAAAGCGATTTATCTGCCGGAACTTGTCATATTTCGCCGCGATTACTTTTCCTTGCGCCGTCATCACGCCCAGATGCACAAGAAACGGCACCGGCACGCCTTCGCGCAAGATGTAGTTTTTGGTGCGGTTTAGATTTGTTCTCTGAGCAGAGTCAAATCGTGCCGTGTTCCCCGCCGCCGGAATAGAACCGATTTGCATTTTGTTTGCGGTTGTGGCGCGGGATGGGGCAGCTTCAGAATGCGCTTCTTTCGCGCGATTTGCCTGAATCGGTTTTACGAGCCGCGTCACTTTGCCTTTTTTGTTCGCCAAGATGGTAATTTCTTCCGTCTCCGTGCGCTCCACACAAGCATGAAACGTCGTTCCCGCATGAGCCGCCAAAAAATCATCCAGTTCTTGCGCCGTCATTTTTTTGTGGAACACCTGCGTCTTGGTGAACATCTCTGCGGCATACATTGGCCCGTCAGACTTACCGTCAGAACCGATGCCATCAGTACCGGCCGCCTTGCTCGCAGTGTGTAATTTAATTTTTATGCGTACAAAATCATTTCCCAATGCATTGCGCACATCGGCAGTCGGTTTTGAAAGCGTGACAGAAAGAATCATTTCAGCTCCTTCGTCTTATGCAGAAGCAGAATTTTTACTGACGGAATTAATTCCAAGCAACAAGTTTGGGACAAATAAATCTTCATCGAGCGCATCCCAGTGGATGCCGATTCCGTCGCCAGAGAGGGAATAGTCTGCGAGCAATTCTTCGGAAGCATTTTTGAGTCGTGGAAAATATATTTTGGGGACGGAAAGTTGCCGACCATCAACAAGCAAGAGCCATAAATTATTTTCATCAAACCACACTTTTTTAGCGCGGACATTCTCAATCGAAAAATTCATTCCAAGCCTTCTTTATCTTGATGATATATTTTGTTGCAATTTTTTCTGCCTCGTTCAACTCTTCCGCAGAAAAACCATAGGAATCAGCCAATTCAATTTTATCAGAAACCCAGAATTTTGCAAGATTTCCATCTTTTCGTACATGAGCATGGCATGGTTCTAATGGCGAGCCTTCGTTTGAGAAGAAGAAAAAGCGGTATCCTTTTTCAGAAAGTACTGTAGGCATAGAAAATGATACCTCCAATCAAAATAGCGGTAGTCATTCCGACTTTTTCTTGTCCTTTGCGTACAGGCTCAGACCGACGAGGACGCAACCTTGGATGTACGGCAATTTTTTTTCGTTGAGGTACGCCAAGAGTTCGTCGCTTTCGGCTCCCGGCTGAATCACGATGCTTTTGAACGGTTTTGTGCATTCTTTCAGCAGCGCAAGACCTTTTACCGGATTGATACACAAATCAATGATATCGATGTCGCCCGGAATGTCGTTGAAACTCGCCAGTTCTTTTCCTACTGCGTAGGTTGTATATCCATGCTCTAACAACCCCTGCTTGATTTTATAAGCGTATTTTTCTTCTTTAAGCGTATCGCCGGCAACGGCAAATGTGTTTTGCTGCATGATTTCTTTTAAATCCATAGTGTTCTCCTCCTTTTATTTTAACATATTTTGCGGAAAAAAATCTGCTACATAAGTTCCAGCATCTCTTCTGGCGTGAGCGCTTTTACCTTTGACCACTGGAAATCCTTTTTGTTCCGCGTGACGATATAATCCGCATGGGCATCTTGCGCGCACTCGTCCTGCAGACAGTCTTCAAAATCGGTGAAGTTTCTTCGTTCAAGCGCGGAAATCAGTTTTTGTTTGTCCAAAGCGATGACGTCGAAGGTTCCCAGAATCGAAAGAAATAGCTCTCGTCGTTTTTCTGCAGTCATCAGTTTTCGTAAAATATACCACATATTTGTGACAGAGTGAGCCGCAAGACAACCTGAAACTCTATTGGAAAGAATATAATCGAACAATTTATCGACGGTTGTTTTAAATTGCTCACGCTCTGCCAGATAGTCAATGATAAGGTTTGTATCAATTAAAAGGACCATATTTTTCCTCCAAAGCTTTATAAAGTTCTTCTTTGTAATCAAAATTTTCCGGCAGTTTTATTGTCCCCCTGAATGAAAGCAATGTCTCAAACGCCCGTTTGCGTCGTTCTGCCTTGTCTACGCTGTCCACTGGTACCAGTTTAAATCGCTGCCCCTCAACAAAATGCGAGCCGTCATTGTTTGTAAGGCGCAATGTGTTTCCGTCAAAATAAACATCATACACTTGGTCGGAATATGGAGTAGGGGAGGATGGCAATTCTGGAAATGAAAGCGCATCAGGAGACGCTACCTTGCGCTCGCCAAACCTCTCTGGAATGTGATACAGAACATCTTTTTTTACCGGCGAGGAAATGTCAGGTACTTTATTCTTGTAGATGAATTCTTTTTCCACTCCGTACAACATCGCCAGTTTAGCGACAATTTTATCCGACGGAGCGACCGAACCGCTTTCGTATTTGATGTACGATTGCCGTGAGATGCCGATTTTTTGAGCCACGTCTTCCTGCGTATATGAATGCAATTGGCGAAGGTATTTTAAGATTTCTTTCATGCGCGATACCTCTTATAAGAATAGTATACGCGATAGTTTACATTTTGTAAAGAGAAAATTTACATTTTGTCGTCAAAAAAAATGGGCGTCGTGCCCACCGTCCATTTGAACATCTGGTTTTACTTCAGTTATCCTGGTCCTATTATACCAGAGAAACGCGCGAGTCGTTCAGGAATGTATAAGATTTTCGGTAAATTTCAATCACATCCGTCTTATCTGTCGTTCGAGGATTAACGGCAATATTTCCGCTCTTCATTGCATCTTCTGCCATTTTATTCAGATTTCTCTCAAAATCTTCAGAACTAATACCTGCTTCAGAAAGGTCGGAAGGAATACCGAGTTCTTTGTTCAAAGTGAAAAGTGTTTTTGAAAGCATCGAAGGAATAAAACTATTAGAATCAACAGGAGAACTGCAGACACAACGGTAAATATCATAATATTTTTTGAGCATTACGGGATTTTTTGTTTCTGTTTCATTGAATTCAACTACTTTCGGAAGAAGAATTGCGTTGGCAACTCCATGAGGAACATCAAAAAATGCACTCACAGGATGACTCATGGCGTGAACATCTCCAAGACGGGCATGACTAAAAGCAATTCCCGCAAACAATGAACCGAGCAGCATTTTTTCTGCCGAACTTTTGTTTTCTCTATTTTTTACATAATCCCTGATGGACTCTCCAATAAGTTCCAGAGCCCTTAGCGAAAACATTTCTGAAAAAGGATTCGCTGCTTTTGAAATATACGATTCCAAAGCATGAATCATTGCATCAATTCCGCAGGCAGCCGCTGTTCCTGCAGGTACTGTCGAAATCAAATCCGGATCAAGCACAGCATAAGCTGGAAGAAGATAGTTTGATGCTACAGTCAATTTATAATTTCGGCTGTGGTCTGTAATTACAGAGAAAGCTGTTACTTCACTTCCTGTTCCTGCTGTAGTTGGAATTGCAATCATAGGAACAACTGCACCAGGAACTTTACCGCCACCTTCGTATTCAGTAATCTTTCCGCCGTATGTAACAAGAATTGCAACTGCTTTTGCAACATCAAGAGGCGAACCACCTCCAAATGCTACAATAAAATCTGCCCCGCATTTTTTATACAAAGCAGCTGCAGCTTCCACAGTTTCTACAGAAGGATTTCCCTCCGTACGGCAGAAACTTTCACTTTCAATTCCACAAGATTTCATTGCATCGATGCATTTAGCAACCAGCCCGATTTTTTCAAGATGCGGTCCTGAAATTATCAGTGCCTTTGACTTCCCCAGTTTTGAAGCAAGTTCCGGCAATCTGGAAAGAGAGCCACTCCCAAAAACAATATTCTGCGGAATTGAAAATGAAAAGTCCATATTTTTACCTCGTTTATTTTTTATGCAAGAATGCTTTTGATGATTTCAAATGCCTTATCGCAGTCAGCTTCTGTAATGATAAGCGGCGGAATCATGCGGATTGTATGAGAGCCGATAGCCGTAATCAAAAGATGCTTTTCAAGGCACTTGTGCTTAACGTCAACACCGCTGACGGTATCATCAAATTCGACGCCGACTAAAAGTCCCTGATGACGAACTTCTTTTACATGCGGAAGCGTTTCAAGTTTTGCACAGAAATAATCTCCCATCTTCTTAGCGTTTCCTGCTAAATCCCTGTCCAAAAGTTCATTTACTTCTGCAAGAGCTGCGGCACAACTTACAGGATGACCTCCAAAGGTAGAGCCATGGCTTCCCGCAGTGAAAGCTTTTGCAACCTCAGAAGTAGCACAAATAGCACCAATTGGCATACCGCCGCCAAGAGCTTTTGCCATAGATACGATATCCGGTTTGATGCCATAATTCATAAAACTCATTACGCTGCCTGTCCTGCACCACCCGGTCTGGACTTCATCAATAAGAAGAAGCATACCTTTTTCATCGCAGAACTTGCGCAGTCCCTGCATGAATTCCATAGTCGCAGGATGCACACCACCTTCGCCCTGTACCGGTTCAATCATGATGGCAATCGTATTTTCAGTGCAGGCATTTTTGAAAGCCTCCAAATCGTTATACGGCGCATAAGAGAATCCGTATGTCATAGGACCAAAGCCGACCTGACATCCGTTTCCCGGCTGACCGGTAGCACTCATTGAACCAAAGGTGCGTCCATGGAATCCCATTTTTGCCGTTACGATATGGTACTTGTTCGGACCATATTTTTCGATTCCATATTTGCGGGCCATTTTTATCATGGCTTCGTTTGCTTCGGTTCCGGAGTTCTGATAGAAGATTTTATCCATTCCGATTGTTGTACAGATTTTTTCGGCAAGAAGTGCCTGTGGAATTGTGTAGGGATAGTTGAATGTATGCATTATATCCTGAACCTGGTCGATGACCGCATCCACAACTTTCTGGTTGCAGTTTCCTGCACTGTTTACTGCGATGCCAGCATAGAAGTCCAGATATGCCTCTCCTTTTTCATCGTATACATACTGATCCTTTGCTGTTTCTGCAATAAAATCAAAGCGCTCATAAGTTTCAATCATATATTTTGAAACCTTGTCTTTAATATCCTGTGCTGTCAAACCTGTGTCTTTTAGTTTCATATTTATTCTCCTTATAAACTCCGCGTTAGCGGCGATGCAGGAGGCATCGTATCGCAGTTTTGCCAACGGCAAAATCTGCACATGATAAAAATTACAGGGATGTAATTTTTATCGCACCTCCTTATATTTTTTAGTTTGAATTAAATCAAACCTTTAATTTCAAGCAGATGCTTAACCATTTCCACGCATCCTTCAATTCCGACTTTTTCACTGTTCAATGTCATGTCGTAATTAACAGGATTCGTCCAATAGTTTCCGCCGGTGTAATATGCGTAGTAGTCCGCACGAAACTTATCTGTCTGAGTAATGGTAGCGGCGGCAACTTCTGCAGTTACCCCCATTTTCTCCATTGTCCGTTTAAGACAGAATGCACGGGGTGCTTCTACATAAACACTGACGACATTCGGGTTTCCCCGAAGGACATAATCCGCACATTTTCCTACAATTACACAGCTTTCTGTTTCAGCAAGATTTTTTATAATCTTGCTCTGATATTCAAAAAGCTTATCATCGCTTACAAACTTTTCGTTTCTTGCAATGTAGCTTTTTGACTTGGGAAGCCCCCGCAAGAAACTTGCAAAGCCGCCCTTATTTCTGATTTTCTCATCTACTTCACGAAAGATTTCTTCATCAAGTCCGCTCATCTGGCTGGCAAGTGTAAGAATTCTGTTTTCATAACAGTGGATTCCCAGGTCCTTTGCCAGTTTTGATGCTATTTCTTTTCCACCCGTTCCAAATCCTCGGGCAAAAGTTACTACGAACTGTTTTTTTTCTGCCATTTATTACCCCCATTATCCTGCCAGGTATCTTTTCAGGAATTCTTTTAATCTCGGACTTTTCGGATTTGTAAAGAATTCTGCCGGTGGTGAATCCTCTGCAACATACCCCTGGTCCATAAATATTGTCCTTGTACTTACATCACGGGCAAACCCCATTTCGTGCGTTACAATCACCATCGTAAGCCCTGTTTTTGCCAGTTCTTTCATGGTATTCAGAACTTCACCCACCATTTCCGGATCCAATGCTGAAGTAGGTTCATCAAAAAGAAGGACTTCAGGATTCATGCACAGACTTCTTGCAATGGCAACACGCTGCTTTTGACCTCCGGAAAGCTGCGCAGGCTTCGCATTAATGTAAGGCGCCATGCCCACTTCCTTAAGATGGGTAATTGCTCTCTGAAAAGCTTCGGCTTTTGAGAGATGAAGGACTTTTCTTGTACAGAGCATGCAGTTTTCCAGAACTGTATAATTATTGAAAAGATTGAAAGACTGAAAACACATTCCGACTTTTGAACGGAAACTGTTTATTTCTTTCTGAACATCACGGACTTCTTTTCCATGAAACAGAACTTTCCCGCTTGTCTGCCGTTCAAGTTTGTTGATACAGCGGAGCAGCGTTGATTTTCCGCTTCCTGAAGAACCGAGAATACAGATGATTTCTCCCTTTTCAATATCTATATCAATTTTTCTGAGCACTTCGTGTTTTCCAAAAGATTTGCTCAATTCCTTGATTTCAATAATTTTCTCGGACATTCGCACACCTCCCTGTTACTCGTTGTCGTTCAGATATTCAACGGCAAGAACATAATCCGCCTTGTCCTGCATTTTCTTTTCCATGAAGTTGAACAGTTTGTTGAATACGTAACACAGAACAAAATAGATTGCTGCAATAACAAGATATGCCTCAAAATATTTATAATAGTTTCCGCCTACAGTCTTTGCCGCCATAAACAGTTCTTTTACAGCAATGACATTCAGTACGGAAGTCATCTTCAAGTTGGTAAGAAACGTATTTGCCATTTCCGGAATAATATTTTTGAAAGCCTGGGGAAGTACGACAAAAACCATTGTCTTTATCGTGCTCATTCCCATTGCCCAGGCACCTTCTTTCTGGCCTTTGTCTATTGAACCGATTCCTGCGCGGACAGTTTCTGCCATATAAGCGCCTGTATTCAAAACGGTTACCAGAATACCTGCAAAAACTGGAGTCATGTGTGCACCCAATGTTGTCTGCCTGAGACCGTAATAAACAATCATTGCCTGTACAATCATTGGAGTATCACGGAAAACTTCTACATACACTGTTGAGACAATCTTCAGACCATGCATAAATCCTTTTTTTATAGGATTGTCATACTGACTGATTTTTGAGTCTTGAATTACGCCAATCACAAAACCAAGAGCAAAGCCAAGAATTGTTCCCAAGACAGCTATGTAAAGAGTAATCCAGGTTCCTTCAATAAACATGTCAGAATATTTCTGCGCAAGAAAATAAACCCAGCCGAATACACTTGTTGGACCTGATTCCATTTTTACCCCCATAAAAGGCAGATGATATGAAACATACTCATCTGCCAAGATTATTCTTAGTTAGCAGCAGGCTGTTGTGTGATTGCCTTCTCCATCAGAGCATCCATTTTCGCCTTATCGTTCCAGCCAAGTTCATCCATAGCTTTCTGGAGCTTATCGCGTAATGCAGTGTCTGTTTTTCGTGTTGCAATACAAACGTTTACCATCGGTCCGTCGCCTTCAAAACCATCTTTCTTATCCAGCTGAATGATTTTCAGGTCTTTGTTTGTCATAAGGGCACTCTGTGCTGTCGGAAGGTCAACGATTGCAACATCAGCAACATCATTTGAAACTGCCATGAAACATTCTGAGGTCGTCTCATAGTTTCCTGATTTTACAGCGCCTTTAATCTGGTCAAGAAGCGGAATCCAGCCTGTTCCAAGCTGAGTTGTAACACGAACTTTTTTACCTGCCATATCACTAAGTCCTTTCACATTTGCATAAGGACCGTTACCTTTTACGACAATACAGTTGTCGCGATAGTAATAAGGAGTTGTGAATGAATAAGCCAATTCGCGTTCTGCCGTTCTGCCCATACCTGCGATGATACAGTCGTAATCACCTACATCCATACTGATTCCAATTGAAGACCACTCACTCTTGTGAACTTCCACTTCCATTCCAAGATGCTCTGCAAGCATTTTAGCTACAGCAACGTCATATCCGTATGCGTAATACTTTTCATTAAAAATAGGTACCGCCTCTGTTCCGTCAGGAGTCGTTTTTGAATTCTGAGTCCAGTTAAAAGGAGCATAAGCACATTCCATTCCGACTCTTAGAACCGGTTTAGAAGATGCGGCTTTTTTCTCTTTACAACCTGTAAAACTAACTGCCGATACCAGAGCCAATACCATAGCCATTGTTTCAAAAACTTTTGTTTTTTTCATTTGCGTACCTCGCTAAAATTATTTTTTACAAAAAAAAGACGCCTCGGAAATTATTTCCAAAGCGTCTTTGCTTTTGATGGTCATAATCTATCAGAAATCTTTTTTTTTCTCATTGTATAAACTGCACAACCGAAATGTGCATTTTATACAAACATCATCTTCTTTACATAGATACAATTCAAAATATCAAGAAATTCCGTATAATCATCCAAAGGAAATCCAAGGAGCTCTTCAATTTTATTGAGCCTGTATTGCATAGAGTTCCTGTGAATAAATAAATCATCAGCTGTTGCCGAAACAGAGAATCCGTTCAAGTAATAAGCCCAGCAGGTTTCGATAAGGTCAGTTCCGTTTGCATGGTCATATGCCTCAAGTGGATGCAGCTTTTCTGTGCAGTAATCTAAAATTTCTTTCTGATTTCCACTATTGAACATAAATTTATATAATCCCAATACACTTGCACTGATTACTTTTTTATTACGGGAATGAGGAAGATAATCTTTTTTAGGAATAAGATTTTTTGCCTGCTGGTAACTTTTTGATAAATCAGCAGGATTTGAACATACCGGTCCAAGAATACAGGTACTTCTAATCTGGTCTTTAAATCGAGGCAGATTATCCAGTTTTTGAAGAACATTTTCAATTTCTTTTTCAGCAGTCTTATCATTTTTTTCTTCAAAAAGCAGGACAAATTTATTCAGGAATTTCATAAACAAAGGGTGACATTCCATGTTCTCAACATCACTGTTCAAACAATTTGCATAATACTCATAATTATGTTCATCAGTTTCGAGGTTTACTCCATAAGTTCTGTCTACAACAATAATCCCGACCCTGTAGGGTTTTGAAAAATCAAGATTGAACTGTGCTGAAATTTTTTCTACATATCGCTGGTTAATATCATAACCGAAAAGAAGATTGTACAGATAGTCACCAGTTTTTTTAATTTTCGCTTCATCGGCTACAAGAAGTTTACCAATGCTCTGATCAATATCAACAAAACTGGCTCCGTTCCACCGTATATAAAACAAAGGAAGTTTTACTTCATCAGCCCAATCCAGCAGTTCTACCGGTAACTCTTCTTTATCTTCCATAACGGAAATGCCAAGCCCGCTTATTCCAAGGTCGTACAGTTCATGTGCGGTAGTAAAAACTTCTTTCATGTCAAAGCGAACATAATCAACAACGATAAGTGCAAAATTTCCCCGGCTCATGTGATCAGCATACGGTCTGGTCTGACATAAATACGTCCATGAAACTACATTACAAAGACCACCTTTCCCGGCTACAAGATTCACTCCGTCAAGATTAAGTTTAAGAATATCATTATAGGTTATCATATGTTTTCCTTGTAAGCTCCGCAAAGAACCCCAGATATCAGATTATACCAAAAAGTTCTGAACAAAACAGTGAAATACTCCCGGTTTTGTGGTAAAATCAGAATAAATATGAAGTCAAATTTCTCTATCCGTGGGGAAGAACTGCGCGATTTCATCAGAAGCATCGATTTCTTTGTAAGTGCGTTCTTCTGTTGTGGCATTATCACATGAGACCAACAATACTATCATTGCATAAAACATAACAAATACCATCAAAATGGTAAAAAGAATTTCCTGTCCCAAAGATTTTGGCATACGAAACTCCATAAAAATGTAAGCGATTGCATTACGACTACGCAAAGACCTTGCGCATGAGCATAGAAAGGGGCGGACATGTATGTTGTGGACTGTGAATAATCCGCTCTTAATAAGATTAGACAATCTTTTGAAGTATCCGCATATTATCAGATTTTAAAAGTTTGTGTAATAGGAAATGAAATAATTCTTTTCGCCATTCAGGATTTCAGTAAAAATCTTCATCGACCAATTAGCGACCAGATTTCATTTATTCTTTTTTGTGAAAGCCCGACATTGCTTGCAATTTGTTTCCATTTAGAAACTGCTGATTTTACATCAGTTATTGCATTTTTGACTTCACGGTAAGAAAGATTTCCAAGCTTTGCACAGTTTTCAAAATCTGCTTCCATAATATTCTTCCTTTTGCCATTAACAGTCATCTGATGGCTTGAAGTCCACAGTCCGTTCGGATTATAGGCAAAAGATACATCATAGGCTGGAGAGAGTTTCCATTGTCCCTGTTTATTCATAAGGAATGAAATATTTTTTGTATGATCATCACAGTTAAAAGCATAGATATTGAACAACATTCGCTTAAATGATTCGACAGAATCCTGATGATGAGTTCCTATTTTATTCTGAATAGAAAAAAGCTGCTCATAACTGTAAGCTCCGGCCTGATTAAAATCCATATGAGCCAGCGCGCATAATGTCTGCATGTGGAATTTATTTCCCTTATCATCACGGTCAAAGCGCTTAGTCATAAAATGCGAATTTTTACCATCGTCTAAGATTCTGCATTCACTCATATTGATTCCGGCTTCTTTTGCCATAAGATAATAGGCATATTCTATGATTCCGAAATCTTCACGGTCTTCGTCTTCCTTGTCTTTATTTCCGGCGACACCGCTGAATTTAATCAGCCAATGTTCAAATCCTTTTGAAGTTTCTGTCTGACCGGAACGAACTTCATTAGTTTCTGGATTCCAGGCAACAACAGCTTTTGCTCTGGCTCCACCGGCAGAAGTACCCACGCTGATAATCTGAGACAGAGCCGTATTCATTTCGGTCTTGTTACATTCATCAAGGACAGTCTTTAAATTTTGACGATTCTTTAAAACCATTGATGCAAGTTCAACAAGTTCTGATACATTGATTTTTTCATCTATGCTATCCGATGCAATGACCGGATAATACTCCAATGCTCCCATTCCGCGCTTACCGGTATAGCACAGTCTTTCAACCGCATTAAAACTTTCAGGAAGGCGTCCTTGTTTTGATTGCCACACATCAATGATACTGTTACCGAATTTATCAGGAAGAGAATCTGAAATTAAGCCCGGCAGTCCATGGAAGGTCTCATAAGATAAATCAGGAAACCGGTAAATTCCCTGTTTGAGCGGCATGACGACTGGAGAAAGCTGAATTCCGCTTTGCACAAATGAAGGATTGTATTCAAAATCTGCGGTACGGTTCTGCTCATCAAGGGAGACAGCACCAATAACCGTTCCCCAGAGTTTTATTTCTGCATTTGTTTTCATTCATCTTCTCCCCATTTCCAGACAGAACTATTTTGTTCCCCGGAGTTCGATTTTTTTCTTACTCTCTGACGCGGTTTTTCAAACTTTGCCTGAATCAATTCCATAGGGCTTTCCTCAGAGGATGGAAGAAGGACTTCCAGAGCATTTAACAAATCCAGTTCCCTAAGAATTTTAAGCAGATTCGTAAATTGAATGCTCTCGCCGTTTTCGACATTCGCAACAGTGCCCTTTGAAACACCGGACATGGCCGCGAATTCTTCTTGTGTATATGATTTTCGTATGCGGCAGGCTTTTATGCGCTTCCCCAGTTCAATGAGAATTTCAGAATCTGAAAGTTCTTTGTTGATTTTCATTAATAATACAATATCACAGAGGTTGTGTCTTGTAAAGTTAAAGTATAAATAGTTGGTAATTAACAAGAAAAATAGAGGATAAATATCAAGTTTTTGATAATTATAGACATCCGGCATACCAGTCAATAAAAGTGGACAAAAAAAGGTTCTTCAAAGCACCCGCCTACACATTCCCCGGAAAAACAAATTCCAGTTTTTCTTTTGCAACCTCTGCCAGCTTCATGACTGTGCTCACCGCTGTCGGCTCTTTGTCGGTCATTTTGAACATGGGAAAGAATCTTGTGATGTGGAGCGGAATTTTTTTCTTATACTGATTTTCAAGATATGCAACCCATTGCGATAATTCACGCATTTCTTCTTCGCTGTCATTTTCACCCGGAACAATCAGCGTTGTCAGTTCCACATGACAGAATGCTGCAGCGGCTTCAATGAATGCCATGACCTGATGCCGGTCCCCGCCCAGGATCTCTTTATAATAGTTGTCAGTAAAACCTTTCAGGTCAACATTCATCGCATCAATATACGGCTTCAGTTCTTCCAGTACTGTCAGCTCGGCTGTCCCGTTCGTAACGATGACGGTCTTCAGGTCTTTCTCCTTCGCTAGCCTGGCAGTGTCTCTGATGAACTCATATCCAATCAGTGGTTCGTTATAAGTGAACGCAATGCCAATATTCCCTCTGCTCTTTGTTGCTTCAGCAATCTCCACGAGTTCTTCCGGTTGGAGCGATTCTGCCGTCTTGGCAAACCTTGCCGCCTCATCCGACCAGGAGATCTCATAATTCTGGCAGAATGGACAGCGCAGATTGCAGCCAAAACTACC
>JAFSTK010000026.1 GCA_017450535.1 Treponema sp.
GCAGGTTTTAGACAGGCGGCATACATCATCAGCACGGGAATTTTATTTTTATTATATCTGATGATTTTCTATGTCGTGGCAAAGAGTATAAAGGAAAAATTAAGCGTTGAAAAAACAACCCGCACCGAAGTGCGGGCATAACTATCGGAGCGTAGGCTTTATTTTACGCTCTGCTGTGCAACGAAGTCCCATTTGCCGGTTTCGTTGTTTACTTTCTTGACGTAAGCAACATTGCGCACTGCGTCACCGGTTGAATCAAATGCGATTGCACCTGAAACGCCGTTGTATGTTACGCCAGGAAGAGCCTTGATTACGTCCGCACCCTTTGTGCTTCCAGCTGCTTTGAGTGCTTCCAGAGCAGTGTAGTATGCGTCAAAGCCCATTGCAGAAACAGCCGCAATTTCGTCGTCGCCGCCGTTGTTTGTCTTTGCCGTAGCATTTGTGTTCAGGTAGTTGCGGAATCCGTCTACGAATTCAGTAACCTGTTTGTCAGTTGAACCTTCCACAAAGAATGTCGTTACGTACAGCTGAACTTTTGTTCCTTTTGCCTGTGCGAGAACGACGTTAGAATCCCATGTGTCGCCAGCGAGAATCGGGAGAGTCAGACCCTGAGTATTTGCCTGTTCAATGATGAGAGCGGCAGCTTCGATAGAAACCGGGCTGAAGAATACGTCTGCGCCAGTTTTCTTTGCGTTCGCAACATATGCCGCGAAATCTGAAGTTCCGTCCGGGAAAGTCTCTTCAACAACTTCACCACCGAATTTTTTGAATGCCTCAACAAAGTATTTTACCAAGCCGCCTGAATAGTCATCGCCAAGCTTTGAAAGACAGTATGCTTTTTTTGCGCCGAACTTGTCTTTTGCGAGGTTTGCGAGAACTGTTCCCTGGAACGGATCCAAGAAGCAGATGCGGAAGTAATGGTTGTTACCCAAAGTTACCTGCGGGTTAGTACAAGTAACGCCGATTGCCGGAATATTTGCGGCGGCAAATGTATCTGACGCAGCGATTGAAACGCCTGAGCCATAAGAACCGAGCACAACAGAAACGCCTTTTGAAATCAATTCAGAAGCGGCGGTAACAGCCTTGTCGTTTGAAGATTCGTTGTCAACGATTTCGAGCTGAACCTTGTACTCTTTTCCGCCGATGGTGACGGTCGGTGTTACAGTGTTTGCATACTGAATACCGAGTGTCTCTTGTTTTCCGCCCGCACCGTTATCACCCGAAGCCGGCTCAAAAACACCAATTTTTACTACAGCGGCTTTTTCGCCACCGCAGGAAACAAATGCTGCGGCCAACAAAGCCGCGCAAACTGCAAGCAGTACTTTTTTCATTTAGATTACCTCTCTAAAGAATAAAATGTAGAACTATTATACCACAGAATTTAAAGCTGAACTACAAAGTCTAGAGGAAAATTGCGAATTTTATCAGATTATTCCGCGAATTTTGCATCGCAAAATCTCGATTGGGAAAATTTTGATGAAATCAAATTATCCCGCCGTTCACGCCAATGACCTGCCGGGTGATGTAGCTTGCTCCCTCGCTGAGAAGAAAAACGGCAAGGGCGGCAACTTCTTCGCTTTTGCCCGCGCGTCCCATCGGAATAGTTGGCAGAATATGCTCCATGGGCGCGTCCTTAATCATTTCTGTTTCGATGATTCCCGGCGCAATGCAGTTTACAGTGATTTTGCGGCTGGCAAGTTCCACGGCGAGTGCCTTTGTCGCACCGATGATTCCCGCTTTGGACGCGCTGTAGTTCACCTGACCGCGGTTTCCCATCACGCCGCTCACACTTGAAATCGTAATAATTCGGCCGCGCTTTTTTCGACACAATGGCATGACGAGCGGCTTAAGCACATTGTAAAAGCCGTCCAGATTCGTGTGGATTACGCTGTCCCAGTTTTCATCGCTGAGCGCGGGGAAGGCGTTGTCTGCACAGATGCCCGCATTGCACACGATTCCCCAGAACGCGCCGTTTTCTTCGCTCCAGGCTTCCAGTTTTGCGGCACAATCCGCGCGGTCGCTTATGTTAAATTGAATTGCAGTCGCTTTTCCACCGGCGGCTGTTATCTCTGCGATGAGAGCGTCAACTTTTTCTTTTCCGTGGTTATAATGAGCCACAACTTCGTAGCCCGCCTGAGCCGCCGCAAGCGCAATTGCCCGCCCGATGCCACCCGATGCGCCCGTTACGAGCACTTTTTTTCCTTCGTTTTCGTTTATCATAGTGGCTACTCCTGCTTAGCAGTAAAAGAAATAATTCAGTCGTATTATATCACGGACAGCTGAAAAAATATAGGTTTTTTTCTATGTTCTGATTTTCTCTTTGAGGTGAATGCTCAGTTTTTTCAGTTCGGTGTCGATGACGGAATCGATTTTAGTGAAGAGGCTGTCGTCGCCGGTGAATTCCTGGGGCGTGCAGAAAAAAGTTGCCGGCGAGACGTTGAAAATAACGCAGAGTGCGTCCAAAAGTTCTGCGGTGACAAAAGATTTGCCGTTTTCGATGCGGCTGAGATGGGTGGGGGATTATTAGTTGGTATTCCCGTAGGCACAATGCCGCCTGCATAGTTACAGCATTGCTTTCTGCATCATTCTAAATCTTCTTTTTTCACTTCCAGCACGGTGAGTTTTCCGCCGCCAATTTCTTTGTCGCTCAATTTGACGATTGCCTCAAAGGTGTGCACGTTACCAGCTTCGCCTGTGCGGTTAGCGGTAGCGGTGATGGTTTCGCCTTGCTTTATTTCAGGAACGCCAAATTTGAGTGCAGACACGCTCAGAATAAAGCCCATGTTGATGGGAAGATGGTTTTCTCTGATTCTGATGCCCGTGAGCGCGGAAATAGTCTGCGCGATAAACTCAAAAAGTACATAATTTGGTAAACTGTCGCTTTTTTTATCGTAAAAAAGACAGGAATCGCGAACAGTTGTTTCCGAGCAGATACTCCATGCTGTCAAATCGTAATCGGTAATGCGGTCAATTAAAAACATTTTGCCTTTGTGTGGCACCAGCGTAATCAGTTCGTCTTTTTCAATTACTTTACCCATTTTTCTTGGTTCTCAGCTTATGCGTGAGAATATTACTCCTTCTTGATAATTAAACTGGCATTACAGCCGCCGAACGCAAAGCTGTTGCTCATGCAGCAGCGGATTTCTGACTGTGGCTGTGCGTTCGTGACAAAATTGAGGCGCGGAAAGTCTTCATCATATATGCCGTCCCATACATGTACGGGAAGTTTTTGGTGTTGTAATGCGAGGAAACATGCCGCAAGTTCCAGGGCACCTGCCGCACCCAAAGTGTGTCCGGTCATCGGCTTTGTGGAACTGACTGGCACTGCGCGATTTGAAAATACTGCGGCTACGGCTTTTGCTTCCATACTGTCGTTCAATTTTGTGCCGGTGCCGTGCAAGTTTACGTAATCAATGTCTGCTACGTCAGTCTGTGCGTCAGAAAGTGCGGCTCTCATTGCCTGGGCTGCTCCTGTTCCGTCTGCGAGCGGGGCAGTCATGTGGCTGGCATCAGAACTTTCGCCTGCGCCCGCAAGCATGATGTGTGTTTTGGTCAGGTCATCTTTGCTCAACAGGGAAAAAGCCGCGCCTTCGCCCAAGGTGATGCCACTTCGGTTCTTGCTGAATGGATTTGTTTTTTCCCCGCTGATAGCTTCCAGACTGTCAAAGCCAAGCAATGTTGTGGGAGACGCGATATCTACACCGCCTGCAATGACGGCATCGCATGTGCCTGCCAAAATCAACTGACGTGCTTTGATGAGTGCAGTTGCGCTGGAAGAACATGCGGTGGCAAAACTGAGAGACACGCCTTTGACTCCGAGTTTGCGTGAGGCATAGGTGGCGGGGTAGTCTGCGCCTTGTGCGGTGAGCGTGTAGCCGTCGGGAAAGGTTTCATTATTCCACAATGAGCGGTGCGCTTGTAAGGAAAGTTCGCTTCCGTTATCGCATTGACCCAAGCAAACGCCAATTTTATCCGCGCCATATGCATCAATTGCTTTTTGTACTGCGCCAGTTTCTTTCAGTTGGTTGAGCGCATAGTCAAGAATTTGCAGGAAGCGGGAATCGTAGCGGTCGCCTGTGGGTGAGAGTGTACCGTCAGCAATCTGCCCGGCCCAAAAAAACTGGTCATTTCCGTCCGCATCTTTTCCGCACTGCACGCGCTGAAGACCATTTTGGTTTCCTGTTGTGAGCGTCTCAAAAAATTCTGCTGTGTTTTTTCCCGCACCACAAACTAGCGCAGGCTGTGAGAGATAGGTTTTCATCAGAATTTGCCTTGTAAACTGAGTTTTGCATAGTTTTTCAGAATATTCTATAACATAAACTATGCATTGTCTCCGACGATAGTTTCGCCTTGTTTTTCGGGCGCGTAGCGGAAATTATTGACGTTTGCGCTTGCGCGCATGTGCGTCCGTCGCTGCGCTCCGGGCGCGTAGCGGAAATTATTGACATTTGCGCTTACGCGCATGTGCGTCCGTCGCTGCGCTCCGGGCGCACAGAGGAAGTTATTGACGTTTGCGCTTTCGCGCATGTGCGTATATATACGTAGATTTTTTTTCACATTTCTTCATTTTTATTCAGAATTTTTTGTATATTTTTGTTTTTTAAAGCCTATATAAGAGGTGTAGAGTTCACAAAAAAACATCGCTCTACGAAGAGGTTTTAATGAAAATAGAAAACGAAAACATTCCCCAGAGCGTTACGCTCGCCGTCGTCGGGGACGAGAACCGACACAAACGATACGAGGAGCTGACCTTTATGGACGACTTCATGTTCGGAAAAATCATGTCCGACAAGCAGAACTGCAAGCGGTTCCTTGAAATCCTGCTCCACATCGACCCCGACACCGAGATTGCCGACCCCACCGCCCAGTCGTCCGTCCGGGTCTCGCCGAACGCCAAGTCCATCACCGTGGACATCCGCACGCACGATTCCCTGAACGACTACGACTTGGAGGCACAAAAGCAGCCCCATGCGAATTTGCCAAAGCGCGCGCGGTATTATCAGGCGATGATGGACATCGATTTTCTCGCCCCGGGAAAGGACTACATGGAGCTCAGGAACAACTACATCATTTTCATCTGCCTTCACGACCTGTTCCACAAAGGGCTTCCCATCTATACGTTCCGCAACCGTTGCGACGAGGACACGAGTGTGGAGCTGAACGACCGGACCACAAAAATCTTCCTAAACGCCTCGAAGTGTGATATAATAAAAGACAAGGAGTTAAAGGCGTTCATGGAATATGTGAAGACAGGAAGGACCGCGGACGACTACACGGAGATAATCAACGACCTCGTACAGAAAGCCCGCGAGAACCCCACGTGGAAACGCGAGTACATGGACGCAATGATGGACGCCGTGCACCAGCAGCGCGAGATGCGTGAGGCTGAGAAAAAAGGCGAGCGCAATGCGCGGCTTGAAACTGCGCGGCGTATGCTGTCACGTGGAAAAGCGACTACGCAAGAAATTGCAGAAGACACAGGACTCACTGTTGAAGAGATAGAACAACTGCGATAAAGTTTTTTGACTCATAGAAAAAGAATCATCATACACAAAAAATACCCCGTACCAGAGCGAATCGCACTGTACGGGGCTATTTAGTTTTTTCTACATGAAAGCGTTGTTTGTGCAATCCCAACTTAAGATTACACTTGCATTGCAGGGGCTTTTGTCAGCACGTTGTTTTCGATGATGATGTATCTTACATCATTGGAATAAGCAATAAGTGTTCCAGCCATCAAAAAAAGTGAAAAGAAGAAAACAAATGATGTCAAACAAGAACTTGAGTTTTTCTGACTTTAGAATTCGCCTTGCAAAGTATATGCGTAGTCGCGCAGAAAGTTGGTGTAGGTAATCTTTCCGCTGGATTTTTCTATGTGAATGATTTCTTTTTCACCGTCATATATGCGGCGGATTTCTTCTTCCGTTCCGGTTGTCGCATTGGTTCCAGAAAATTCACAGCGCAAACCAACTTTTTCCAAAGCCGCCTGAATCAAATCAGCACGATACAGGCAGAACTGAATGTCCGCGACAATGTAGGCGGCTTTTACTCCTTTTGGAAACAGTTCTGAATTGAATACAATTAAATCATTGTTGTAGTTCAGTTCGCCCATCGTCGTACCAAAATTGTTCATTATGGTCATTATCAGTTTTTCTTCGTCCGCGATTAAAAGACAGTCTGATTCAATTTCTTTTTTTCCAAATTGCGCCTTAAAATGTTGCACCGTGTCAATTTTTTTCTCTACCGCTGTTGTGGGAAGCAAGGTATATGTTGCGTGTTCTGTTACGGCGACCGTGTTCAGGTTTGCCCCGTTTTCACCAGTGGCAATAGCGGTTGAACGACAGGCTATGAGCAGATTGCATATTGCGCCAAGTAAAAAAAACAGTTTCTTCATATGTTTACTGTACCATAGTTTTTAAGATTGTTCCATAACGACATGATTTATCTCTGCTCTTGACCCTGTGATGTTTTCTTCAATAAAATAATTGCATGAAAGGTAAAAAGATTGTTCTAGCGTTTGCATTTGTATTTTCAATTTGCGCTGTTTCTGCTCAGCCATTTAAATTAGATGTTACAAAAGACGCTATTATCGGTGGCGGTCTTTTGACAGGAGAGATTTTTCACAATGTGTACGAGCGTATTTCCAGTCAAAAGGGTTGGGATGGCACGGTTTACAACAAAGACGATGTAAATGCTTTTGACCGCAATTTTATGTACGCTTACAATAAGCCGCTGAACGCTGTGGGCAATGTGTTGATGGTGGCAATCCCTGCTGGCGCGCTTGCGGTGAATGCTTTGGGCATCTATAAAAACTATGAGCTGACTGATTTGCTTACGGAAACTGTAATGGCGGCCGAAACATTTTTGATGGCGCATACCGTTCCCCATATAGTGAAGCCGCTTGTTTCTCGCGTGCGTCCGTATAATTATTTTTCCGCCTTTGATAATCCTAACAAAGATGACTGGGACCGTTCTTTTTTTAGCGGACACACATCTATGGCATTTGCGGGAGCCACATTCGGAAGCTATACGTTCTGCAAATGGTTTCCCGACTCCAAGCTGAAGATACCAGTTATCGCTATTTCATACAGTCTTGCGACTTTTACTGGCATTTCTCGCGTGTATGCGGGATGTCATTTTGCGACCGATGTGCTGACTGGTGCGGTTGTGGGTACGGCGATTGGTTTTCTTGTGCCGTGGCTGCACAGTGTGAGCACGAAAGAGACTCAGATTGCGCTGTTACCGAATGGCGTGATGGTGAAAAAAGTATTGTAATACTGGGAGATACGTAAAATGAAGTTGTGGAATATTGCGCTGTCGCTTGGTGTGATTGTAGCCCTTTTGTTTGTGCTGGTGGTGAACGCGCGGATAGAAAATCTGCATCCTGATGAACATTTTGACGGCGAAGATATGCATTTGCAGGAAGTGTACCGCCTGTATATCGGACTGAACGATGTGGAAAACAATTCCGAAGTGATGCCGATAAACGAAGCGCGCGAGTTGGTTGACAATATCTGTGTCCGTCATGGCTGTGGCTTTACATCTTTTTCTGCACGGGGTGGCTGGATTGATAACGAGAAAAAAGTAATACGTGAGCGCACGCTGGTTTATATGATTTCGTTTGCCACCGAAGACCAGATTACCATTATTATGGATGAGGTAATGGACGCGCTGGGGCAGACTTCTATTTTGCTGGAGCGGCAGATGTCAATGCAGCGGTTCTATTATAGAAAGCAAGAGATAAAATATCCGGGCCAGTGAGGGGGAAGAATAGGGGATTGAAAGGAAACGGGCGAGGATGTCACACGGACAGTCCGCTAACGTGGTTCGGACAAACGTCCTTGTCTTTTTCTTGCGTTTTATATTTTTCCATGTTAAAATTATTTCAAATAAGCGTGCTCCTTGAAGTTTGTTCGTAAAAAATAAATTTAAGGGGAAAAAGTAATGAAAAAAGTTTTATTACTGATGGTCGCATTCCTGACATTGTTTGTCGGATGCAGCAATGTAGAGCCTGAGACTGGGCCTCAAAACAGCGTCCAGTATTCAAAACGCGAAAATCAGCTTGCCTTCCTAAAGCAAAACTCCACATATCTGCTCACGGAAGGGCAGATGGAGGACA
>JAFSTK010000027.1 GCA_017450535.1 Treponema sp.
CCGCACGTTTCGGGGAGACAAATGGAGAAATACGGTCATAATGGAGAATTTGGTGTTTTTGCGCTGCCCTGTCTGTGGCGGCAAAACACGGGAAAAGATCAGAATAGATACTGAATTGAAGAACTTTCCGCTGTTCTGTCCGAAGTGTAAGCGGCTATGCCTGATTGATGTAAAGAACTTGGGACTAACACGTTGTCAAAGTAAAACTGTATAAAGGGAATCGTGCCAGCCGCATAGCCGCAGAGCCGATGTTCTTGTGGAAAATCACAGGGACATTGGCTCTGCTTTTTGAATACTCGCGCTACCCTGCCGCACGACGGCAGAAAGAAAAAACCGTCGTGTGACAGGGCTATTGTCGTTGCTTGATTGCTACCACGGCGGTTTGGGAGACTGCCGTGGTGCTTTTATACCTTTTTCATCGCCCCCTGATGCGTCAAAAAAATCTATGTTGCCGCACAGGAGACTTGCACCCATGAGGTGGCACTTTCACTTCCCGCTCATAGAACTGAACATTACGATAAGATTGTCCGTATAGGCTGTTGTACCTATGCGGGCTTTTTGCTGCACTTTTAGGGCGCGGTTTTGCGCGAAATTTGCACGAAAAAATCGCTTGCCAAGCACATAATTCTGTGTTACGATTAAACTGCCAAAAGTGAATGCGAAAGCTCTTCGGGATTTCCGAGGAGCTTTCGTTTTTTCGGCAAAGGTATTTCAAAATAAATATGCCGCAGGCTGTTTCAACCCCTTGCATTGCCCGAGGAACATATGTAAAATGTTCTTAGAGTCAGCAATGCACCTTGAAAACTGAACAGGCCCACGGCACGCGAAGGAGAATCGCCATGAGCAACCAAATCCAGACCGCGCAGGCAGAACTGCGGGAAATGCTGACCATCAAGGAAGTAAAAGAGGTTATGAAAATCGGCACCAATGCCGCCTATAATCTCATCCACAGCAAATCCTTCCCCGTAATTAAAGTGGGACATTCCTATCGAATCCCGAAGGAGCCATTTTACGCATGGCTTAACCAGTCGCGTACCGTGAATTTCTGATGTGAGATCTCCAAATCACAATTCAAGAGTATTGGAGGTTTCTATCATGGCAATGAAAAAACGCGGCAACGGTGAAGGCACCTTCTACCAACTCGCCGACCGCACTTGGGTGCATCAGATCACCTACGGCAGAAAACCGGACGGTTCCCCGTATCGCAAGGCGTTCAAGGGCCGCACAAAGGCGATTTGCCGGGAACGCAGGGACGCTTGGCTCGCGGAGCAGGAAGCTCTGAAGGATCAGGAGAAGGCGGCGCAGGAAGAAGCCATGCGGGAGCAGGAGCAGCGAATCGCGCTCGGACACTCCCTTGAATCGGAAACCCTTTTTGAAGAGGCTTTCCTTGGTTGGCTAAAGCTCTACAAATCGCCGCCGACGCGCAAGCCCTCTACCTACGCCAGCTATGTTGACACCTATAACACCCATTTCGCGGAATACTTCGCAAAACTGCCGCTTTGCAAAATCACGCAGGACGTTGTGCAGGAATATTAGGAGAAGCTCATCACCGCGCCGCGGCTGAATGGGGCGTCCACGCGCGCGAAGTTTGCCGATCTGTCCCTGCCGGACTTTTCCACGCAGACCATGCGGCGGTCGCGCGATATGCGCCGTCAGACCTAAAAACCGCAAGCGGCGTTTCGAGTTTCTGCGCGGTTGCACACCTAAACGCAAAAATCACCTCGCAGCGCAAAAATGAGGACAAAGCAAGGCGGCGGTCAAGCCGCTTTGAAATGGGCTGCTTTCCGGCAGACTTTTTCAATTTTCCGAGCGTTGGCTCTTTGGGCAAAAACGGTTGCAAATACTCGTAATCCAAAAACGCAACTTTTGAGAGAAATAAACACCGAATTTCTCTCAAAATTCGGTGTTTCTGGTTGCGGAGGGGAGGACTTGAACCTGCGACCTCCGGGTTATGAGCTACTGTCGATTTGAAAATTTTGTGATAATACGTCAATTCCGTGCTGTTCTGTCGATAAAAAAGCTTGAAAACCTGCTGTCCCGCCCGCCGCGTCCAACCGCTCATTTTCTGTTCTGGGTCAGAAAATGGGTCAATGGGTCAACTGCGATCCGCCATCTCCTGAACATACAATCCGAAAATGTAATTCGGTGATTGCCCATAGAGCCCGGTGTCATCATCCGCGAAGGATTCACCGGTCGATGAACGATAAAACCGATCCAGCGCGGTGTCCTCGTCAAGCTGGTACCGC
>JAFSTK010000028.1 GCA_017450535.1 Treponema sp.
AATGTTGATTCGAAGGTTAAGGCCGGCCTGGTCGCTCAATTCACAAGGAATCAAAATCAAGCCCTTAGAAGTGTCGCCCTTGAATGCCTGGAAGCGTTTGTACAAGAAAGCGGTAACTTTTGCGGGGTAGTTTTTCTGCGGCTTCTGGTCAAGTGTAACAGGAACGCCGTCGATTTCTGCGTCAAAGCGGATACCAGCTTCTGTTGTGTTTGAAACGATGAAGCGCAAATCCGGGCTTGAAGCGAGCGCAATGTAGTCATCAAAGTTTGTGTACGGGTTGATTGAGCGGCTGACTGAGTTGATTGCACGTGTCTCAACGGTCGGTTTTCCGTCGCGCATACCACGAAGAACGGTGGTGTACAGGTTGTCCTGTGCGTTCATTGCGTCAATCATACCTTTTTCAAGCGGCTGTACGATAACAATGTTGCCGTTGAAATCAGTCTTTTCATTGACGATATCAATCTGCCAATCTACGAATGCGCGCAAGAATCCGCCTTCACCAAACTGAAGGATTTTCTCTGGGCGTTTTACTGTTTTTACTACGTCTTTAATTGACTTAAGAGCCATTAGTGAACCTCCGGAAGTTCTTTTTCAATAAATATATCTAAAAAACCATTTTATATTCTTTTCAATAAAAAGTCACTAGCAAAACAGGCATTTTAGCAGAACTGGTGGAGAAGAAAAGAAATTTTTGAAGAATGATTAAAATACTATTAAAAACTAGTAAAAAACCGTAAAAAATTATAAAAAAAGCGTTGCGGAAAAAAAGAAAGTAGGTGTAAAATAGAAATACGTTATGAAAAATACTCAATTAGGAAAACGAATAGGATTTACACTTGCTTCGATTCATGCTGGTTCTGGCGTAAAACTTTGGACGGCCTATGCAAATCATGCTCAACGTCATGATGGGGCTTTTTTTATTTTTCCTGGTGGCAAAATTGAGGCACGGGAAAATTCTGAGAAAAAACGTAATGCCATTTATTCGTTAGTCAATTCTGCTAATTTAGACGGACTAATCAGTTGGTCGTCTTCTTTGGGCAGTACGATTTCTTTAGAAAAATTAAATGAGTTTCATAAAAAATTTGATGACTTGCCGTTTGTTACAATTGGTCAAAAAATCGAAAATCATCCGGTAGTAGAATTTGACGCATATACAGGCATGAAGCAGCTGGTGGAACATTTTATTCATCACCATGGTGCAAAGCGCATTGTTTTTTTACGTGCTCCAGAAAATCATTCTTCTGCAAATGACCGATATCGTGCTTTTGTTGATGCGATTACAGAAGCCGGCTTATTTACAGACGAAAACAAAAAACTCATCTCAGACCCATTCGATTGGAATGACGGTTTAGGAGCAATGCGTCAAATTTGCGATGAACGCAATCTTCGTCCTGGAAAAGATTTTGATGCGGTTATTGCTGCCAGTGATTTGATGGCTTTTGCGGCGGTCAATTGGCTTGGATTGTTTGGCTGCCGTGTTCCAGATGATATTCTTGTGGGTGGTTTTAACAATTCTGTGGAAAGTCAGATTTCATCCGTGCCGTTCTCCACGGTGCATATGCCTTTTGATGAGCTTGGCTTGGAAGCAGAAAGAATGCTTGAGCGGCTACTAAATGGCGAGAAAAAAATTGAAGACAAATTGTTGGCCGCTTATCCAGTTATTCGTGAAAGTTGTGGTTGCAATACGATAGAGGAATTAATTGACGACAAAAATCAGCAGCCTATAGAAACAGAAGAGCAGTTGTTGCAAGAAGTGAAACTCGTATTCAAGCGCGGAGGAATTTCTGAGAAGCGTTTGGAAAAGATGGTAGCGGCACTTTTTGATGAAGAGCACCCGACGTTGTTTTATAATCTTGCCTTGGAGACATTGACCAGATATTTTGAGAAAGGCGGCGAAATCTCAAAAATATTTATTACTTTAAAGCTGTTGCGGCATACGGTCTGTCTTTCGCGGGAACATATCGAAAGCATTCTTAAAATCTCAAATATTATTATTCCCAAATTACAGGCACAAATTTTTTCGTTGTCAAAATATGAGAGCGGTCACGAGACAAATGCGGTAAATACTTTAAAGAGTGAATTGCTTTCTGTTTGTGACAGGGCAAAACTTATCGCAATATTGGAAAAGTATTTGCCGCTCATTGGTATTCAAACGAGCGCGATTATTCTCTACGAAAATGAAGAGTATTCTCAGTATGCGGGCGGATTTGATTCTTCTGGCGAATTGATGAATGAGACGAGTCTTTTCCCGTCAAATTTATTGGTTCCGGTAAAATTCAATCGTATTTTTGAATCTGGTGTTTTTATTGTACAGCCTTTGTTTACTGAAGAAAAAGACATTGGTTATATCATCTTGGGATTCTCTTCTTGTGACCCTACCCTGTACGAAGATTTGCGTCATTCTATCAGCAGCGCATTGCAGAGTATTTTCCAGTTTGAGGAGATGACGGCGGCAAAACAGCAGGCGGAACAAGCTGAGCGCGCAAAGACAGAATTCTTTTCTACGGTGGGCAACGATTTGTGTGACCCCCTCAAAGACTTGTCTGCAAAAGTAACGCAAATGGAAAAGAATATCACAAATGGTGTTCTTGATGCTGATATTCTTACTGAACAACTGCTCTTTTTAAAGTCGCAGATTACTTCTCAGCTGGAGAAAATGGAAACGCTGATTGAACTAACGCGCAGTCAGTTAAATGAAATTCCTACAGAGAAAAAACTATACGACTTGAACGCTTTGCTTCCGGCAGACGGTGTTGATGCTGAAAATGACTTGCCTTTGCTTTTTGGCGATAAGGAAAAAGTGAAGAAAGCATTACAGATTTTGTTTGATAATTCTTTGGGAAAAATATCGGTTACTACAAAACTAGATGGTATTCATATAATTATCGACTCTTTGTCTAACGATTGGCAAAAGCCCGAAATGCTGCTGGCTGAAAAAATTATTCTGTTGCAGTACGGTGAAATCATTAAAGCAGAGCATTCTACCGCGATTATTTTGCCTTTGCCAAATTTGTCGGGAACAGTTTTGCAAAAGACTGAAGAAGAGCCGGATAAAATCTATGCGCTTTCACGCAGCAAGCCAGCACAACTTTTTTCTTTGCCGACAGTTCTTGCTACGGACGACACGTTTGCTTCGGATTCAGAAAAAGCGTTGTTCCTATATTGGGACACGGAAGCGACAGCGGAAGAAGAATGGATAAAAATATACGGTCTGCGCCACAATGAGCAAGTGTTTAAAGCACCTGTCGTGTGTTATGATAAAACGCTTGTCGGCACGACGTTCTTGGAGTTGTTGGAGAAGAGAATATCTAACAGAACGTCATCGACAGTGCTATTTGTAAATGCAAAGCATACGCGCTATGGCACCTGGGCTACCGATGAAAATGTTGTTACTATCACTTCAATGACAGAATTCGATAAGATTGTAAATGAAGTATGTCCGTCGCTGATAGTATTTGAGGAAATCAACGAAAGCAGTATTAAACATGTCAGGAAGAACCCAAAGACGGTGCTCGTGCCCATTCTTGTTCTGCCGAATGAGATTTCAACAGAAGAAGAGGTGGATTTGCTTTGTTCGCATCCGAGAATTATTTTGTGTAACAGAGGCGCGGCAGAATCCGAACAGTTTAATGCCCGTATCCAAGGTGTTTTGTCCGGTGACGAAATTTTACCGCCACATACTGGAGCACTGGTAAAAAAAGCGATACTATATTTGAACAAAAATGCTTCTCAGCAGATTGTTCGTTGGAAACTTGCCGATACTGTGCATGTGAGCGAAGATTATTTAACAAGAATTTTCCACAAAGAGCTCGGTTTGTCCTTGTGGGAATATCTAAATAGGTATAGAATATATCTTGCTACAAAAATGCTTCTTGAGACCAATGATACTATTTATGAGATAGCGGAGAACACTGGATTTCAAGATCAGGCATATTTTTGTCGTGTATTTAAGAAAATATATGGCGTTCCTCCTGGAAAAATTCGAGCAAGGCAGTGATGTCGGTTTTGTCCAATAAGATAAAGGGATTTTACTAACATATTGTTATATCATATATAGACTGAGGTTAGATATGAACGAAACACAATCAACGGTTCTTAAAGCTCCGAAAAAGGATCTTTGGAAGAACATCAAACGACACTTTTCGGTTTATAGTCTTTTGATTATTCCGTTAGTGTACTACACTACCCTTAAATACGGTCCGCTCGTAAATGGTCAGATTGCATTTAAGGACTTTTCACCAATTGATGGTGTTTGGGGAAGTAAATGGATTGGCTTTACCAATTTTATGGACTTCTTCCATTCATTCTATTTTGGCGAATTGTTGCGCAATACTATTTTGTATAGCTTGGCAAAACTGGTTATTTCAGTTCCGTTGTCAGTTATCCTTTCTGTTGCTTTGTATGAATGTACACGCAATGTTTTGCGTCGCGTAGTCCAGACGATGGTATATCTGCCGCACTTCCTTTCATGGGTTATTATGTACGGTATTTTGCTTGCCTTGCTCGCACCGGGCGATGGTATGGTGAACGATATTATCGATTTCTGCGGCGGTGAGCGCGTTGACTTCTTGACCACTACCACGACATTCCCTGTAATCGTTGTTCTTTCTGATGCATGGAAGGAAATGGGTTGGGCGGCAATTATCTTTATTGCGGCTTTGATGGGTATTGACGGTACATTGTTTGAGGCTGCTATGGTAGAAGGTGCTTCTGCTGTTCAGCGTGTGTGGTACATCACTCTTCCTTCAATCAAACCGGTTATCGTTACGGTCGTCCTTCTGAAACTTGGTACTATCTTGGATGCTGGTTTCAACCAGATGTTCATGTTGTATTCAGTTCCGGTTTATTCCGTTGCGGATATTATTGATACCTGGGTGTACCGACAAGGTTTGTTGCAATTCCAATTTGCTCTTGCAACGGCTGTTGGTATTTTTAAGGGCGCAATCGGCTTCCTATTAGTCCGTGTTTCTAATACGGTTGTTAAAAAGCTTGCCGATTCTTCGCTCATATAATTTAAGGTAAACGAGGTAACAACAATGGAAAAACCAAAGTCCGTTAAATTGACAGCAGGTGACCGCACATTCTATGTATTGGTCAATGTATTTTTGATTTTTATTTTTGTCATCATTTTGATTCCTATGTGGAGTACTGTTGCTCAGTCATTCCGCCCGAATGGTTATCGCTATTCATACCTTGAAGCTATGTTCCGCCCCTGGGATTGGAAGATAGACGCATACAAGGCGTTGTTGGGCAATGCTGGCTTCGTTATGGCATTCTGGAACTCATTGAAGATTTTGTTGTTCGGTGTCTTTACAGCACTGTTCTTAACTATTCCGCTTTCTTATTGTATGTCTGTACAAGATTTGCCTGGACGCAAGATTTTGAACTGGTTCGTATTGATTCCGTATTTGTTTAACATCGGTTTGATTCCGACATACTTGGTTATTACCGGTCTTGGACTGGCTGACCACCTGGCATCAGTTTTCGTTCCTGGTGCAGTCGGTACATACAACTGTTTGATTATGCGCGGCTTCTTTGAAGGCATTCCTGAGTCTTTGAAAGAGTCAGCACGTATCGACGGTGCGGCAGAATGGTATGTTCTTCTTTCTATCATTCTTCCGTTGTCAAAACCAATCATTATGACAATCGGTTTGTACTACGGTGTTAACTTCTGGAATGACTTTATGCATCCAATGTTGTACTTGCAGGATGCATACTTGCAGCCGTTGCCAATCTTGTTGCGCAACATCTTGCTTGGTGCTTCTATGAACGAAGTTGTTGATGTCAACGCTTTCGGTGAGGCTCCGGTTGAAGCAATTAAGGCTGCATCAGTATTCCTTTCTGCAATCCCGATGATTCTTGCCTATCCGTTCATCCAGAAGTACTTCACAAAGGGTACTATGCTGGGTGCTGTTAAGGGTTGATTTTGTTTAATTTGTAACTTTTGAACCGAATGATGCTTTTTAGTATTGTTCGGTTCGATTGTATAAATGTACCACTTAAAAAAGTGTACTTTAAAAAATCGAATTTTCATTCATTTTCATTAAGGAGGAAAAAATGAAAAATTTGCTGAAGAATCTGGCTCTTATGGCATTGATTCTTGCTATTGCTAGTCCAGCTTTCGCTGCTGCGAAAAAATGGAAGTTGAACAAAGACGACACCGTTGATATCGAACTTTGGTATGGTGCAGCTGTTACAGAAGCGGGTCCGCCACCGACAGACTGGATTGCTTACAAAATTATCCGCGATAAGCTGGGTATTAACTTGATTGCTACTGCACTTCCGTCATCAGAAAATGACCAGTTGCAGAAAATCAATGCTGCTGGTGCTGCTGGTTCTTTGCCGGATATTTTTGCTGTTGGTGATAACGCATTCCAGTTGCTTGGAAAGCAGAGACTTCTTGCTGAAGTAGACGATATGTATGCTATGATGCCGAATCGTACAAAGCTTTTGTATGACAAGGAATCACGTGAGCATTCATCACTCAATGGCAAGTCATACGGCTTGGCTCAGCCTGGTACCATCGTTCGCAACGAAGGTGTTATTATCCGCGCTGATTGGTTGAAGAAACTTGGTTTGTCTGTTCCGAAAACAACAGATGAATTCCTGGAAGTAATGAAAGCTTTCACTACAAAAGACCCCGATGGTAACGGCAAGGCTGATACCTACGGATACGGTGCATTCTTGGAATTCAAACCGATTAGTGAAGGATTGGGAACTCGTTTTGACCCGTTGATGGGTGCATTTGGTGTTGCAGGTACATGGAACATGACAGCAAAGAATGCTGGTCTGAACATCAAAAAAGCCGAGTATTTTGATGCACTTTCTTATGTAAAGAGCATCATCGATGCAAAAGTTATCGACCCGAACTGGTTGGCATACAAGAAAGATGACTTCCGTGCTTCTTGGAAACAGGGACGCTTTGGTATCTTCCGTGAGCAGAACATGGCTCTGCACGGTGAATCAAACTATGCTCCGTTCGACAACAACTTCCCGAACGGTGACTTGGTTGTAATCGACCCGCCGGTTGGACCGAAAGGTCTGTCATCTGCTGGTGTTTACGAGCAGGCATACCGCACATACTGTTTGTCAGCTGTAACTGCTGGTCAGACAATTAAGATGAAGAAAGGTCCGCACGCTGGTCAGAAAGTAACCAAGAAACAGGTTATCGCTGACTTGCTTGAATGGATGTCTTCAGATGAAGGTTACTATCTGCTCGGTTATGGTGTTGAAGGCGTGAACTACGTATTCGACAAGAACCATGCACCGACTGATGTTGGTCTGCCTGATCCGAAACTCAGCTACAAGAAGTCAAAGACTCAGCCGCTCACACAGCTCCGCAACATGGTATACTACAACGGCGACGCTGAATTGGCTTCTCGCTACGGTCCGTATGTAACTGCAAAGTCAAAGAAGGAATTGTCTCCTTTGAAGACTCTGCGCACGATGCAGTCTAAGCCGTGGACAGCTTGTAACGGTGTTGCAAAACTGCCACAGCCGGAAGCTGACGTAGAACGCTTCTTGAACCAGGGTATTTCTGAATTCATGACTGGAAAGAGACAGCTGACACAGGCTAACTGGAAAGCATGGGTTGCTGATTTCGAGAAGAACGGCGGTAAGGCTTGGGAAGACGCTGCTCTGAAAATTGCTAGAGACGAGCGCCTCTTGAAATAGTTCTAACTGAACGAAAAAGCAAAAAACGGCACTTGGTTTTCCGAGTGCCGTTTTTGTTTATATGCACTGTATGGGGATGCAAATGAATGCACCCTGCTGAAAGAATTCAGACAAAAAAAATCCTGCCAAAAAATATTTGGCAGGATTATTGTTTTTGAAGAAGTAGTTTATTTTACGATAATGCCGTAAACATAAACGCCTTTATCTTCTGAACAAACCTGATAATCACCATCTTCAGGGATTTTTACTTCTCCCATTGAGATTTCACCAGTATAGATTTTTACAGGAACTTTTAAAATAGTCTTTTTCTTCGCGGTCTGAACAAGGATTGTGCGATCGTCAGTCTTTGAGCCGCTGTTTCCATAAACGGTAACGGTCTCACCTTTTTTTGCGCTGAACTTAATTGTACGTGCGCCGTTAGACTGCTTGCCACGCAAATCAAGACATTTTTTAAAAGATTTTCCATCAGGAGCAACTTTTGAAGTGTTCTTTACACGAACATCTTTGTCTTTAGAAGCGTTTACGGTAAAACCATTAAGAGCGATTGCTTCAGTAACAGACTCTGATGTTTCCAAATCATTTGCAAGGAATGAACCTTCTGCAAAAGCGATTGCACCAATCAACAAAAATGTTGATACAGCAGCAAGAATTTTTTTCATAAAAATACCTCCAGAACTTATCGTTCATTATGAAAAACAATTTTTAGTCGTAATGTAACACCAAAAGTGTACATAGTTATAATAATTATAAAATGGTTTTTGGAGAAAATAAAGACAGGTTTTTGGAATTAAAAGCGGAAAATGAGTTTAATGATATTGCATTTTGTCGCTTGACAGTAAGAAATTTCAGGACTACATTTAAATATATGGAAAAGTTAGAACCACTCGTTGTAGAGCTACAGAAAAAAATTGCGACGCTTGAAGGTGGCAAGACAACAACATTATTGACTTCTGGAAAAATTGCTATCTTGCAGACAATATTAACAGTAGCACATGCAGGTGATGAAATTGTTGTTTGTGAAAATCTCCGCCCGGAAGTGCATGATTTATTCAACATTTTAATACACGATATTGGTATCACGGTGAATTTTATTCAGTCGGCAAAGGCAAAAGATTATGTTGCGGCAATTTCTCCACGCACACGATGTATTTTTGTTGATATTGAAGGCGGTGCAATTCCGCAGGCATTTGAGATTGAAGAGATAGCATATATCGCGCATAAAAATAAAATTCCGATGATAGTGGATGCGTCGGGAATATCGCCATTTTCATTTACGCCGATTGAGCTGGGTGTGGATATTGTAGTACGTGATTTTTCCATTTTGTGTGGTGCAGAAGTGTGCAAAGGTGGTTCAATTACGGAAGCCGGAAATTTTGACTGGCGCATTTCCAATGTTCCTCTTATTAAAGCTGGCGACCCCAGTTGCAATAATATCCGATGGGCATTTGATTTGCCAAAGGAAGAGGCGGCTATTGCATTTACGATGCGTTTGAATCATGTGGTGACACGCATTTTGGATTCCAGAATGATTTATTCGACAGCATTCTTGTTGTCAAAAATAGTTGATGATATTGCTTTGAACTTTGAGCATCGGTGCAAAAATGCGATGGAAGTGGCAAAACAATTGCTGAAGTGTGACAAAGTAGCATGGGTCGCTTATCCAACGGTGACCGACACATCTGCTACAGCGAAAGCCTACGGGAAAAAATTTGGTATTTCTGTAGCGTTTGCGTTTAAGGGAACAAAAGAAGAGTCTGAAAAGAAAACGGCTGTCTTTTTGGAAAACCTAAAAACAATTGTGGTAAATGGGTCAAATATTTCCAAACACAGCACCATGCATTCTGACAATGCTGAAAAAAAAGACGGCCTTGTAACATATACTAGACCGTCAATTTCATGCCAAAAAGAAAACTGTTTGCATTTTGTTTCTGGCATTGAAGAATGTAAGATTATTCGTGCGGATATTGCACGAGCTCTCAAAAAAGTCTGATTTTACAGACCAAGTGATTTGAGAAGACCGTCTTTTGGCTGACCACCGACAACCTGAGCCGCCACTTTGCCGTCCTTGAAGAGATAGAATGCGGGGATGCTCATAATGCCATATTGTTCAGCCAAATCTGATTCATCGTCTACATTGATTTTGCAGACTTTGATATCTGTACGCTCATTTGAAATTTCTTCTACAACTGGCCCCATCATTTTGCAGGGACCGCACCAACTTGCCCAAAAATCAACCAGAACAGGTTTATCTGATTCCAATACTTCGCTTTTGAAGTTGTCTTGTGTAATTGCAATACTTGCCATAGCTTTCTCCTTATCTCTATAGTTTAAATATAAACAAGAAGTATTAAAACGGCAAGAAAAAAATGTTCATTGTGTATCATTAGATATTTTGATATAATCAGACCATGGTAATTTCTTCAATTGATTTAAAAGACGGACATGTAGTTCAGCTTAAAAATGGAAAAGATTTGGTTTTGCAGCGTGATGACGCGGATGCACTGATTGCTGATTTTAATAAATTTGGCGAAGTGGCAGTTATTGACCTTGATCAGGCACTTCGCAATACGGATGCAAAAGGAAACACAAAAAATACTGCGTTGCTCAAAACATTGCTTCGGCACGGAAATGTGCGCGTAGGTGGTGGAATTCGTGATGTAAAAAAAGCACGTGAACTTATTTCGCTTGGCGCAGAAAAAGTAATTGTTGGAAGTGCGGCATGGAATCCGGAGCCAAAAGCGGGCGAATCAATTTTGAATACGGCTTTTTTGGAAGAGTTGAACAAAGCAATTGGTAAGCAGCGCGTGATTATCAGTGTGGATGCGATTAATGGAAAAATTGCCGTAAAGGGCTGGACAGAGACGGTAGATATTCCGTTGATTGACGGCGCAAAGGAAGCGGAAAAATATTGTTCTGAACTTTTGTTTACTTGCGTGGAAAAAGAAGGCTGTATGCAGGGCACCGATATGGAAGCAGTGCGCGCTTTGCGTGAGGCGGTAAAATGCCGTGTTGTAGCGGCTGGCGGTGTGAATTCGCTGGAGCAAGTGACCGAGCTGGAAAAATTGGGTTGTGATGTTCAACTGGGAATGGCATTGTATACGGGCAAAGTGAGTTTGCAGGATTCGTTTATCAACTGCCTGAACTGGGAAAAGACAGGCGATTTGCTTCCTGTGATTGCACAAAGCCCTGCGGGCGAAGTGCTGATGATGGGTTATGCGAACCGCGAGGCTTTTGCAAAATCATTTGAGACAGGTAAACTTACGTTCTATAGCCGCACACGTAATACGCTTTGGACAAAGGGCGAGACGAGCGGTCATTATTTGGAGCTGATAAAGATGCGCGCTGATTGTGACCGTGATACTGTGCTTGCGACAGTAATTCCACACGGCGGCGTATGCCATACGGGAAGTTGGACATGTTTTGGAAGCGACCCGGATGAAAAATCAACTTTGGAACGCTTGTACGGAACGATTTCCGAACGCTTTGCAAATCCTCGCCCCGGTAGCTATACTGCCACTTTGGATGCGAAACGTGTACGCGAAAAGGTGATGGAAGAAGCCGAAGAACTCTGCGATGATGCCGAAAGCAAAGAAGAAGTGATTTGGGAAGCGGCAGATTTGCTCTACTTTGTGAGCGTATTGATGTACAAAGAAGGCGTAAACTGGAAAGACGTTTACGATGAATTGGACAGACGACACAAGGAAAAATAAGCAAATTATTTGCGACACAATATTAAATTTTTTAGGAGTGTGTTATGGAATTTGATGCAAAACATGCAGTGATTGCGCCAGAAGGCGTATTTATTATTGGAACATATGATGAGAACGGAGTGCCTAACGCAATGAATGCGGCATGGGGTATTCAGTCAGATTATGGTGAGATTACATTGTACCTTGCAAAGCATAAAACGACTGAAAATCTGAAAAAGACCGGCGCATTTACAGTGGCTTTCGGAACGAAAAGTACGGTGACGATTTCTGATTATTTTGGCATTGAGAGCGGAAATAATGTGAACAAAATCGAAAAGGCTGGCGTGCATGTGCATAAGAGTGCCCATGTGAACGCCCCGATTATTGAAGAGTATCCGCTCACGTTGGAATGTGAAGTAAAAGAATGGAATGAAGAGCGCGAAATGCTGGTGGGAAAAATCGTGGCTCAACAGGCGGACGAATCAATTCTGACTGACGGTAAAATCGATTTGGGTAAACTCCAGCCGATTATGTATGACGCTTCGTTCCACGTGTACCGTGTGATTGGCGAAGTGGTTGGCAATGCCTTTAGCGACGGAAAGAAATTAAAATAACGAAAACGGTTAAGGCAATATGATTTACAGGAAGTAAGTTTTCATATTGCCTTTTCCTTTTACTTCAACGTCTACGCTTTCGCTGTAGGCAAAATGTTCTTTGGTCTGCGCATAGGTTGTTTCGGTTACGTGGATTTTCATCGCTTTGCCGGTGCTTTCCATGCGACTTGCAACGTTTACGGTGTCGCCCCAAATGTCGTAGATGAATTTTGATTTTCCGATGACTCCGGCGACAAGATTTCCTGTGTTGATACCCAGACGAATCTGTACTTTAATTGGCGATGTTTCGTTGAAATCTTGAACATCTTGTAGAAGACCTTGGGCAAAGCGTACCATTTTTAGCGTGTCATCGTTGTTAGCGTTTTCGGTCAATCCGCAGGCTGCCATGTATGCGTCTCCGATTGTTTTGATTTTTTCAATGCCCTCACGTTTTGCGCGTTCGTCAAATTTTGAAATCATTTTATTCAGCATGGTAACGACTTCTTCTGCGGTCAAGCCATCGCTGATTTTTGTAAAGCCAATGATATCGGTGAAGAGAACGGAGACATTAGGAAAGTTCTGAGCGATGGTGCGGTCAGGGTGGTCGGTTAATTCTTTTGCGACTTCTGCGGGGAGAATGTTCAGCAAAAGGGTCTCAGCTTTTTCGTTGGCGACCTTTAGCTCACGTGTGCGTTCATCAACTTTTTGTTCAAGTTCAATCTGATAACGGCGCATATTGCGGATTTTATGCAGGACGCTCAATGCAACGATGCAGCCGATGACGAACGCAATGGCAATCCAGAACCAGACGAGTTCCCAAAGAAACGGTTTTTTGATGATGATGACAGGCTTGGACGGTTCGCTTTGTATGCCGTCGCTGTTCTGTGACATGATTGTAAAAGCGTATTTTCCGTGTTTGAGGTTCGTGTATGAGACAAGACGCGTAGGTGTCCATTCGGAATAAGTTTGCTCAAAACCGTGTAGTTTTGAACGGAAAAGCATGCTGTCAGATGAGATAAAACTTAAGCCAGTGTATTTGATAGAAAGACGTTTAGCTGATGGCGGAATGATGATGGTCTCGCCGTGATAGTCATAGGTGTTGTTGTCTATTACGTACTGTTGGATTTCAATTTTGGGCGCAATGGTATTCGTGCTAGATTTGATGGGGTCGTAAATTGAAAAGCCGTCGGTTAAGGCAAACCAAATGCGGCCAATTGCGTCTTGTGCTGAAAGTGAGACAGAAGTGACACCGTTAGTAATCAATCCATCGGATGCCCCGTAATAGCGGACTGGTATTTTTTTTCGGGTGCCAGTACCGACTTCATCCATTTGTGACGGCTGGGCGGAAAGAATGCCTTTATTCGTGATAATCCATGCCGTTTGTGTGTAGTCAAAGACAATCTGGAAAATGCTGTCTGTGCCTAATCCGTTGCGTGAATTGAAATTTACAAATGAATCTGTTTCTTCGTTGTATTTTGATAGTCCTGTACCTGTACAAATCCAATAATCGCCGTTATTTTTGCTGATTTTGAAGATGACGTTTCCGGCAAGTCCATCGTCCGTGCTCAAGTGGCGAATAATCTGCTCATCGACTAAAACATAAACACCGCCACCATTTGTGCCTGCCCATATTCGTCCGCGTTCGTCTTCGTATAGCCACATGATGTAATGACTTTCAAAACCGTCTGCACGGGTGAGCGTGGAAAGATGGCCGTCTTCATGATGGATGATGCTCAGTCCAGCGGTTGTTCCTACATAGTAATCACCTGATTTTGTTTTGATGGCAACGCGGCAAGTTGAGGTGGCAATACCATCTTTTACAGACCAGGCTTTAATTGTGTCGTCTGGAAGTACACGGATTTGCGGAATATCTGAGTATGATGAAATCAAAAGTTCACCGTCAGAAGTCAGTCCGACATGGCGGATGCGGATTCCTTTGCAAAAGCGCGTTATATTGTTTTCTACGAACTGATTGTTTTTGTAGCAGTGTAATCCGTCGTCAGCACCCAGCCAAACAGAGTTTCGGTTTGAATCTTCGCAAATGGTGTTCACGCTTGCAGGCATATGAAATGTGCTGAATTTACCTTTGCTCATCTTTTGTAAGCCGCCACGATTAAAGCCAATCCAAATGTTACCTTCACGGTCTTCAAGAATCTTGGTGATAGCGTTATCAATCAGTCCGTTTGTGCGGTCATAGTATGTGATTTTTCCATTGTGCATGACCGTGATGCCAGAGTCAGAGCCAATCCAATAATTTCCGTGGCTGTCTTGAATAATTGACTCCACAAGTGTTCCTGTTTGTTGTGTATGTCCGATGTCGTAGACGGTTTCCTCGGTGTCTTTGATTTTTACCGCATAGCGTGGCGAAACGCCAAACCAAAACGCGCCTGAATTATCTTGATTTACATCGTAGACGATAGGGTTTTTGATTTTGGTGATACCCGTAAAGCGCTCCAGTTTTTTGTTTGACCATACGAACAAATCGTTTTCTGTTGCCGTGCTGACCCAAACACGCCCGGCAGTGTCGCAATACAAACGCACGACCATGATATTTTGCTGACCAAGTTCTGCAAGACCTGCGGGAACAACAAATTCCCCGGAGGGTGTCAGATAGCAGACTCCTGAAGCAGTGCCAAACCAAATGTTGTGGTCAGTATCTTCACAGAGCGCATTAACTTTGTTGTTGGGAAGTCCGTCATTGCTCGTATATTTCTTTGTGGAACCGTCCGGGAAAATGCAAGTGACACCTTCATCATTGTGGCCGACCCAAATGTTTTCTTGTGAATCTTGCAGAAGAGAGCGTGCGGAAGAGAAATCATATTTTTCATCGGTGCTTCGGTTAAAACTGACGAAATCAATGCCATCAAAACGAACAAGACCGTCATAGGAGCCGAGCCAAATGTATCCTTTTTTGTCTTGCATGATGGCGGTGATTGTCATGCCAGGAAGTCCGTCCGTCGTTGTCCAGTTTTTGCGGACAAAATCATTCAAAAAGAATTGGTCAACGGTTTTAATTTGCGTTGTTTGCGAAAAAGCCGCCGCACAAAATACTGCGAGAAAAATAAGGAATGATGCGAATTTCTTCATATAAAAAGTGTAGCAAAAAAATAGCAAAAAGCAAGCAAAGATTTACTTTTCTGCGCACACCTTTTGCAATTCTGCATGCATCTGCTCAAAATCATCTTCGGTGATGCCATGCTGCGCCATATCTACATGGCCGTCTATAAATGAAACGCCTTCCGCTTTCAATTTTTGCCGCTGAACATCAACACCACCAAATGCGAAACTGCCAGAACAAAATCCTTTTGCATTTACAACACGGTGACATGGCGTGACAGAATTGCTGGGGTTCTTGTGCAAGGCATTTCCCACATAGCGACGTAAATTGCAGTTTCCCATGAGTGCGGCAATTTGCGAGTAGGACGCGACTTTTCCCCGTGGAATCAGGCGGACAGCGGCGTAAATTTTTTCTGCAAGCGAAGGAGTGGCGGAAAGATGTTCCATGGCGGTTTCTTTTAGTGGAACGGGTTATTCTTCGTATAATTTGAGTTCTGGGTAATAACCTTGCACGAACTTAAAATGATTATCACGAGTCCAAAGCGGAATGTCGTACTTCATTGCCGTAAAAGCGATGAGTGCATCAGCGAGGGGAATCTGAATGCCGTTAGAGCGAAGTGTTTGCAGCACAAAGCCTGTTCCTTCCCAATCGTAGTCGTCGTTTGCGAGGTTGTCAAAAGTTTTGAATGCTTTCAGGTAATTGTCAATTTCTTCATCAGAACGTGCTCCGTGAATGATTTCCGTACGAACGACGCCACAGAGTGCGATTGGAAGTGAATCAATTTTTGCAGCAAGCTCAGATTCTCTGGAATGAAAGTAATCTATCATTACATTTGTGTCAATTAAAATCATCCGAGCCTCCTTAAAGCAAGAACAGCTTCTTCGTCTACTTCAATCGGACCGATTTCGTCCTTAATTGTTTTTCGGTCTGCTTGCGGTGGAATCGGTGGCGGAACATTTTGCCGAATTCTTTGGATAAACGCTTTGCGTCTTGCTTCTTCTTCGGGAGTTTGAATGATTTTGACGGGGCGAGAGGCAAGTTTCATAATGCGGTCGTATTCTTCAACAGAAACCATGACACATTCAGGGACATTATTTTTTACGATGACACGCACGCCGTCGGCTTTTACTTCGTCAATAATTTTTCCTGCTTCGCCTTTGTTTAGCCGGCTGATGGGCACAAACGCATGAATCATTTTTGCCGCAGTCGCATTGTCGTAATTTGCAAACGCCATAGACACCCCCAAATATACAGAGAAACTTATCGATATATTTAATGATAAATAACATAGATAAATATGTCAATAAAATTCTCTGTAAATTGAAGAAGTTAGGCGAAACTGGGAACAAGTTATTTCTTTTTCAAAAACAATCGTGTCGCACAAGTCAATGCGAATGTGATGAGCATGCTCGGCAATGTGTTTCCGAGCGGCAGGTCAGTTTTCATGAGCAGGCGGTATACGATAAATCCTACGAGCCACAAAATCATTTTTGCCACATCGATATGTTTTTCAGTGGAGTCTGACTTGAGCACAAAGAAGTCCGCAAGTTGAATTGCAATCATCGGGGCAAACACTGAGCCAATCAAATACAAAAAGTCAGTGATGTTATCCATCGGGAAGATGATTGCGAGAATTGTTCCGATGACGGTTACGATTATCGCAGTATATTTTTCTGATGCTTTTGGGAAAATCGTTTTGAATGAGAGACCTGAGCTGAATGCGTCCAAAAAAGTTGTGGTGACAGTCGAAAGAATGGTGATGACCAGGGCAACAGTTCCGAGTCCAGCTTTTACCATAATGCTTGCGACATCAGATTCACCGGTGAAAATTGCGGCACCCATTCCGATAAAGTACATCCAGCTTGAAACTACGCCGTACACCAAAGCAGACAAAAATGTTACCAGAAACGGCTTTTTAGAGTCTTTTGTGTAGTCGCTGATTAGAGGAAGCCAGCTCAAAGGCATTGCGCAGGAAAGTTCGACCGCTGCCCCAAAAGACATTGCTTCTGAAGATTCTGCCGCCAATTCGCCAGCCGCACCTTGCGTAAAGAATACGACTTTGCAGAGAACCAATGTGAGCACGAAAAGAGCTGTGATTATTACCGCGTTGAATTTTTCAATGTTGGTGATTCCGGTGATAATCCAAAGTGCAATCAACACACCGATTACCAATGCCCAAATCCATCTGCCGGTGGAAATGATTTGCTCAACAGAAAGTGAGCCGTCGTAAATCATAATTGAAGTCCAGCCGACAAGCTGAATTACGTTCAACAATGCAAAAAATTTTGCGCCGATTTTTCCGAAACTGAGTTTTGTCGTTTCCATCGCGCTTCGGTTTGTTTTTGCTCCGATGTATCCTGCAAAGAAAAGAAGCGTGCAGCCAATCAGATGACCGAGCAAAATTGCCGCGATTCCAGCCTTTACGCCGAGTGGTGCGAGATATGTTCCTGTGATGATTTCGGCGATAGATACAGCTGCGCCGAACCAAATTAGAGATGCGTTTATAGATTTCATATTATCTTCCTTAGAAAAATTTTTTACGCCTTGATGTTCCAGGCGTGATTCATTGGACCTGAGCCTTTTCCTAAATCCAGCATTGCGGAAAGCGCACCAGAAATGTATTCCTTTGCGTCTTTTACAGAATCCTTGAGACTCTTTCCTTTTGCGAGACCGCTTGCGATTGCACTTGAAAGCGTGCATCCTGTTCCGTGCGTGTTGGGATTGTTTATGCGTTTTCCTTGGAACCAGGTGCCTTCTGTGCCGTCATACAAATAATCGTTCGCGTCGTTCATGCTGTGGCCGCCTTTGACAAGGACAGCGCAGCCGTATGCAGAATTGATTTTTTTTGCGGCTTGTTCCATTTCTTCCGGGCTTGTGATTTTACAGTCCGCGAGAACTTCTGCTTCAGGGATGTTCGGGGTGATTACGGTTGCGAGCGGAAGAAGCTCGTCTTTAAGAGACTGAATAGCATCATCTTTGAGCAGTTTTGCGCCACTCGTTGCAACCATCACAGGGTCTACCACAAGATTTTTCATCCCGTATTTTTTTACAGACTCAGCGATGACCCGAATCAGGTCTGCAGACGATACCATTCCGGTTTTTACGGCGTCCGGGAAAATGTCTTCTGCGACAGCTTTAATCTGTTCCCTTAAAAAATCAGGAGTCACCTCCATGATTCCAGTTACGCCGGTGGTATTCTGAGCAGTAAGAGCAGTGACGGCACTCATAGCATAAACGCCATTTGCCGTCATTGTCTTGATATCTGCTTGTATTCCGGCGCCTCCACACGAATCGCTTCCTGCGATTGTTAATGCGGTGTTCATTTTTGCCTCCAATTACAAAAATGTTTTTTCTCCGCAGGCGGTGCCCTCAAGCGGAGATGTGTTTATTATTTAAGACTTATCGACAAAGAAACTAGTTGCTTCACCAAAGTCATTAAAATACTTGCTGCTGATTTTCTGCAAGTCGCTTTTTGCTGATTCCGAACTTTTGTCGAAAATGCACGCCGTTTTAAATCCCGCTTTTGATGCAGTTTTGATTGCGAACAGGGTATCTTCAAAAACCCATGTATTTTTGGGATGTACGCCCATACGCTCCGCCGCCTTCAAAAAGATGTCAGGTTCTGTTTTTGATGTGTTACATTCCGAGCAAGTCAGAACAAGCTCAAAATATTGTGCAAGCTCAAGCCTGTCCAATGCCGGCTGAAACATATTTTTGTCAGTGGCAGTAGCAAGTGCAGTCTTTATGCCTTTCGCCTTCAATTCTTTCAAAAACTGAATTGCTCCGGTTTTTGCCTGAATCTCCGACTTATATGCCTGTGAAATGACATCATTTATACCGCTGATTATTTCATCATCAGTCTTATCCAGAGAATAATTCTGACGGAGATACTCCGCACCCTGCTTAAGACTTTTGTCAAACAGTTTTTCGCTCAGATTTTTTTCTGCGGTAATTCCAAGTGTCGCAAGATAGCGTTCAGCCGTGTTCGCCCAAAATGGCATTGAATCGAGCAGCGTGCCGTCCAAATCAAAAATCACGGCATTTTCTTGAGAAAGCGGATAATTTTTTGGTGCTACGGCTTCAAGCGTCCGCTGTTTCAGAACTTCTGCGGCATTTTTGATGTCTTTTTGAGCATAGAGCGCGCTGATTACGGCAATGCCTTTGATTCCGGTAAAAGCCAGCTCCTTCACATTGTCTTTTGTGATACCGCCAATTGCGATTACCGGAATTTTCACGGCCTGACAGATTTCCCGGAGAACAGTGTGAGGCACATCAATCGCATCACTTTTGCTTCCGGTCGGGAAAACTGCGCCCACACCGAGATAATCCGCCCCTTGTTTTTCTGCAAGAACGGCTTCTTCTACAGTCTGGGCACTTACGCCGAGGATTTTATCCGGACCGAGAATTTCACGCACATTTCCAGCCGCCATATCGCTCTGACCGACATGAACTCCGTCCGCATCAATTTTTTTTGCAAGAAGCACATTGTCGTTCACAACGAACGGAACCTTGTACTTTGCGCACAACGCTTTTAATTCAAGAGCCTCTTTTTCAAACTGAACGTCATCCAGTTCTTTTTCGCGGATTTGAACAAAGGTTGCGCCGCCGAGAATGGCATCTTCGGTCTGTTCAAGGAGATTTTTTTCACCTTCCCAGTGCCGGTCAGTCACGGCGTATAAAAGCAGAGAATCGGTAAGGTCTTTCATTTACTTAATCTCAAATTTTGCGCCCTCATCGAGGACTTTTCCGGTCATATTGTAGACGGCATCGATAATTCTATTGCGGTATGTTGAGTTTCCGTCGCCTTCAACCATGTGCTTCCAGCCGATTTCTCCAGCCAAGCCCATTTCGCACACAGCGGCCGCAGCAGCTTCAAGAGTATTGTTCGGATTTGCAGTGATGAATGCCGTCATAAGTCCGCTGAGCTGACAACCGGTTCCGGTGATTTTTCCCATTTCAGCGCGACCATTTCTGATGACATAGCATTTTTCGCCATTTGCAACAAGGTCGATTGCGCCCGTAACGGCAATGACGGCCCCTGTTTTCTGCGCGAATTCTTTTACGAATGCGACAGATTTTTCAAGATTTGCGTCGGTAACAGCGTCCTGAACATCTGCATCAACGCCTTTTGTACTTCCAGAACCAAGCGCGAGTGTTTTGATTTCAGAAATATTTCCGCGGATGACATCAAATTTGACTTCTTTGAGCAATTTGATTGCAGTGTCAGTGCGCAATGCAGAAGCACCGGCTCCAACTGGGTCAAGAAGGACTTTGTGTCCCAGAGCGTTTGCTTTTTTTCCGGCAAGGAACATTGAATTGATTGTTCGCTCGTTCAGCGTTCCGATGTTGATGTTCAAGCCGCCACAAATTGAAGTGATTTCCTCAACTTCATTTTTGTCGTCGCTCATAATCGGGCTGGCGCCACAAGCAAGGATGATATTCGCAACATCATTTACAGTGACATAATTTGTGATGTTGTGAACTAAAGGACTCGTGCTCTGCACATTTGAAAGGATTTTTGAAAACATAACAAGCCTCAAAATAAAATTAAGATGCCTGTTTGAATTTTGCTGTTTTTAGGAAAGTTTTTTTGAATTCATCAACGCCCGAAGTGCAATTTCAAGCGAGACTTGCTATCCCTACGTTGGCATTATCCAAATCAGGTTTTGTGGGTCTAGACAAACAGTCTACTCTCAGCCAGGTTCAACCTAGCTCCCCAATCGATAATAAATTATGCCACTACGGAAAGATTTGTACAATAGGAGTTTTGAGAAAAATGACTACAATTCATTCCCCGTGTTTTATTCATTTTTCGGGCAGACGATAATATTTTTATAATCAAAATTATGGTATAATCAACAAACAACATGGCAAACAAAAGCGCAATTCAGCTTTCAGAGCATTTTACAACAAGCAAACTTATCCGCTTTACGATTTCACCCATATTGATGATGATTTTTACTTCTTCGTATGGAATTGTGGATGGATTTTTTGTCTCAAATTATACGGGCGCGGACTGTTTTGCGGCGCTCAATCTTTCAATTCCATTTTTAATGCTTCTTTCTTCTATCGGCTTTATGTTCGGAAGCGGTGGTGTCGCATTTGTCTCGATGACTTTGGGGCAGGGTGAGAAGGAAAAGGCTAACCGATATTTTTCGTTGATTGTGTATACCGTCATTGTCATCGGTCTGATTTTTTCTGTTATCGGTTTTATTTTTGCACCGTTTATTGCGCGTCGCCTTGGTGCCGATGATTCTTTGCTTTCTTACACGACACTTTATATCAGAATCAACCTTGTCGGTCTGGTGTTCTTTATGCTGCAGAATCTATTTCAGTCTTTTTTGATTTCTGCGGAACGACCTTCATACGGATTTTATATCATTCTGGTGGCGGGCTGTACAAATATGTTTTTGGACTGGCTTTTTGTCGGCATTTTTGGGATGGGACTCAAAGGCGCGGCATGGGCCACCGTTACAGGACAGATTGCCGGTGGCTTTATTCCGCTGGTCTATTTTTTGTTTCCGTCAACAAAACAGCTTCATCTGGGAAAAACACGATTCAGCGGAAATGTGCTTCTGAAAGTCTGCGCAAACGGCTCAAGCGAAATGGTTTCTTCAATCGTAATGTCAGTCGTGGGAATTCTGTATAACCACCAGCTGATTCGCTACATCGGAAATCACGGTATCGCCGCCTACGGAGTGTTGCTGTATCTGGGATTTTTCGTCGCGGCAATTTTTATCGGCTATTCGATGGGCGTCTCCCCGGTTATCAGCTTTCACTATGGCGCGGAAAACAAGGCAGAGCTGCACAATCTTTTTAAAAAGAGCCTCCTTTTGGTTGGAAGTGCCAGCGTCGCTTTGACTTTGTTGTTTGAACTGCTCGCCCCTCTGCTTGTCAGCATTTTTATGGGCTACGACAAAGACCTGTACCATCTGAGCCTTGGCGCAATGCGTATATACACCATGGTTTTCCTTTTCATGGGAACAGTCCATTTCAGCTCCGCATTTTTTACCGCACTCAATAACGGCAAAGTCTCAGCGTTCATTTCATTTTTCCGCGTTCTGGTTCTCGAAGTCGCATTGATTTATATCCTCCCACTTCTGTTTGGCTCGAACGGACTGTGGTTTGTCTCAATGGCCAGTGACGGAATCATGGTGATTATTTGCGTGGGGTTGTTGGCAAAGTATCGCGGGGTGTATAGGTATTAGGGGATATAAATGCGAAAGCCTGAAAAATCTGAGCATTCAGCTTGCAAATGAGGGCTACGACTTTACAGCTTGAATACGGCAATCAACAAGGCAACGAACACCGAGCTTACAACGCGCATCATCAATTATTACGGTCTAATGACAATAAAATGTCAAAAGATTATCAACGTATTGACAATCTTTAGTAGTAAATATTATCATTAAGATGTAAAAACTGATAATTTTGGAGGGCTAAGGTATGAATTATTTTTCAGAAGAAAGTATTTTAAATCTCCTCTATTCATATAATTCGTGGTGGAAAACAGGTGTCGTTCAAAAAGAATTCGACAAGCCGATGAAACGAATTGCTTTTTATGAAAGCTGGAACGC
>JAFSTK010000029.1 GCA_017450535.1 Treponema sp.
ATAAGTTCCGGCTGAAAGGCTTGCAGAAACCACATTGCTTCCGCTAGAAACAACAGCGTAATTAACAGCATCCCCATAAGTCGAGCCGTCGCTTCCCAAAGTCGCGATGTTCAAACCTTTAGCAACAGTTTTATCAGTACCTTGAACAAAAAGAACTGTATAAGAATCGGCAAGAGTTAGAGTAATAAATCCCGTAGAATTCAATTTTGCACCATAAGTTGTCTTAATTGCAGTTCCTGCAGCCGTGGTATATGTCTGATCAGTTTTATAAGACTTAGCAGAAGCTCCAGAAACGATTGTTGTATTAGTTGCCGCTCCAGATTTCTCGAAAGTAATCACTGTTTCACTCGGTGTCTTCGTCCATGTTGCCGTGAATGTTACATCCTGTGTGATTGCAGAAGTCGGTGTAACACCTGTCACAGAAGAAGTCCATGCCACTGTGTAATCTTTCTTATTCACTCTTGAAGCAGAAGCCCATGCCGGCAAAGTTGCTTTTTCGCCGGTGTAAACAGTTTGCGTATCAAGAGCAGAATCAGTCTCAGCCGCAATTCCATCAACGGCAGAATCAACAAACTTTACCGTAAACTTTGCATTTTCTGTCCATACAGAAGTAAATGTGGCGTCTGCGCTAATCGCTGCAGCAACATCTTTATCCCACTTCAGCGTATAATGGTCTTTTGTCCATGTCGGAACATCGCTCGCAGGAACAGTGGCTCCATTTTTTACCGTTTTCGTAACCGTTTCATTCTTTCCGTCAGAATCAACAAATTTCACGGTGAACAATCACGTCCACACGGCCGTAAATGTCACGTCCTTGGTAATCTTAGAGGCTGTCGTTACACCAGCTTCACTTGATGACCATGAAAGTTCATATCCGTCTTTTGTCCATGAAGGAATATCGGATTGGGCAAGCGTATTGCCGTTCTTTACTTTCTTTGTAACAGATGTGTTAGTACCGCCTTCAGCATCCTTAAATGTCACCGTGTATTCCCAAGCAGGGCATCCAGCAGCATGAGCGCAGTTCTCCGCTTCTGTTTTTGTGTCATATTCAGTTCCACATACAGGGCATTTATATCTGCCGTCTACAGTCACTTCGATAGAAACTGTACCCGTCTTTTCTTCCTCGCCACCGCTCGCTTTCGCCTTTGCCGTAATCGTCAGCGTTGTCGTTTTTCCGCTGTATGTCACCGTAATCGTGTTCGTACCGGTTTTCAGCGTTGTGTCTCCACTCAGTGTGTAACCAGCAGTAATCGCCTTTGTCGTTCCATTAGCATATTTTGCCGTCACAGTGATAGAACTTTCCGTAACAACATCTCCTTCCGTCCAAGAAGAAACTGTCGTAACGGCACTGATTGAATCCACCGGTGCGACAACCGGAGCAGAAAACGCTACATCCTCTGAGTCAGAAGAACATCCGGTCGTAAAGCACAACAATAAAGCGAATGTTGTACCCAGCATTTTTTTCAACATATTTTTCATAAGTCCTCCTTTTGAACCTTTATATTCTAAAATTTTTTTTCCTAATTATGGCAATTAGTATCAAACTTTCAAGGAAAAATGTTCATTGGATTTTTTGCACTTTTCCGTTATTCTAAAAAATGTCTGATTTTTCTCAAAAAGAACGGTTTTAGACAAAAAAACACCCGCTTTTGGCGAAGTACCAAAAAAGCGGGTGTTGCCATATTCATGGAGATGTACACAGATAGAACTGACACACAAGGATATAAGACTACCCTCATGCATTCTGTTCAAACCTGCGCATCCTTTTGAACCTTGGATTAGTAGCCCATATCCATACCGGGGTTCGGTGCGGCGGGCGGTGCCGGAGGCTCAGGAATGTCTGTAATAGCACATTCGGTTGTGAGCAACATGCCTGCGACAGAAGCCGCGTTCTGCAATGCGCTGCGGGTCACCTTTGCAGGGTCGATGATACCTGCGTCCATCATGTTTACCCATTCGTCCTTTGCAGCGTTGTAGCCGACGCCCTTCTTTTCGTTCTTTGCGCGCTCAGCGACAACTGCTCCGTCTACGCCTGCGTTGTCTGCAATCTGGCGAATCGGCTCTTCAAGTGCGCGACGCACAATCTTAAAGCCGACTTTTGCGTCATCGCTCAAATCTTTTGCAGCCTCGTCGGTGAGAGCTTTTGCGGCGTCAATCAGAGCCAAGCCACCACCAGAAACAATGCCTTCTTCCAGAGCGGCGCGTGTTGCGGCCAATGTGTCCTCAACGCGGAATTTCTTTTCTTTCATCTCGGTCTCAGTGATTGCGCCGATGTTGATTACAGCGACACCGCCAGAAAGTTTTGCGAGGCGTTCCTTGAGCTTTTCTTTGTCGTAGTCAGATGTGGATTTTTCCACCTGTGCCTTGATTTCTGCGACGCGGTCTGCGATAGCTTTCTTTGTGCCTGCGCCGTCAACCAATGTGGTGTTGTCCTTGTCAATCTTTACGCTCTTTACGCGGCCGAGCTGAGCAAGTTCCGCGGTCTCAAGCTTCAAGCCGAGCTCTTCGGTAATCACTGTGCCGCCGGTGAGGATTGCGATGTCCTGCAGCATTTCCTTTCTGCGGTCGCCGAATCCAGGAGCCTTTACCGCAACGCACTTCAAAGTGCCGCGGATTGAGTTCAGAACCAATGTAGCCAGAGCCTCGCCGTCCATATCCTCGCAGATAATCACAAGCGGCTTGCCTGTCTGCGCGACTTTTTCAAGCAACGGCAGGAGGTCTTTCATCGTGCTGATTTTTTTGTCGTGAATCAAAACGAATGCGTCTGAGTAGTTCACTTCCATGCGCTCGCGGTCGGTCACGAAATATGATGAGATGTAACCGCGGTCAAACTGCATACCTTCCACGATGTTTACGGTGGTATCCATGTTCTTTGACTCTTCAACGGTGATTACGCCGTCTTTTCCGACCTTTTCAATTGCGTCAGCCAGAATCTTACCAATTTCCGGGTCATTGTTTGCAGAGATAGTTGCGACGTGTGTGATGTCATCGCTGCCTTTTACTGCGCGGCTGTTCTTTTTAATTGCCTCAACTGCGACAGAAACTGCCTTGTCGATACCGCGTTTGATTTCAATCGGAGTCATGCCCGCAGAAACTGATTTTAATCCTTCGCGCACGATTGCGTATGCCAAAACGGTAGCAGTCGTTGTTCCGTCACCAGCCACATCGTTTGTCTTTGAGGCGACTTCACGAACCAGCTGTGCACCCATGTTTTCAAACGGGTCTTTCAATTCAACTTCTTTTGCTACAGAAACGCCGTCCTTTGTGATTGTGGGCGCGCCGAACTTTTTGTCCAGCATAACCAAGCGTCCGCACGGACCAAGCGTAACTTTTACTGCCTGTGCAATCTGCTCAACGCCGCTCAACATCTTCTTGCGTGCGTCTTCATTAAAAATCAACTGTTTAGCCATTTCTTTTGAAACTCCTTATATTTTTCGGCGCAGGGATTCTGCGCGATTCTTTTCTACATTTAAACATAATAATTTTTAATTAAATCGGCAAGAAAATTCGGCGAGATTTTTTGTTTTATGCTATACTGTTCCTGTCATTATTGAGGAGTATGCATGACTTTTGACGATATGAACACAGCGAATAACGCCATTACCGTGTACACGGACGGCGGATGCAGTGGAAATCCGGGGCCTGGGGGCTGGGGATGCGTGGTGATTGCTGACGGAGAGGCGCGGGAACTGAGTGGCGGTGAGGCGCACACGACGAACAATAAAATGGAGCTCACGGCGGCGATTGCCGCACTGACGGTAATCCGTAACACAGCGCGTTTTGCTGGGCGGCAGATTACGCTCTACAGCGACAGTCAGTACGTAAAGAATGGTATCACCGGGTGGATTTTTAACTGGAAGAAGAACGGATGGAAAACTGCGGCAAAAAAACCGGTGCTGAATCAGGAATTGTGGCAGCAGTTGGACGCGCTGAATGCGGAGCTTTCCGTAGACTGGAAATGGGTAAAAGGTCATGCGGGCGTGCAGTACAACGAACGGTGCGACCAGCTCTGTCAGATGGAAATGGCGAAGTTCCGATAGCAAAAGTTATGGGGCGTTGCGGGGCTGAAAAGCAAACTTTTTTGCCCCGCAGAAGGGGTAGGCGGAAATTGTGTAACAATTGTAGCCGAGGGGAAGACATTCCCCTTTACAAAAGAACTGTTTTAGGTTATCATATAAATATGAAGAAATTGCTTTTGCTGGCGTGTGTGGGGATTGCGCTGGCCGGATGCAAAAAAAAGGTTGAGTCAGAGCCGATTATTGAACTGGCACCGGTAAGCAGCGACCACAAATGGTACTATTTTACGAACGACAATATTGTGCAGATTCAGCTGCCTCAGGTTTCTAAGCTGCAGTCTCTCAAACCGTGGACGGAAAACTTGCGTGTCTCTGACGCGAACACGAATGCGGCTGGAAACGGTTTTATGCTGGTGAACAGACTGGGCGTGCTGATGTTTGAGGGATTGGAAGAGCCTGTCCTGTTGCATGACGTTCAGTTGTTCGGTGCAAGCACGGCGGATGATTTGGTTTTTGTAAAAGACATTCCGTATTTCACCTTGTACCGGAGCACTTTCTTTAATAAAAATTTTGGAAATTCAATTCAAGCTGACACAAACAGACCCTATCTGGTACGTGTCGCCCAAGAAGGTCGTATGCTCTACCCTGCCCTGACATATGGCGATATGGGCGTGGCGACAGACGCTGAGATTGTCAGTTCTATTTTTGATGGCGACAGCTGGCTTGCGGCTGTAAAATCAACTGATGAAGAGCGTACCCGTTTTGAATACAAGCAGTGGAAGCCGATGATGGATTTAGATGCCATGCAGCCCACTACGCGAGACGGCAAAATCACGGTGCGCCATACAAGCGAAGAGACATTCTACTCTGCGCATGCGCCGGAAGATTTTTCACAAGCACCTTCACGTCTCAAAAGTCTGCTTGCGGCGATTCCTGACAATTTTGCCTTTTCAGTTTCCTGCTACACTGCTGGCGGTTCATCTCCTCGCCTGTATACGCATGGAGATGACGGTTCTAACGCGACCGCTTTGATTGCGGACGGCTGGATTTGCGCGGTGTTCACTGACGGCACCACCTATTTTAACGGCGCGCTCAAAGGCAGGGAAATTCTTGTGGGCGGAGACAATGTAGCGTTCCGTCTGCCAAAATTACCAAAAGATTATTACTACACTCATTTTTGTGTGAGCGGCGATTATTTTGCAGTCGGTTGGGAAGAAAGCAGCTTTTACAAGACAGGCAGAAGCGGCATTCTTGTGGTGGACTTAGGCAAAGTTTTATACAACAAGGAATACTATGCGGCGGACTAACGCATTGATGCAAAAAGCAATTTTTCTCGCTCTGCTGATGACGACAGCAGTTGTTTCAGCTCAAGAAGATGCTCCGTCACCTGCGCCAGAAACTGAGATTTCAGAAGGAAAAGAAACTGACGGCACGCAAGAAAAAGATGTCGCAATAAAAAAACATTCGTTTCTTTTTTCCGCCGGTCCTGCGCTGATGATTAGCACGGACTCGACAAAAAAAAGCGCGCCCTCACCGATTACGTTCTGTGTCGGTGCAGGCGGCACCTTGTTCCAGAATATGCCGATTTCATTTCAGCCTCGTCTGTCGTTCTTCGTGAATTATTACCTATGGGACGGCGACAATGCGCGCCCTGCAGAAATTGAAAACCGCACGGCAATCGCGCTTTCATTTTTGCTTGACTTGAACGCCGTCAAAATTATCCGTTACAAAAACCATACATTCCAAGCTGGCGGCGGACTTGGCGTTCTTGCCCGGTTTGGCATTCTTTCCAATGGCGTAGATGCAAACGGCAGCGGAAGCAATGAGAACACATCGGTATCAAACAATGACGACGTATCTTCTATAAACAGCTGGTTCTGGAGCAGCGCGCACTTTTTGTACCCGGACATTATGTTCTGCTGGTTATACAATTTGCCCAACGGATGGAAAGCGGGTGTGAGCGCGAATGTGTACGTGCCTGTCGGTTCTCTTGCGGATGGCAGGGGCATGGACGGCATGATTATCGCAATCAGCGGACGGCTGGAAATATAATATGGCAAACGGACTGGAAGATTTAGCTGAAAAGAATAATAACGAAAACGCGGACGAAACAAAGCCCGTCCGCGCTCATCAATTTACTGACTGGACAAATTTTCAAGGCAGGGAGGATGCGGAAATGTTGCAGGAAAAGCAAGGCAGCCGCAACCGTTTCCGCTCCTTACGCGATTATGAACGCGCCTACGATGAAGATTAAAAATCCTACAATGTGAGAGAGTGTGCGTTCACTTTCTCAGTGATATAATTCTTGAACTCTGCGAGCGGCATTGTTTTCTGCTGCAAGCCGCTGTCTGCACGGAAGCGAACGCAAACTGTGTTTTCTTCCTGCTCTTTTGCGCCCACAACCAAAATGTACGGCGTTTTGTGCTCGCTTGTAATCACTTTGATTTTGCTCTTCATGTTGCTGTCGTCAAGATATGCGTTCGCACGGATTCCAGCGGCTGACAATTCAGCGGCAACTTTTTCTGCATAGCCGGTAAAATCGTTTCCAACAGGAACAACGGCATCCTGCTCAAAGGCAAACCATGCGGGCATTGCGCCGGCAAAGTTTTCAATCAAGATGCCCATAAAGCGTTCCAGTGAGCCAAGGACTGCGCGGTGCAGCATGACCGGGTGATGTTTCTGGTTGTCCGCGCCGATGTATGTAGCGTCCAGACGTTCCGCGCTCGGAAGCTGATAATCCAACTGAATCGTACCACACTGCCATTCGCGGCCAAGTGTATCGTACAGTTTGAATTCCAATTTTGGTCCGTAGAATGCGCCTTCGCCCGGCTGAATCTCATAATCAAGACCGGCTGATTTACATGCGGCTCCCAAAGCGGCTTCTGCATGCTGCCAAGTAGCTTCGTCGCCAACGTGGTCTTCGGGCATGGTGCTGAGTTTTACGGTAACATTTTTGTCAAAGCCAAAATCCTTGTACACGTCCAACAAGAGACGGCAGAATTTGGCGACTTCGGATTCAATCTGCTCTTCGGTACAAATGATGTGAGCGTCGTCCTGAACAAAGCCGCGCACACGCATAATGCCATGCAAGGTTCCGCTCGGCTCGTTACGCACACAATGACCGAATTCAGCAAGGCGCAACGGCAAGTCTTTGTATGAGCGCAGACGGCTCTTGAAGAGTTCGAGCGCGCCAGGACAGTTCAT
>JAFSTK010000030.1 GCA_017450535.1 Treponema sp.
CATCGACGAAGTGATTCCGTTCGCAAACAAAGACTCTGGCACAGTGTACGAGCACTTAAAGCGTGCGATTCAGTTCTCTATGGAACGCCTGGGACCGCACGGACTTCCGGCTGGCTTGTATGCTGACTGGAACGACTGTCTGCGCCTCGGCAAAAATGGCGAGTCAAGTTTCGTCGCATTCCAGTATTATTATGCGTTGAGCGTCATCCGCCATTTTGCTGAATACAAAAAAGACACGGACTACATCGCATTTATCAACAAAAAGCAGGAAGAATTCAAAAAACTTCTGAACGATTTGTGCTGGAACGAAGACCGCTTTATCCGTGGCTTTACCGAAGCTGGCGAGACAATTGGCAAGCGCACAGACCCGGAAGCGAATATGTGGCTGAACCCACAGAGTTGGGCGGTCATCTCTGGTCTTGCAGATAAAACACAGGCTGAAAAAGCATTGGACAGCGTAAACAAAAAGCTGAACACCGACTATGGCGCATTGCTCATGAATCCGCCGTACCATTCTCATGCGTTTGACGGCGCGCTCGCTGTAATCTACAATGCAGGTGTAAAAGAGAATGCTGGTATCTTCTCACAGTCACAGGGCTGGATTATCCTTGCTGAAGCGTTGAGCGGACACGGAAACCGCGCATTCCAGTATTTTATTGAAAATGCGCCCTCCGCACAGAACGACAAGGCAGAAACAAGAGTGCTGGAGCCGTACTGCTACGGTCAGTTTACCGAAGGAAAGGCAAGCCCGCACTTTGGACGCTCTCATGTGCACTGGCTCACAGGAACCGCCTCAACCGTTATGGTGGGCTGTGTAGAAGGTATTTTGGGTATGCGTCCTGACTTTGGTGGCTTACGCATTGCGCCGTCAATCCCGGCTGACTGGAAATCTTGCAAAATCAAAAAGACTTTCCGTGGAAAGAAGCTTTCTATCACCGTGGAAAACCCGAACGGCGCACAAGGCGGATGGAAAGAATTCTACGTAAACGGCGAAAAACTGACCGACAACTACGTTCCCGAAAACAAACTCACCGCCGAAACAGAAATCAAACTCGTAATGTAGGAAGAGATTGTCACACGGAACGAAACGTAAGGGACATGGCATGCTAACGCTACGCGACTAACGTCGCTAAGGGGAAGCGTGTTGCATGTCCTTCTTTAAGCGTGCGAGGACGTTAGTCCGAGCAGCGTTAGCGAACTGTCCGTGTGACAATAAAAACACGGCAGCACAGCGAACTGTCCGTGTGATAATAAAAACACGGCAGCACAGCAAACTGTCCGTGTGATAATAAAACTTATGCGCGGGTACGGTGATGGAGGCGTTTTTGTTCGTACTGGCGTTCGTCGGCTTTTTTGAGCATACAGCCTAAGTCGTAGTCATCGGGAGTAAAAATCGACATACCAAGACTAATCGAAAGCGTGAACGGATGACCGCTCGTGCGATTGTAGGCATCAGCTTCTGCTTCAATGCGGGTGACTAAATGCATAAAGCCAGATTCCGTAAGTCCCGGCGCAACGATGGCAAATTCATCACCACCTAAACGACCAATTACATCGGAATCTCGCAGCATCTTTCTTAACACGGCGACTTCGGCCCTTATCGCCACATCGCCCATATCGTGCCCAAACTCATCGTTAATCACTTTTAAGTGGTCCATGTCGCCAAAGATGACCGCGCCAGACCTCCCCTCTTTTACCGCAGCCTTGATGGCTTTGCTTCCGTATTTCATAAAGCCGCCACGATTGAACACACCTGTGAGCGCATCGGTAACGGACGCAGTTTTTAGGTTTTCATTTACGTCGGCAAGTTTTTTGGTCTCCGCGTCTTTTAGGGACAAGAGACGGTTAGATGCCAAAGCGATTCCCGTCGCGCTGAAAATCAGCTCATACATTCGAGGCTCAATAAATCCGGGCGTATAGGCGACATAGCCATACTGAAATGACGTATTGAACAAACTGGAGACCACGACAGGCTTTCCCGGCTCAAACAAAAAGTCTTCGGGTACCATCTGAGTCTTTGGATTAGTGACAGATGACTCCAAATACTCATATTTTCCTTGGGTCGAAAATGCAATCAGCACTTTTGCGGAGTCAGGAAGAACAAAGTTGTCGTTTTTGCCATAATAAATGGGGTCATCGTAAAGGCAGATGACACATGAACCGATGCCGTAGTCACGAAGATTGCGGATAAGCAGCCGTTTGAATTCAGTGAGAGAAAGTGAAGCCTGCATCTCCTGTAAGAAAAAGTGGAAATGAGCGACAACTTCTTTGCGGTGCAAAATCAATTCTTCGGTGTCAAAGCGATTTCGCATATCCTCTTGCGTCTGCGAATGCGGACAACCACATGACTCGCGGAAAAGCGGAATCGATGGAACAGAAAGCGTCTCAGGCTGGACTGTTGCGTCTGAAAACTGCTTGTCCAAAAGCTCAGCGGCATTGTACGCTAAAAGCGCAATCTGTTGGTCAATGCTGGTAAGTTCCGGGTTGGAATACAGGCATCGACGCTGATTATCAAATCCTGTCACCACTACGTCATCAGGGACGCTCACACCAATTTCCCGGAAATAAGCGATACACCCAAACGCAAGGTCATCGCTACAAGTTACAATCGCGTCAAAATACACGCTTCCCTTGTCCGGGCAAACATGCATCAAACTTTCACGAGAATCTTCATACGTGTAGTCGGCATAGATGATTTTTTTATCGTCCAGCGGAATGCCACGTTCCCGCAAAAATTCTTCAAAAGCCTGACGACGGACGATGATATCAACAGACGTGGACACCGGCATCATCAGCACGATGCTCTTTTTTTGATGGTCGTCCGCAAGGTGATTTAAAAGCTGCTTGAACGCCGCCTTGTTATCAGAAACAACGCTGGAGACACCGGGAATAATCGCGCCAATGCTCACCAGCGGAAGATATGAGAACTCTTTTACCAGAGCAACCCGTTTTGATTCGGGCGCGTTCTGGCAGTAAGTGTTGGTCGCAAGCAAAATGCCGTCCAAATTTTCTTTGGTCGCAAGCTTGACGGCGGCGTAATACTGGTAGTCAAAAGAACCATGACTCCAGTTTTTTCCACGGATGATATAAATATGCAGCTGGTAACCGTGCTCATCACAATAACGCTTGGCTCCGTCCACCATAAAAGTAAAATAGTCCGAGTCTAAATCTTGTACCAGCAATGCAATCTTTTTCAAACGGATTAGCTCCTATTATTTTTTCATAGAGGCACTTTCCATTATAATCGTGTCTATGATTTCGGGAAAGTACCAAGAAAGTGTTTTTCTATTAAAAAAGCCGAATTTTTCCTCAAACGTGTTTGCGGCATTTGCATCCCCGTTATCCCAAAGACAAGTGACCATACCATATTTTGCTGACTCACCAACAAAATAGCGGAACCACTTAACTCTCTCAGCCGTATTGTTTTTGTTAGTCGCACCATATTCGCCAATCACAACGGGAACGCCATGAGAGACAAAATGCTCGTTAAGCCAGTTAAAATTGTAGGCAAGCTCGGCGGCATGCTTTTCTTCAAACTCTGTCGCACCGGGATTTTCCATCGCAAACGAATACGGCGTATACAAGTGCACAGAAATCAGAAGGCGGCCAGGCTCTTTGTCAGTCGGCATTTTCCATGACTCGTCCGCCTGATAAGAATTGATTGAAGCGGCAAGCCCTGTCACCATGACAAAACGCTTCTCGTTGTTTTTTCCTGAAGCACGGATAGTGTTGAGCGCGATTTGATTCAGTTTGTTCAGACTGGATGCCGCATCCTTACACAGCACACAACCCGGATTGTACCACCATTCATGCTCATGTCCACGACGGCGAGGCTCATTCAGCACCTCAAAAATAAGATGCTCGTCATACCCACGATTGAACGCAAGCGAAATCTGCGCCCATACATTTTTTACGAACAGCATCGACTCATTGTAGCTGAGCGTGCTCGGATAATATCCTTTTTCGTGCGGAACCTGTTTGTCGCTGTCGTAGTTGTCATGATGGTCATTCAGAATGACGTAAAGTCCGTCTGCAATCGCCCAGTCAACAATTTCCTTAACACGCTTCATCCATGCGGAATCAATAGTATAATTTGAATCGACAAAATGATTTGCCCAGCTGACAGGAATACGAATTGTCTTAAATCCTGCGGCGGCAATAGCGTCAATCATTTGTTTTGTAGTTTCCGGCTGACCCCAACTCATCTCTGATTCCATGCCAGACTTAGCGTTTGCATCCAGCGTATTTCCCAGGTTCCAGCCACAGCGCATATCACGTACCACATCAATTGCAGAAATTTCCGTATGGAACGGCACATTCTGCTTATCTTTCAGGGCTTTTTTTGTGCTGAAAAGGTATTTTTCGCCTGCAAACAACGGCAACGAAATCAACACAAATAAAACAATCGCACTATATTTCTTCATATAACAACCTCATTTAAACTGAATTAGTCTTTATTCTTATATACAACCGCTTTTTTGAAAACAATAGCAAATATTTATAAAAAATATCTTTTTTTTGTTATTAGTTAAGACAAAAAATTGACAGTAAGAAAATCATTTTGATATTTTTTTTAACAATCTCCATCAATAATCATAATTGAAAAAGACTAAAATCAGGAGAATGCGATGAAAAAGTATGCGACAGGAAAACAAGTTTTTTTAGATGGCGAGGCGTTCTACAAGATAGAAGACTTTGATGCGATGGATGATTTTTTTATGACCATCACAAGCTCAAGCGATGTCTGGAATTTTTGCTGGGCACAGGGTGGCATCTCTGCAGGACGAAAGAACTGTGACTACCCCATTTTCCCCTATTATACATGCGATAAATTAAAAGATGAGAAAGGAACGACCGGCTCCGTAACGATTATCAAAATCAAGAGCGAAGGAAAACGCGGAATCATATGGCAACCGTTTGAAAACCTCTTCTGCACGGGCGCACACCGCTACACTGATGAAATAACTATCCGCCGTAACTTATACAAAAGCCTGAACGGAAGCAAAATTTGGTTTGAGGAAGTGAACTTGATGGCAGGAGTCGCATTCCGCTACGGATGGACAAGCAGTGCAACCTATGGCTTGGTAAAAATGAGCCGAATCGAAAACCTGACTGACAAAAAAGTGACGCTCACCATTCTTGACGGCTGCCGGAACATTATGCCGTCTTCTTGTGACAATTTAATTCAGACTACCAAGAGCGTGCTGTTGGACGCATACAAAAAGGCTGAGGTGGACATGGAATGCAATGCGGCTTTGTTTACGCTGTCATCAATTGTCACGGACAAGGCAGAGCCGAGCGAAAGCCTCACCATCAATGTAAGCTGGTTCACCACAAAAGACCCCGTCATTCTTTCTGAAAACGCAATCAATTATTTTCTTACTGGCCGGACGGAACTTTTGCAAAACGAAAGCAACGAGCTGAACGGAAAGCGCGGCGAATGCTACATCATGCACGAAAGCGAGCTGGTGGGAAAAAGTGCAGAATGCTGGGAACAAGTGCTGGACGTAAACTACGATGCCACAAAACTGGCAGAATTGGAGATCCGTATCAAAAACCGCGCCGATGCCTGGAAACTGCTTTTGGACGACATTGAGAATACCGAAAACAAACTGAATGAAATCATCGCAAGCGCGGACGGCGTACAGCTGACAGGAAACGAAATTGCTGATATCCACCACCGCACAAACGTGATGTTCAACAGTATGCGTGGCGGTATCTTTGCTGACGAAGGAAAGATTCGCACCGCAGACTTTATCTCATTCGCAAAATTACGAGACAAGCGCATCGGAGAAGAGTTAGAAGACGTGCTCAAAAAATCTGCGCTGAAAAACGACTTATTGGTAAGGCACGAAGAGTTGCAGGCTGTTGTGTTTGCGGGCGACAATCCGTGGCACAAGCGCATGTTCTTGGAATATCTGCCGCTTACGTTCAGCCGCCGCCACGGAGACCCAAGCCGCCCGTGGAACCGTTTTTCTATCGATTTGACTGCGAAAGACGGCTCGGACGTGATTACCTACGAAGGAAACTGGCGCGACATTGTCCAGACCTGGGAAGCGCTTCTGTGGTCTTTCCCTGAATACGCCGCCCACGTGTGCTCCGTGTTCGTGAACGCCATGACCGTTGAAGGATTTAACCCGTACCGCATCAGCCGCGCCGGAATCGACTGGGAAATCCCCGAAGAAGGAAATCCGTGGGCTCAGTTCGGTTACTGGGGCGACCATCAGGTGGTGTACTTACAAAAACTGTTGGAATTCCTGGCAAAATACGACAAGAGCCAGCTGCTCGGCATGATGAACGAAAAAGTGTTCTCCACGGCGCATATCCCCTACCGCATCAAAAGCTACAAGGACATTTGTGCCGACCCGCGCAATTCTATCCGTTTTGACTACGAATTGAATAAGAGCATCAAAAAGCAGGAAAAATCATTCGGTATGGACGCGCGGTGTATTCTGCAGGACGACAAGCTGCAACTGACTACGCTTTCTACAAAAGTGATTCAGTTGCTCTTGGCAAAACTCTTGAATCATATTCCCGGCGCAGGCATCTGGATGAACACACAGCGACCAGAATGGAACGATGCGAACAATGCGCTCGCAGGTTACGGCGCATCAGTGGTGACAATGTGCTATCTGCACCGTATGCTGCGCTTCTTCATCGACCTGTGCAAGAAAAACGAGCGCACCTTCGCTATCGAAAATACGGTGTACAAGACGCTTGAAGAAACCGCCGACTTGTACCGCTCATTCTATACGAACACAAAAACAACGCTCTCTTCACATCAGCGCAAAGAATTTACCGATAAAGCGGGTGCGATTTTTGAAAAAGAGCGCGATGTGCTGTACAAGGACGGATTCTCAGCTGACTACAAAGAAATCTCAAGTGAAAAACTTGGTGACCTGCTCCGTATTTTTGAAAAGGCAATCGCTTCTTCAATCCGCGAGAATCAGCGCGAGGACGGACTCTTCCACTCATACAATTCGCTGATAATCGGAAGCGAAGACATTACGGTGGTGAACTTAAAACTCATGCTGGAAGGACAAGTGGCAATTCTGAGCTGCGACCTTTTGAACAAAGAAGAAAAAGAAGCTCTCACTGACCGCCTGCGCCACAGCGATTTGTTTGAGGAACAGCAGCATTCCTACATGCTTTACCCTGTCAGCCGTTTGCCAGGCTTTAAAGAGAAAAACTGCCTTAAAGAAGCAGACCTTGCCGGATTAAAAGACCTTGTGAAGCGCACAGGAAACGCTATCTTTACCCAAGACATCAACGACAAATATCACTTTAATGCGGCATTCAGAAACAAAGATGTCATGCAGGCGTATCTGGAAGAAAAAGGCATCACGCTCACAGAAGAAGAGAAAACTGCGCTCTTTGAACTGTACGAAAAGACCTTTAACCACCAATCGTTCATGGGACGCTCAGGAACATTCTATGCATACGAGGGCTTGGGCTGTATTTACTGGCACATGGTCTCAAAACTGCTGCTCGCCGTGCGCGAAAATATTTCCACACCGAAAGATTCTCTCATGGCGTTCTACAAAGATATCAAAAAAGGGCTGGGCAGCAGCAAGACTCCAGCCGCTTATGGCGCATTCCCCTACGACCCGTATTCGCACACGCCATTTGGACAAGGCGCACGGCAGCCGGGCATGACTGGACAAGTAAAAGAAGAAATCATCGCACGCTGGAAAGAACTTGGCTTGGACATTCAGGACGGTCAGGCAGTCTTTACGCCCGCCATGGCTGAAAAAACTGAGTACGATTATGACGGACGAGTGCAGTTCACTTGGTGCGGCACAACGATTGTCTACGATGCGAACCAAAATGAAGCGATGGTCGTCACATTCCAAGACGGCAGACAAGTTTCGTTCGGAACGTCTGTGCTTCCAAAAGAAGAAAGCCGTCTGCTTTTCACCAGAAACGGCTCCATCGCAGAAATCAGAATCGGAACTAAATAAAATAGCATAGTGACAAAAAAGGGCGGCGAGGTTTTACCTTGCCGCCCTAGCTTTTATCTGTAATTACGCATATTCGCCAGTGCTAATCGGCGAATCTTCTTCCTGCCGGAGACAGAGACTCAGCACTTGCATACCGGGTTTTGTGTGTTCCAGCCGCGCCTTGTAATATCCTTTTTTCAAGAACAATTGCGACGCCACAGACCACGCTGCCGTGCCGCCCGTACTGCGACAAGAGAATGAGCCGATTGACTCACCGTTGATAATCACATTGCATACCGATTGCGAGAGCGTGTCTCCGCCGTCTTTACAGAATGAACCGTACACTTCATAGAATGCGTCTTCCGGGGCGACAAAATACATGTCACCGTCCAGCGCATCGCCCGAAGCATATTCTTCAAGCGCATACACTTTTTCGCCTGCGGGCGCAGAATCGAGGACGGTCTTTACTGTCACTTCGGATTTGAGCGGGCGAAGCGGTGTGCGGGCGGCAAGCGTTTCCGTGATAAACAGCATGATATCTTTTGCGCATTGCTGGAGCTCAGCCTTGGAGAGCGTTCCGTTTTTAAGAGAATCGGCAAGGTCATCGCCAAAGCCGTTTTTGTCCGCAGTGTCATTTACGACAACCATGTACACATCGTTTCGGGCGCGAATCATCTGCGACATATTGCGTCCCGTAGCGTCACCGCCGTGCTCGCAGTCGTTCATGGCAGCCCACCAGTCTGTCATCACAAGCCCAGTAAAGCCCCACTCATCGCGCAAAATAACGGTGTCCAAGTCAAAATTGGATGCGGATTTGCGCCCGTTCACGCCATTGTACGAGGTCATCACGGCACGCGCGCCACCTTCTTTTATCGCCATTTCAAACGGACGCAGATAAATTTCACGCAAGGCGCGCTCAGACACCACAGAATTTTCCGTGCGGCGGTGCGATTCCTGATTGTTCAGCGCAAAATGTTTTATCGTGCCGATTGAGCCGCTGCGTGCAAGTCCTTTGCAAGTCGCAATCGCAAATACGCCGGAAACATAGGGGTCTTCTGAAAAATATTCAAAATTGCGCCCGTTCAGCGGATTGCGGTGGATATTGCATCCCGGTCCCAAAAGCACGTCAATCAGCTTTTCCTTCATCTCCTCGCCCAAATAGCCGTATAATTCTTCTACAAGCGGCGGATTCCACGTACAGGCGAGCAATGTGCCGATTGGAATTGCGGTGGACTCAAAACCGTTGTCCAAACGAATGCCAGAAGGTCCGTCGGAACAGCCCACCGCCGGAATGCCATATCCGTCATGAAGACGCTCACTGATGCCGCCAAAAGCAGACGCAATGCCCGCCGTCACTTTGCGGCTCATCATACCTTCACCACGCACGAGCGTCAAAAGTTCCTTTTCTGAAAGCTGTGCGATAAAATCGTCAATCAGAGACAAATCATTTTTCAACTCTGCAAATGAAACTGTCTTTCCGCTCGACTTGAGTTCTTTTGGAAGATGCGCGCGAATTTTTTCACCAAGATTTTCCTTGCTCAACGGAACAGGTTCTTCCAATAGTTCTCGTAAACCGTCAGCGTGCTTGTCCCCTGGACGGAATCGTGTGAACTTTTTTTCCGGTGCGCCACATTGGGTAAGCTGTTGTACCACAACTGTTTCAGAAAGCGTGAATTCTGAGCCATCTTTTCCCGTAGCCTTACAGCGACAAAAACAATCCGTTCCCACAAAAAGCGAATATGTTCCTTTTTCAAGCACAAACGCATGGAGATTTCCCGACTCGCCGCTGTCATCATACGAAGCAAGCGAATTCACAGGAATTGCAAATCGCAAAACCTGCTGCTCATTCGGAGCGAGAAGACGTGTCTTTTCAAACGCGCACAAACTTTTCTCGCTTTTTCCCAGCGTGCCCTGCGGACAAGACGCATACACTTGCACCACTTCCTGACCTGCACAAGAGCCTGTATTTGTCACTTCCACAGAAAGCCGCAATTCGCTCGCGTCAAACTGATAGTCCAGCACTTCTATGCGGAACGATGTGTATGAAAGCCCAAAGCCGAACGGAAACTGCACTTTTTCCCGCGCGAAGGTGGTGAAATAACGGTAGCCCACATAAATATCTTCCTGATACACCTCATCATCCGCGCTTCCAAAATTTTTGCTTGAAGGATAATCTTCCAGCCTGTAGGCAATAGAATCGGTGAGTTTTCCGCTCGGACAAGTTTTTCCACAGAGCACATCGGCACACGCCTGTCCGCCCTGCATTCCGCCTTGCCAAGAAAACAACACGGCGGCAATTTTTTCTTCCCACGCAGGATTTTCCAGCCAAGAAAGGTCGATGATATTCGATACATTCAAAACAACGATAACGCAGGAAAAATGACGGCAGATTTTTTTAAGGTTCGTCTGTTCCGTGCCGGTAAGATAATAGCTGCCTTTTTCAGCCTTATTGTCCTGGTCCTCACCCGCCGTGCGCCCGATGATAAACACCGCTTTGTTCGCTTTTTGTGCGGCGGCTTTTACCAAGTCATTGGTCAGTTCCATTTCTTCCTGACACCATGGCTCGCTCGCCCACTCGCCGTTTCCGCTGTCAAACGGATGCTCAACAATCCAGTCTTTGTACACACGCATCAGTTTTTCGTCAATCTGCTGCACAGCACAACCTTCTTTTTTAAGGTTTTCAAAACCGTCCAACAGATTCACCATATACGGCACATGCACCGAGCCACCAGAGCCGGTACCGCTCTTGTAATAGTTAATCTGACTGCGTCCAAAAACAGCGATGCGGTCACTGGCAGAAAGCGGCAATGTTTTTTTCTCATTCTTCAAAAGAACAGTGCCTTGTGCAGCGGATTCCTGAATAAGAGATTGATATTTCTGATAATCCATAGAGCGTACTCCAATAAAAAGTCAATGAGGAAATTTCAATTTCAATTTCCGATTTGACTTTTTACGCTGTTCCGCAATGCAATGAGGAACAGCAGTTGATAATTAGTTTGCGACGCAAACTTCGCAAAGATAAAAACTGACGCTATTTGAGGCAGTTTTTATCTTGCACTCCTTATCCAAAACTGTATTCTCACTATTCTATGGCGCACACGAAAGAGAAAAATAGTAAAAATCTATTTTTTATAGCAATTTTTTCGTTATTCTTTATCGTCTGTCTGACCGGGCAACTTAGAACGGAAGTTCATTTCACGATATTTTTTGGGCGTTAAACCGCACAATTTTCCGAACACGCTGATAAAATAACTTTCCGTGCTGAACTGCAAATAATTCGCTATGTCACTGATAGTATAGTCCGTAAAAATCAGCAGGTTCTTTGCCGTATCAATACGTTTCTGCTGAATATACTGCGCGATAGTCTGACGCACTTCGTTGTGAAAAAGTTTTGAGATATAAGACGTGCTCATTCCCGCTGTCTCAGCAAGGGCTTCCAGCGTAATTTTTTCGTGCAAATGGTCGTAGATATAGTCAATACACTGCGAGACCGGCTTGGAATACAACCGCTGCTTTTTCTGCGCCTGCATTCGTTTTACATACGCCTCGCACAATTCCTTATGAATCTCATGGACACCCTCTTCCGTATTACACACGTCAATTTTTCTGATGTACAAATCGCTGATATTGTAGGCAGACTCCATCTCAAGTCCCGCCTCAATAATATAACGTGTTATCATCGCTACTGTAATAATCAAGTGGTATTTTAAGTTGCGCAGAGGATTATTGCTCAGTTTTCCCATTCCTTCTACATCAAGCGGTTTGAACAGCCGGTGCATCTCTTCCATATCGCCATTCTTTATACTCTGGTAAAAAGCCATTTCTCTATCATAAGAAATATGTTTGGAGAGATATTCCCGGTTCTTAAACTCTACCCTTGTCAGTTCGTTTTGGATTTCCATTTTCTCAGTTCCTTCTATAAGTATACACTGGAATTTTTATTTTGCATAAATTTTTTTATGTTTTTTTTAAGACATATGATAAAATTAAGTGGTGTATTTTGGCATTTTTTGCAATTTTTTGATATTTTTTCAAGCGATACAAACTTACACTTTCATTACAGAGACAAAGGAGGTTTCTATGAAGAAGATTTTGATTTTGGCAAGTGCACTCGCTGCACTGCTCGCTATGGGCTGTCAGAAGGAACAGGCTTCTGCAGGAAAAGTTTTGAACATCTATTCTTGGAACGAAGAATTCCAGAGCAGATTTAACGACTACTACGCTTCAAAGTTGCCGGAAGATATTACGGTAAACTGGATTATCACGCCTTTTCAGGACGGAGCGTATCAGCAGAAACTGGATGAAGCATTGCTGCGCCAGAATGAAGTTTCTGCCGACGAAAAAGTAGACATCTTCCTTGTGGAAATGGACTACGCACTCAAATATGTAAACACAGACTTTACGCTGGATGTTATCAAAGACATCGGCATCTCTCCTGACGCAATCAAAAATCAGTACAAATATACACAGGACGTTATGACGGACTCTAACGGCCACTTGAAAGGTTTGACTTGGCAGGCTTGTCCGGGTGGATTCGTCTATCGCCGCTCAATCGCAAAAGATGTGCTCGGCACCGACGATCCTAACAAAGTGGGAGCAGCACTCTCAGACTGGCAGAAATTCGACCAGGTTGCGCTTGAAGCAAAAGCAAAAGGCTACTTCATGCTCTCAGGCTACGACGACGCATTCCGCGCATTCTCAGACAATATGACCTCTCCGTGGGTTGTGAACAATAAAATCACGATTGACCCGCAGATTCGCGCATGGATTGACCAGACAAAGAAATACACCGCTCTCGGCTACAACAACCGCGCTTCACTCTGGACTGCAGAAAGCACACAGGGCATGGGCGCAAAAGGCAAAGTATTCGGCTACTTCGGACCGGCATGGTTCATCGACTTTATCATGGCCCCCTCTTCTCTGGACGACCAGAACAAACCCCGCGCAGTTGGCAACGGTTCATACGGCGACTGGGCATTCTGTAAAGGTCCGCAGGGCTTCTCATGGGGCGGCACTTGGATTTGTGCGGCAAAGGGCTCAGACAACACAGACCTCATCAAAGAAATTCTTGAGACGCTCACTTGTGACGAGACTGTCATGACCGAAATCGCAAAGAAATCAGGTGACTTTACCAACAATATTCCGGCAATGGAAGCAATCGCAAAGAGCGACTACCAGAACCCGTTCTTGGGCGGACAGAACCACATCAAGTTCTTCCTCGACTCAGCGACAAGCATCGACAAGAGCTGCATCTCTCCCTACGACTTAGGTATGTCAGAAAAATTGCAGTCAAGCATGGTCGATTACTTCAACAACAAAGTAACACTTGATCAGGCATGGGAAAACTTCTACACCGCTATCTTAGAGATGTACCCCAACCTGTCAAAATAACGCACGTGCAAAAACCCAAAGGAGATTGCCATGAGTGATTCAAAGACAAAAAAACGAAAAGGGTTCAATTTTAACCACTGGGGCTATTTTTTCATCGCACCGTTCTTCATCGTGTTCGTGGTCTTTTCGCTGATTCCGTTGATTTCTACCTTCGTGAACAGCTTGTTTGAAAACTACCGCATTGGTTTGACGACGGTGGGCCCCAAGTTCATCGGCCTGGCAAATTTTAAGGCGGTGTTCTCCAGCGACATCTTGCGCTACATCAAGAACACCTTCTTTATCTGGATGGCAGGCTTTATCCCGCAGATTATCGTCTCGCTGGTACTCTCCGTTTGGTTCACCAGCATCGAACTGCGCCTCAAAGCACAACAGTTCTTTAAGACGGTGATTTATCTGCCAAACCTGATTATGGCTTCGGCGTTCGCAATGTTGTTCTTCACGTTGTTCTCAGACAACGGTCCGGTCAACAGCATCTTGCTGAGAGTCGGTCTTGTTGAAGAGAGCCAGAGATTCTTGAGCTCAGCAGGATGGACACGCGGCTTGATTGCCACGATGAACTTCCTGATGTGGTACGGTAACACGACCATCTTGCTCATGGCGGGCATTATGGGCATCGACGAAACCATTTATGAAGCGGCAAAGATTGACGGCGCAAATCCGTTGCAAGTGTTCTTCAGAATCACCATGCCAATGCTCATGCCAATCTTCGTATACGTGCTGATTACCAGCCTTATCGGTGGTATCCAGATGTTCGACGTTCCGCAGATTTTGACCAACGGCGAAGGCAACCCCAACCGTACCAGCATGACGCTGATTATGTACTTGAACAAACACTTGACCAACAAGAACTACGGCATGGCGGGCGCAGTCTCAGTCATCACGTTCGCGTTGACCAGCGTATTCAGCTTTACCGTCTACTCAATGACAATGAAAAAATACAAGGATATGACAGGAGGTAAGCGATGATTACCGGAAAGTCTGCATTCGTTCGGCGGAAGCTCTGTTACGCCAGCCTTATTCTGCTGACTATCATTTCGCTGTTCCCATTCTTCGTGCTTCTGGTCAATGCGACCCGCAGCCATACACAGATTCAGAAAGGATTTTCGGCGTTCTTCGGAACATCGTTCTTCTCCAATCTGTCAAAATTGCTTTCAAACTCGAATCTTCCGGTGCTGAGAGCATTGTTCAACAGCGTGTTCGTGTCTTTTATGGCGGCATTGTTCAGCACGTATTTCTCTGCCATGACCGCATACGGTATCTACATGTACCGCTTTAAGGGACGGGCAGCAGCATTCAAACTGATTCTTGCAATTATGATGATTCCGACACAGGTTTCTTCACTCGGTTTCATCCAGTTGCTGATTAAAATCAAGTTGATTGACAATCTTGCGGCGTTGTTCATTCCTGCAATCGCCTCTCCGGTTGTGTTCTTCTACATGTATCAGGCGATGACGGCAACACTTCCCTACTCTATCGTGGAAGCGGCCCGTATCGACGGATGTCATGAGTTCAGAATCTTCAACACGATTGTCATTCCGTTGATGAAACCGGCAATTGCGGTTCAGGCGATTTTCTCCTTCGTCGGCTCATGGAACAACTACTTCATTCCGGCGTTGGTGATTAACAGCAAACTGAAGAAAACCATTCCTATCCTGATTGCCCAGCTCCGTAGCGCGGACTATCAGAAATTTGATATGGGACAAGTCTACATGATTATCTGTCTGGCAATTATCCCGCTGATTGTCGTGTACCTGTTCCTTTCAAGAAGCATCATCCGTGGTATTTCCGTGGGTGCCGTTAAGGAATAACTATGAACGAAGTCGTCAAAAAATTCTTACAAAGACATTCTTTTGACACGCAACTGAACGTTGAGTCGCTTGCGGAAGGCATTCGCTCAGACATGCAGAAAGGTCTTACCAAAAGCGGCGCGTATCAGGACATGATTAGAACTTATTGCAATCCGTCTGACATCACGATGAAAGAAAAGTCCGTCATCGTGATTGATGCGGGTGGCACTAATTTCCGTTCCTGCATCGTCACTTTCTCAAAAGACGGTTTATCCTCCTTTTCCGATTTTGAGAAAACAAAGATGCCGGGAACGGAAGAGAAACTCGGCAAGAAGGACTTTTTCGCACAGATTGCCTGGAATATCAGACGTTTCCAGAACAAATGCGACGAAATCTGCTTCTGTTTTTCCTACCCCATGACGATTACCGAAGACCATGACGGCATTCTCTTGGGGTTCTCGAAGGAAATACAGGCACCAGGCGTCGCAGGCTGCCACATCGGAGCAGAGTTGAAGCAGGCACTCGCAGAACAGGGTTGGAGAAACAATCCCAAGGTTATCCTTGTGAACGACACCGTTTCTGCCCTTCTTGCCGGGACCGATAACAAGTACGATTCTTATGTAGGATTTGTGCTGGGCACAGGATTGAACTGCGCATACGTGCAGGAAGAAAGCCCCGCCTACCCGGATGTCAAAAAGCAAGTGATTGTCTGCGAAAGCGCAAAATTCGGCGCCGTAGAAAAATCCGATTTTGACGTTCTGGTGGATTTACAGGGCAGCCAGCCCGGCACTTCCCCACTGGAAAAATTGTGCTCAGGAATGTATTTGGGCTCAATCGGACTTGCGATGCTTCAAAGAGGAGCGCAGGAAGGATTATTCTCCGTAGACTTGGACAATTATCTGCTGCGTAAAAAGACATTCACACTCATCGAACTGAGCGGTTTCTTGGAAAAAAGCAATCCCGACACAAACACCTACCCCGATACGTTTACCGGCGCAACAAAAGACGACTGCGAAATCATCTTTGGCTTGTTTGACGCACTCGTAGACAGAACTGCCCGCATTGCCGCGGCAATCATAGGCGCATGTGCCGTCCAAAGCTGCGCGGAAAGCAATACTGAAAAAACAGTCTGCGTCGCCTGCAACGGAACGACATTCTTTAAGACCTACAAAGTGCCGGAAAGAACCCGACACTATTTGGACGCATACCTTGCGGACAAAAAAGTGCGCTATGAAATTCTGCCGGAAGAAGCGGACATCACACGCGGAACGGCAATGGCAAGCTTTACCGCATAAGTTGCATTTCAGACGGCACAGTGGTTTTACCGCTGTGCCAATTTTTTTTATAATTTTATGAAACTTTCTTGCAGTGGAGTTTTATCTTTTTAATTGCCCAATCATAATGGCTTGAGGTTGTGCTTACAAAATACGAGCCTAAATCTGTTGTTCCAGTCCAGGGAAAATATTTTTTCGTGAACAGTTCTTCGTTTGTATATTTTTCTGCCAACGCAATTACTTTTTTATGAGTTTCAGAAAACATCTGTTTTGCAGAATCTAGACTTGTATCCTGATGACATTTCCAGAACATTACGTTCATCGCTCCATATGTTTTCCAAGTATACTCAGACGGCAGAAATGCAATTGCACTTTTTGAATCGGTTTTGTCAGCATTGTTCTCGACAAACTTTAACATCAGCATATGCCATTCATAAAGATGAATCAGCACATCCCGAACATTTTTTGTCTCTCGCCCAGTGAGCCTCTTTTTTGCTTGCATCGCCCGAAAAGTCAAATGGAGTGTTCAACTGATTTTCCGTCATATTTAAAATCATCTCCATAAGTTTTGCATAATTCTCATTTGCGGACTTCAATAAGTCATCTTTATTTCTCGCTCTTGGCATTTTTGCTCCTGGTTTTAGACACCTATGCTTGGGTTATGATACCATGATTATTTTTGAATTGGATAAAAAGTCAGCAATTTTAAATTCAGTTCATTTGTTCTTTTATCTTTATTTTGACCGCAATTGCCTGGCTTTTCTCATCGCGTAAAATGTATTCTACATTTAATTTTTCTTCAGGTATTTTGCCTTTTTCAGACGCTTCTTTTAGTATCAGTTCTGTAATATCTTTATCACTTGCCTTTAATAATGTCTTCATAGAAGTTTCATCATCAAGAGTAAGAGGTTTCTTTGTACAAGAAAAGAATACTACTGATAAAGCAAATGATATAGTCAAAATTTTCAACAAATTTTTCATATTTTCCTCCGAATTAATCAAACATGTGGTTTAAACTTTCCATAGATGTGTAAGCTGTGTATTTATATCCACCATCGAAGAAAGCGATTTCAATAGCAGCCTTCTCGTCTCCTAAAACGATAATTTTTTCCTTTTTATTTTCGATTTTAAAAAGAAGATTATCTTTTTTAACAACTTCTTCGTCCTCAAAAATATCTATATTTTGCCATGATTTAAATGTAACTGTTTCATCGTAAACTTTATCGATGATAACAGACACATAATTGTTCACAATCTTCTCGCCATCTTTTCCGACTTGCCTTTTTGCGCTGTTCCGCAATGCAATGAGGAACAGCTGTCTAGAATTTCTTCTTCATTGACTTTCATAGTATACCACGCCATCGCACAAAAAAACAAGTTTTCGTTCTGACAAAATCTTAAACGGAAACCTGTTTATCGCTTCTGAAGATGATTCGTTGCTCAGCTTTACTGATACAGTCTCACGTAATCCACATACATCTGCCACGACAAATTGGAAGGCTCTTGAGTAAATGTCTGAACAGACCCGAAATAGTTGTCTGAAATTGTTTTTTTTACCGAGAAACTAACCGAATAATCTGTATATTTTTTGATAAAAATATTGATATTTCTATTCAAAAAAAAGATATTCGGCTTTTCCCCCCACTTTTATTTTATCATTTCATCGACAAGCGTGGGGAAGAACCATTGGAGTGTATTGCGATTAAAATAGCCGTGGCATTCACCTGAATTGATGTCGCCACCCGTTGCTACCGTATTCATGTTGTCCCACAAAACTACCGGAACATGCATATTTTTTGCTTTTCCGTAAAAATACGTGGTCCATCTTTTTCGCTCATCAAGATTATTTTTATCAGTTGCACTTGTCTCACCGATGATGACCGGGATTTCTTTTGAAATATATTTTGAGTCCAGATTATCGAACAGCCAGTCTATTGAGCGCATATGAGATTCGCTGAACACATTCACATTGGCAGAACTCATGCAGAACTCGTACGGTGTGTATGCGTGTACAGAGACGATGAGTTTTCCGGCCACAGAATCACTTGGAAGAGACCACCCCGCCGTGCCATCGGGACTAGCTGCATAAGGCGCGACCATCACATAGCGGGACACATTTTTTTCTCCAGTGGCTCGGATTACATCCAATGCGGCTTTTTCATAGCCTGCGATAACGCCGTTTAGCGAAGAAACATTTGAAGGAATACTAAAGCCATCATTCGCGCTGTCCCGGTTTCGGGGCTCATTGAGAAGCTCAAAAATGAGACGCTCATCGTAGGCCTTAAAATATCCCGCCACCTGATTCCAGATTGACACAATGTATTTTTTTGATGTTGCCTGCTCTGTTTGCGAAGTATTAACAGTATATCCGTATGCGTTCGATAATTGCGAGCTAGTCAGATTGTCGTGATGAATATTTATGATGACCTTCATGCCGGAGCCAAGCGACCAGTCCACAATTGTCTTAACGCGAGAAAGCCATGCCGGGTCAATCGTATAATTCGTGCCCTCTGTAATGTGATTATGCCAGCTTACCGGTATTCTGATTGTCTTGAACCCTCTGGCGGCCACAGCTTTTATCATCGATTCGGTGGTTACAGGCATTCCCCATTTCCTTTCGGTGGAGAGCCCCAGGTTTGCTTTGGTGTCATATGTACAAGCGTCTAATGTGTTTCCCAGATTCCATCCATTTACACTATTGTATTCCGTATCATTATCATCCGAGCATCCAAATAAAATAAATGCGGATGTAAAAAAAAGAGCTGCCACAAACAATCGCAATCGTTTTCTCATTGTCTTTCCTCGCCTAATTAAACAGAAAAAGCTTCGCCAGATATTTGCTGCTGTACCTGACGAAGCTACACAAACTTACCCTATGGGGGAAGGGTCTCTTTTATCGTGACTCTTTTTTCTGGATTTCTTCCACAACGATAGAGTCAATCGTCACCGTATGCGGATCCGTAATCACTTTGTTAGAAACAGCGCCCATACTGATGGTAAAGATAACCTTGGGGTCAGTCTCCATGCCCATCGTAAACTGCCAGCTGTATTCTTTCATCTCCGGACCGACTTTAAATTTAAGCGTGTTGGAGTACGGATACCAGTTGTCGTCCTTGGTGCCATCGCGCTGAAGAGCCAACATAATCATGCGCTCCATGCTAGATTTAGCCCGCAACGTAATTTTGTACAGTTTGCCTTTTTCGAGCAAACATCCGTTCTGCTTGAGCTGAATCATCCAGTCAAGGTTTCCAGTGTTGTCAATTTTTACCAATGCCTGTTTATTGCCGTCGGCTTCGGTCTCAATCTCATAGCTCGCACTTGAATTCGGATGAGCATAGAGTTCCCAACCAGTCGTTCCAGCGTCAAACTCGCCGTTCACAACAACACGGTTCTCTTTCACAAACACATTGTCCACGTACACCGTCGCGCCGTCTGTTCCCAAGAACAATGAAAGGTCAATTTCAGTGTCTTTTGCAGGTGAATAAATCCATTCATAGTGACCGGGAATAGGAGCCTTTGTCTTGGGGTCAGTTCTCGCCGCAAGAACACGGATTTTCTGCTTCACATCTGCATATGTCACTTCAATGTTCGAAGTCTTTGATGAATACGCATCGAATTTAATGACATAGTGTTTTCCGCCTTCCAGCTTCAGTCCGCTCTGGCTCACCACAACACCATCCGGCTTTGTCTTTTTGGGAGAGACGACTTTGAGCATACGGAAGTGGTCGTTTGTGACGCTGATTTCTGCATTCGCATTATTCTTAATGTCCCAATTGCAAAGACGCTTCTTTCCTTCCTGGAACTGACCGTTCACAATGTAGTTTCCGTCCGGGAGACAACCTTTGCCCGCAGACAAATCAGCCTCACCAGTTTTTTCCAGACGAACATTTGTTATGTACACAGTCGCAATTGAACCCTGCGCGCCACAGTTATATTCAAGACAACACTCCGGGTCGCTGTCAGCAAGCATCGTAAAGTCGAAGCTGTAATGCTGTTTCTTCGGCGTCAGCTTAATTTTCATGTCGCCAAAACGTCTTTCGTAACTGTTATTCGGAGCCGTAATGCCCGTGATAATCGTTCGTTCCTCATCTGCCCAAGCATCGAATGAATAACGATAGGTATAGCCTTGATTCAGCGGAACCTTCAACTGCTCGAACTGAATTGAATACTCCAAAGAACCAGTTGTGCGCATGTGAATTTCATGTGTTTTTCCGTCAGAGACAACATTTCCTGCGCCGCCGCCAGTCATCTTGAAAACCCATGCGTCTTTTGTCTGTACAACAATGTTTCCCGTGCTGTCCGTCTTTGCCACAACAGGTGCGCGCTCAGGGCGGTCCACATCTTCATTGTATTCTTTTTTCTGATACACTTTCACGTAATCGACGTACATCTTTGCATCGTCTAAACGCGGGTCAAAATTTGTATTCTCATCGGGATAGCCTACCCAGCTTCCACCAACCGCAAGGTTCAAGATGATGTAGAATGGCTGGTCAAAAGGAGCGGGATACGTCTGCTCAGCAAAACCAGGACGCTTGGTAAACCAGTCTTTCGCACTCTTGTACAAAATGCCGTCACAATACCAACGAATCTCATCAGGCTCCCACTCAACAGCGAACACATGGAAGTCTTTAGAAAAATCTCCTGAAGGCAGCTCATATGTACCCTGCACCATAGAATGAGGCTCACCAAAGTGAAGCGTACCGTACAGTTTTTTCGTATCGTGTCCAAGCACTTCCATAATGTCAATTTCGCCACATTTCGGCCACTGACCGTAGAAACTTTCGTCACCAGGCATCATCCAGAAAGCAGGCAAAAAACCAGCTCCACGAGGAACCGTCAAACGTGCCTCAAAACGTCCGTATTTGAACTCATGCTTTCCCATGGTATTGATACGACCAGAAGTATACGTAACGGTGCCATCTTTTTGCTCATTTTTTAATGCCTGAATCACCAAACAACCGTCTTTGATGTACGTGTTCTTTTTTGAATCGTCATAAGATTGTAACTCAGCATTTACCCAGCCCGGCTCATGGAATTCAAAATTCCAGTCCCTCATGTTCAACTTCTTTCCGTCAAAATCCTCTTTCCACACCAAGTCAGCTTCCGTGTATTTTGAGGGAACACCTTGAGCAAATCCCGCCGCAGAAGCAAGCATCGCGACAGAAGTCAATAAAATCTTTGCCATTTTCATACGCATCCTCACATTTATCAGCAGACACAAAGCCCGCTTATGTTTCTATCATAATTCTAAAGCCATTTTTCACAGAGACTATCGTTTTTTTGCAAGAAATGTTAAAATTCAGCAGTAAAAAAAGACTTTTCTCAATTTTTAAAAATCATTTCCTCTCTTTTATTCAGAATTTTTTGTATATTTTTGTATTTTGATGCCTATCCGTCGCTGCGCTCCGGG
>JAFSTK010000031.1 GCA_017450535.1 Treponema sp.
AGCCGAAAAAGCAACTCTCACAGGCGGACTTGGACGCATTGTTTGCCGATACCGAAGAAAACACTTCTTCTTCCAACGCGAATACTGCGGCGACCGTAAAAGAAGTTGCAGCTCTTTCTGGCAGTGCCGCAAGCGCATCTCAAAGCACCAGCTCAGCCGCAACCGCAACCAGCTCAAAAAACAGCACGTCTACTGCGGCGAGTTCCGGCACAAATGATGCGTTGAGTAAGATTGCCGCCACGCAATATACGAAAGTCTCTGGTAACGGCGTGTCTTCTACTGCCACGGTAAAAACAGGTGGCACCACAGACGGAAAGGTAACTGTCCAGATGTCTGACGGAACCTCGCGCGCATTGCTTGATCCTGCCACACCGAGCATTACACTTTCTCGTGCGGCGGCGGCCCTTATCGACAGCAAAAAGCAAGTGCAGATTCGCTTTACGGTGACTGCAAACGGCACGGTTCCTGTGAGCGAGATCCGCATTACTCCCGCATCAATTTTGCATACAATCGTTCAGTCTGAAATCGCTGCGCAAATTAGCCACTGGCGTTTTTCAGCCGCCGATGATCCTGGTACCGCCGTGTTCGACTACACGATAAATGTAAAGTAACCTTCAAAAACAGAATTCTTCTCCTCATCAAAACGGAATGTATAGGCATTGCGCAATCCCCTTGAAAAAAAATTTGTGGTGTTTTCTCTTACTTCGTTGTATAATCTATATGATGCTTTAGCAACATCCATGCGAGCAAAAACTGTTCGCATGGTAGGAGAGCAAGATAAAAACTGCCTGAAATATCGTCAGTTTTATCTTTGCCCAGTTTACGCTTGACTTTTTATGGGAGAAGATAATGGCAGATGTAAAAGATTTGGATGTTACCCCGCTGGATGTGCAGGATAAGCCCTTGTTGCTTGTGGTTGATGATGAGGAAGTAAACCGCGAGTTGTTGCGCAATATTTTGGAAGAGCGCTATAAAGTTGAGACTGCGGAAGATGGTCTTGAAGCAATGCAGTTTATCAGACGGTATCGCAGCGTGCTTTCTGCGGTGCTGTTGGATTTGTCCATGCCCAGGATGAATGGCTTTGAAGTGCTCAAAGAGATTCGCCTTGACGATTTGCTGCGTCATATTCCAGTGATTGTTCTTACAGCGCATAAAGATGCCGAAATCGAGACATTTGAGCGCGGTGCCAATGATTTTATTACCAAGCCGTTTGATATGCCGGAGATGATTCTTGCCCGTGTGGACAAGACTATCCGTATTGCCGAAGAAACCTACATCATCAGAACGACAGAAAAAGACCCTCTGACTGATTTGCCCAATATGTCGTACTTCAAAAAATTGTGCGGAATAAAGAAGAAGCAGCTTTTTGATACGGGCGACACGGCTGTGTTCATGTATCTGGATATTATGAACATGAAAGCGTATAACTCGCGCTTTGGTTATCCTGAAGGCGACAATCTGTTGATTAAAGTCGCAACTGTTTTGCAAGAGACATTTAATGATATGCCGGTGTGCCGCATTTCTGATGACCACTTTGTCGTTATGACATGCATTGACCGCCACAAGTGGCAGTTGGAAGATTTGCGCACCAAATTGAAGACTGTCGGCAAAGGAAACGGCGTTGAATTCCATGCGGGTATTTTCCCGGAAGGCGATGGTTTGGAGCCAGATTTCATTACGGCAATCGACTATGCCCGCCTTGCATGTACAACTCTGCGCGGAAACTACAACGACTTTGTGTGCTACTACGACCAAAAATTGATGAAAGAGCACGATGACCGCCAGCATGTGCTTGAATTCTTTAATCAGGCTTTGGATGAGCATTGGATTAAGGTATTCTATCAGCCGATTATCCGCGCGCAGACAGGCGAAGTGTGTAATTATGAGGCGCTTGCCCGTTGGTTTGACCCTGAGCGTGGTATGCTTTCTCCCGCTGTATTTATGCCGGTTATCGAAAACTACAATCTTGGCTCGCGCATGGACTTGTACATGGTGGAAGAAGTCTGCCGTGAATATGAGACACGCAAAAATGGTGGACTCACGCCGGTGCCAATTTCCCTCAACTTCTGCCGCACGGACTTTGACCAGCGCGACATGGTGATGGCGATTACCGAGATTGCTGACCGCTACGAAGTGCCCCATAACATGCTGATGATTGAGGTGACTGAAAGCGGCTTCTCACGCAATTCCGAGTTCTTGCAGAATCAAATTGACCGTTTCCATGCGTTGGGCTATCAGGTATGGATGGACGACTTTGGTGACGGCTATGCTTCGCTGAATGTTTTGCAGGATACCAATTTTGACCTGATAAAACTGGATATCGGCTTTATGCGCAAGTTCAATCCGGCGGGAAAGAACGGCACGATTTTGCGCGCGCTCCTAAAGATGTCAAAAGAACTGGGCATCCACACATTGGCAGAAGGCATTGAGACAAAAGAGCAGTTTGAGTTCCTAAAAGAGCACGGCTGCGAAAAGATTCAGGGATTCTACTTTGGCAAGCCGATTCCTACAGCCGAGCTTTTGGAGCAAGTGAAAAACGGCACCGCGCTAAAAAATGAAACTCCTGAGACAGCGGCAAAATATGAGACGCTGTAAACAAACAACAAGGAGATGAATTTTTTATGCTGACGAAAGAAGCGTTGATTGCGTATGGCGCGGACTATACTACGGGTATGGCTCGCTGTCTGAACAAAGAGGATTTCTATTTCAAGATGGTAAAAATGGTTGCCGGAAATGAGAAATTTGTCTCTTTGGGAAAACATCTTGAGGCAAAAGATATAAAGGCGGCTTTTGAAGATTCTCATGCGCTTAAAGGCGTGGTGGGCAATGTTGCGCTTACTCCGCTTTTTGATGCGATTGAGGAAATTGTGGAGCCGTTGCGCCGTGGAGAAGACAACGATTATTCTGCTCAATACGCAAAAATTATGGACTTAAAAAAGAAGCTCGATGATTTGATTGCGTAGATGACGGGCAGCATATCCGCATTCTAGACGAGTCTGTGAAAACAGGCTCGTTTTTTTTTACTATTGACACTAAAAAGAAGAAAATATACTATACTAAGTGTCGCCGAACAATCGGTAACATCATTAAAATAATTGGTATGCACAGTTCTTTGGCTTGTAAAAGTACAAGTCTGTTGAAAGCATTTTTTTTCTTGTGCTTAATTTTTTGTAAAACCGAAATTTTGTGCGCACAAAATTTACTGGAAAATCAATCTGATAAAGATACGCAGGAAATAGTGTTTGATGCAGAAAAAACAGTATCGTTTCGCAAAACCTATGGTACTCCTGTTCATGAAGATAATGACGGAAAAAAACATTATCTTGTCGCTTTGACAGGCATGCTGTTGCCAGAATTTGCCATCGGTTTATGGAGCCGATATGTGATTGATGCGGGCTGGGCGCAAGTCACTTGGGATACGATTTCTCATCCGTGGCGCAGAAAAATTGAGCTTGACAATGACTGGATGTGGACGAACTTTGTGTTGCATCCATTCCAGGGTAGCTTGTATTACATGGCGGCTCGGAACTCAAATTTAAATCGTATCGAAGCCATGGGAGTGACGGCATTAGGCGATTTGATGTGGGAATGGTTCTTTGAGACGACTGACCCCGCACTGAACGACATTGTCTATTCATTTTTTGGCGGATTTGCAGTGGGCGAGATGATGTATCGTCTCTCATTGGAGGCGGAACAGACTCATCGCGCATTTGGATACATCCTTAATCCGGAGCGAATCTGGACAGACAACTGGACAAAGCAAAAGCCGCGGGGAACAATAGGAAATATTTACGATGTGTCGATTACATTTCATGTGGGGACGATGCATACGTATACAGCGTCTGAGTATGTCGATAAAGTCGATACGACTGAGCATTTTCCATTTTTTATTTCACCAGACATCAACATCATTTATAACGATCCCTATGGGCATGACTCAAATGAACCGTACAGTCAGTTTGAATTCCGTTTTGGAATAGGACTTGGTAAGGGCTCTGGAATTTGGCGCGGTTTGGTGGAGATGGAAAAGTATTTTATGTACGATGTGTTCATTTTCAGTAATGGAATGCTTTTTTCCCGTGCACCTGATTTTGGAGAAAACAAAGACACCTCTATTGGCATGGTGCTTGACTATGACTTTCGGTGGCATTCGTTTATTGACTTAGCGGCATTGTCTCCTGGATTTGCCATAAAACAACGAATCAAATATGAAAAAAGTCGTGTGGAATGGCAGATGCATCTTGGCTGGAACATGATAGGCATAACTGACTACTATTATTATCATCGAGATTATACACGGCTTACACGTAACCAGCGTGATTACAGCTACATGACAGGAGTTGAGGCAGTTTTTGTCTGGAACTGGATAGCATCGAATGGATTTAAAATTGAAAATAATATCCATGCGTATTTCGGCCGTGACTTGAATATCCAAAGACAGATAGCGCAATCAGTGGGCTGGGAGTATTTTGGTTTTTATGAGCTGAATATAGAAAAGTCACTTTCACCACGGGTGCGTCTTGGTTTAGGAAATACGTTCTATTTGAAACAAGCTTTTTATGAAACTTGGGAAAATGTGTTCCAGTTTGTCTATTCTGGCGGCGTATATGCGAAGTTGCAATTAAAGTAAGATTCTTGTAAAATTATTGCGGGTGGACTCATGAAATTTAATAGCACACGAAACAGCGAAATTTTTGTCAATTTTGAGCGCGCAGTAACCGATTGTATGCCTAAGGACGGCGGATTGTATATTCCGTCAGAAAGTCCAGATTTGCGCCGCTGGATTTTGTACACGAACGAAACGACCCCTTTTGCGAGCATTGCTGGTGCGCTTACGTCTGCATGTATCAATGACGAATTCAGTCCGATTATTTGTGAGACGATTGCAACGCGCGCTTTTCCATTTGAGCCAAAGTTGACCAAATACAACGACCGATTTTTTACGCTGGAACTTTGCGACACTCCTACGGGAAGCCACAAAGATTTTGGCGTTTCCTATCTCGTGAACTGTATGGAGACGATTTTCCAGCTCAAAGGCGGAAATGCTGTCTTTCTGGACGTGACAGTGGGAGAATTGGGCGCGACACTTGCGCGTGTGTTGCGTGGAAAAAAATACCTGAAGGCCGTGCTTCTGTACCCCAAAGGAAAAGTGCGCGGACTATCAGAAAGCGATTATGTATGGAACGGCGGAAATATTTACCCCATAGAAATTGACGGCACTGAAGCGGATTGTCACCAGATTGTGCGCGAAATTTTTGCTGACCGCGCGCTGGTAGAAAAATATCATCTGACTGTGGCAAACACCGCCAATATCGGTCGCCTGATGCCGCAGACATTCTTTTATCCGTATGCATTCAGCCGCCTCAAAAAAGACGTGCATTCCGACATCTACTATGCCATGGCACCTGGAAACTACAGCAATTTGGTGGCGGGTTTGTACAGCTGGCGGCTTTCGCTTCCCGTAAATGGTTTTATTTGTCCCACTACTGATGAGCTCACTCTAGACATGCAGGGACAGTGCACGGTTATGGACCGCATGGTTCCGTTTGCCCAGCGCGAAGCCTCTGACCCCGCAAGCCCTTCCAATTTGGAACGCCTTGAAGACGTGTTCCACAATAATTCTCTCATGCTCAAAAATCTCGTATTTCCCATGCATGTAACCACAGCTCAGATTGACGACGCTTGTCGCAAACTTTTTATGAGGTACGGCATCTTTGCAGACCGTGTCACTTCTTCTGCTTATGCCGCCGCCTTGAACAATCGTGATTTGACGGAAGACGATGAAGGCGTTGTTGTGCTTGTTGTGCGCGACCATCCGGTTTTAAGCGCGGACTACATCAAGCACACTGTCGGCGAGATGCCCGCCATGCCTGAAAAAGTGGCGTCTGCGTTGGAGCCAACTGTAATAGGAAAACCGCTTGCGCCAGCGAAACGCGATGTGGTTGTGCGGGCTTTGGATGCTCTCTGATTCGTCGAGTCAAGGTGCGCTAACGCTTAAAACTTTGACTTTGCCTTTTTTAAGATTTGTAATAATTTCAAAAAAAAGGGCTGTCCAATAAGTATGGGACAGCCCCAATTATTTTAAATTTACAAGTGAATTCAAATCTGCTAAAATTTAAATATGAGCAGAGGCGTAAGCGATAAAATCACATACAAACCATACAATCAGGGCGAACAGTGGCTCCTGCCGCTTTTAATAGGGCACAGTAACCGAAACCTGTGTGCCTTCGCCTTCTTCAGTAAAGAAGTTTACCTGACCGCCCAAGGTTTTGACACGGGTCTGGATGTTTTTAAGGCCGAAGTGATTTTTCGTCTTGAGGGCGCTTTTTAAGTCGAAGCCTTTTCCGCCGTCTGAAATTATAATTTTGAAATTCTTTTCATCAAAGGTTCTGACCAGCAGGCTTATTGTTTCTGCGCCGGAATGTTTTATGGAATTTGAAAGGATTTCCTGCACAATGCGGTAAATATTCAGATTCTTTTCTTTTGGAAAACTCTTAAAGTCCTGATTGTTTTTTACTTCATCCTGAATGCAAAGAATAATTTCAAGACCGCTCTGCTTTTTTAAGACTCCACAGAGGGAAACAAGGGCTTCAAAAAGACCTTCGTTCAAGTCTGTCGGAGTTAGGGCATAGCAGGAGTTACGGACATCGCCTGCAATCTTCTTACAGAGATTTACGGATTCTTCATCTTCAAGACGGAACTGCAGTACCCGCAAATCCTGGCAAACAGTATCGTGAAGTTCATTGGAAATACGCTCCCGCTCGGCTTCCTGAGTTTTAATCACCTGGGCAGTATAGATAAGGTTTTCCTTGCGGCGCCTGTAAGTTACAAGATAGAGAATTAAAAAGACAAGCGACATACCAAGCGCCAGAATAATTACCAGAATCAAAATCCTGTAGGAATAATAAAGCTGCTCAAGCTGAAGACTTACAAGATTTTTCTGAAGAACTTCCCAGCGACCAACATTTTCTGCAATTTTCTGCTCATCACCCTTTATGATTCCGCTAAGCAGATTTTCATAAATAAGCTTTGCTTCCGGAAAATAATAAATTATAGTATCAGAGGGCTGGGCCTTCTTTATTTCAATCGCAAATTCTTCAAGCCTGCTCTGGGCATCCTCCTCCCCTGCCGCTTCCCATTCCAGCCATTTTTGGGTAAGCGCTTCTGGAATAAGTTTTTCTGTTTGTTTCTGGGCCTTATGAGCAAAAGCCGAAAAAGAGAATAAAAGTGATAAAAGAAAGAAGATAAGTTTTTTCATCACTAAAAATATAGCACATTCTTCTATATAAGTGATATAATAAAATATGAGTTTTTCCTTTGATTTTTCAAATCGGAAGAGAGTTTTATTTTTTATCCTCAGCATTCTCTGCGGCTTTTTAGATTATATCATCTGCG
>JAFSTK010000032.1 GCA_017450535.1 Treponema sp.
ATTAAGGCGCGCTCACAATGGAGAAAAGCATTGCGCTTGCAGCCAAATCATCCTGCGGCTCTAAAAAAGATGGCAGATTTCAAATAGGGGGATAGAATGGGATTTTGGGATCGTTTTTCAACTGATGTTGGTATTGATTTAGGCACTTGTAACACGTTGATTTATATGCGTGACAAGGGCATTGTTATAGATGAGCCGTCCGTTGTGGCGGTTGAAAAAGGCACAAAACGTGTCGTAGCCGTAGGCGCAGAAGCAAAGCGAATGCTCTGGAAGACTCCAGGCAATATTATCGCAATCCGTCCGTTGTCTGATGGTGTTATCGCCGATATCGACAGCACGGAAAAAATGATTAAGTATTTCATCTCCAAAATTATTCCGCGTCATCAACTGTTCCGCTCAATGCGCATGAAAATTGGTATTCCATCATGTATTACTGATGTAGAACGACGCGCTGTTGTAGAAGCTGCGCTCAAAGCTGGAGCCAAAGAAGTTGAAGTTATCGAAGAGTCATTGGCGGCGGCAATTGGCGCACAGATTCCGATTAACGAGCCGGAAGGCCATATGGTCTGCGATATCGGCGGCGGTACAGCTGAAGTAAGCGTTATCTCATTGGGCGGAATGGTTGTTACTGATGCAATCCGCGTTGGTGGTGATAAATTTGACGAAGCGATTGTGCGACATGTGCTTTCAGTGCACAACCTTCGCATCGGTCAGCAGACTGCAGAACGTCTTAAGATTGAAATTGGAAACGCAATCCCCGATAAAGAAATCGAAAAGATGGAAATCCGCGGAAATGATGCGATTACAGGTCTTCCGCGTCGTCTTGAAATTGACAGCGTAGAAGTACGCGAAGCTCTTAAAGAGCCGGTTAGTCAAATTGTAGATGAAATCAAACGAACGCTTGGACGTACTCCGCCAGAACTTGCCGCAGATATTGTTGAACGCGGTATCGTTATGACTGGTGGCGGCAGTATGCTCAAAGGTTTGCCCAAGTTGATTTCCAAAGAAACCGGCGTTCCGGTCATTTTGGTAGAAAATCCGCTGGAGTGTGTCGCAATCGGTGCTGGTCAGGCATTCGATTTGTTCAAAGATATGTCAATCGGACGCGCAACATACGATAACCTTAACGAATAGACGGGTACGCCATGGCTCATAAGCATATCCGTTTTCGGTTTCAACTGCCGGAATTAGTTCTGATAGTTCTTGTTGTTTTCTCTGGCATAATGCTTGCATTCAGTTCAGGCGGTTTTGTCATCAGCATTGAAAAAGTTGGCTTTTCAATCGTTTCGACATTGCAGAAAGGTGTCAACACTGTCACAACAGGAATTACGAATACCGTAAACGCAGTGCATGAGCTTTCACGCCTCAAAGAAGAAAATGCAATCTTAACCGAAAAGCTAAAAAACTATGAGTACATGCAGCGGACAAACACAGAGATTCGCAAGGAAAATGAACGTCTGAGAGAACAGCTTGATTTTTCTCATTCCGTTGAGCAGAAAAACTACGTGGCGCAAATTATTGGACGCGATCCAGACAGCTTGTATTCAGGTCTTACAATCAACAAAGGTAGCAGACACGGAATCCGCAAGAACATGCCTGTCATCGCTGTACAAAGCGGAACGGTCGGACTTGTCGGAAAAATTGTGACTGTTGGTTTGGGGACAAGTCTTGTCATGCCCATCTACGATTTACAGTGCTCTGTTTCAGGACGCATTCAAAATACCCGCGATATCGGCTTGGTAAACGGACGTGGCACGGCAGAAAACCCGCTTTCCATGAAATATATAAAAAAACGCGTTCTTGACGAGTTGCATTTTGGAGACCTTGTTGTAACTTCTGGCGAAAGCGAAAACTATATCCGCGATATTCCAATCGGTTCTATCTCAAAAATCACAGTATTGGATTACGATTCTTCGCTGGACATTGAGATTACGCCAATTATCGATTTTGCCCGTCTTGAGACCGTCATTATAACAGACCTAAAAGAAGAAAACCCAAATTTGACAGCTGGAGGAAACAAATGATTAAACCTTTTTTCGCAGCATGTTTGTTTTTTTTGGGATTCTCTCTGTTTGAGGCAGCGATTCTTTCAAATATCATGTTTTTGCCGGCAGTTCCTGACTTTTTGCTTTTGTGCTCACTATATTTTTCCGTACAAAATGGTACTTTATTTGGCACAACCACAGGTTTTATCTCCGGTCTTTTCCTTGACTTTTTAAGTGCAGCTCCCTTTGGTTTGAATTGTCTTTTACGCACAATTATTGGCTACGTGGGCGGATTATTCCAAAAAACACTGAATATCAACGGAATCCTTTTGCCCATGCTTTTTGGTTTTGTCGCGACATTAGTAAAAGCTCTTGTCATCTGGCTTATCGCTTTGTTTTATCCACTGGGAATTCAAACCTATGAGCTTTTTTCTGTCACTTTTGTCGTTGAGTTATTGCTGAACACAATTCTTGCGCCTATCACATTCAGATTTCTTGATTTATTCGCTCATATTATCACTGTGGAGAAAATCGTATAATGGCGAGGGGCTTGAACGGCGATTCCGTCGCAAGAAACGGAAAAATTGTCATCCTCACGCTCATCGTTATCGCAACATTTGTACTGTATACGCTCAAACTGTTCACGTTACAAGGTCTGGAAGGCGAATCATATCAACGACAATCACGCACGATTTCAAGTCAAGTAAACACCATTCCCGCACAGCGCGGTGAAATTTTCGTGCAGAACGACCCGCTTCCCGTCGTTACCAACACCGACTCTTTCGCTATCGATTTGACCCCGGCAGAGATTCCCGCTGGTCACTATGATGCGGTTGCAAACCGACTCGCAAAATTTTTAGGCATAACAAAGCGCGAAATTGACCGAAAAGTGCCAGCACGTATGCGCCGCTCATATTCTCAGATTGAAATTCGTGTAAACATTCCATTTTCCACCGTCGCCAACATCGCAGAAAACATCAATGACTTACCCGGCGTGTCATGGAGGTCAAAACCAATTCGTAACTACGTTGAAACTGGCTCCATCTCGCATGTCATCGGCTACGTCGGCGATATCACAAAAGAAGAAATCAACGTGATGTATAACCACGGTTACAAGGCAAACGCTATTGTCGGAAAGACAGGCATTGAAAAACAATATGACGCGCTGCTACAAGGCGTTCCCGGACGCGAAAGCCGTACTGTTGACGTACGGGGGCACATCATTGACGACACGCCGATTATCGAGCCTCCACAAATGGGTAAAAACCTCGTGCTCACCATAAACACACGCATTCAGACGCTCGTGGAAAAAACATTGGGCGAACGAGTAGGGGCAGCTGTTGTGCTCAAACCGTCCAATGGAGAAGTGCTTGCGCTGGTCTCTTATCCGTTCTACGACCAAAACCTGTTCAACAACGATGATGCGTCCTCACAATACAACAAACTTGCGACAAGCCCGAACAATCCGCTTTTGAATCGCGCGGTAAATGCGGTTTATCCTCCAGCATCAACATTCAAAACGATTATGGCGGCCGCTTTGCTTGCAGAAAATGCGTTTCCACCAGAAAAGAAAATTGAATGTAACGGCCGCATTGACTACGGCGGACGACGCTTTAACTGCCACGTTCGCTGGGGACACGGCAAACTCGACCTTAAAAATGCACTGGCTCAGTCTTGCGACGTATACTTTTGGGTAACAGGACGTGACAATCTTGGTGTAGACCGTATCTCATCCTATGCAAAGGAATTCGGCTTTGGTCAGTCTTTGGGCATTGACCTGCCTGCTCAGTCAGACGGTTTTGTGCCCACCGCACAATGGAAAGAGCGTCGCTATCATTCTACGTGGCTCGGCGGCGATACGATGAATATGTCAATCGGACAGGGATATACGCTCGTCACGCCGCTTCATGTCGCAAATATGATGGCAATGGTCGTGAATGGCGGCAAAATCTACCGTCCGCACTTGCTCAAAGAGGTGCGTGATCCGGCGACAAACGAAGTCATTGAAGAGACAAAGCCGCAGGTGCTTCATGAATCGAACATCGATGCGGCAGTATGGAAAGAAGTGCAGCAGGATTTGCGTTATGTTATCACGGACGGAACCCCGCAATACCCGATGAACAACAAAAAAATCAAGCTTGCAGGCAAAACGGGAACGGCAGAAGTAAACGGCGCAAAAAAAGACCACTGGCACTCCTGGATGGTCGCATACGGTCCCTATGATGCGCCTGTGGAAGAACAACTTGTAGTCGCCGTTCTTGTTGAGGCCGTAAACGAATGGGAATGGTGGGCACCTTATGCAACAAATATTATCTTCCAAGGCATTTTCCAAAATCAGACTTATGACGAGGCAATTACCGAGTTAGGATTTAAATATCTCCAGAAGGCGAGGGCGAGGGCTGAATAACATGAAAGTTAGGCTTTTCCAGATATTTGACTATGTATTACTCACCGCAGTTCTTGCGCTCGTAACAATGGGCGTACTATTCATCTATTCTTCAGGAATCAATTCAGAGGGAATCAACGTCTCGAACGAATACGTTAAACAGATTGTTTGGGCGGGCATAGGGCTGTTCCTGATGCTTGCGACCGCCACAATGGATTTCCGCAAGACAACACGCTATGTGCCTTATCTTTACGGATTCCTTGTGTTTATTTTGATTTATACCCGTATTTTTGGGCGCTATGTAAATGGTGCGCGCAGCTGGATTGGTTTTGGCGGATTTGGTGTGCAACCTTCTGAATTCTGTAAGATTATTTTTATTTTATTTCTTGCATGGTATTTGGAACGTTCGCGTTCTGATCCACCCACACGGCGTTTTGTTGTCGCAACAGGCATACTGCTTTTGCCACTTGGACTCATTCTCATTCAGCCGGATATGGGTACGGCGAGTGTTTACATACCAATTTTTTTGGTAATGTGTTTTGTGGCAGGTGTTCCGCTGCATTATCTGCTCTTGCTTTTGGGCGGTGGAATGCTCACGATAGTCTTTACGGTGCTTCCAATCTGGCAGTCTGAAATCGCATCTCATTCGTATCGCATCATCAACATTTTTACAAATGACAAACTCCGCCTGATTTGTATCTTTGCGACCGCCGCTATTTCACTCATCGGCATTATTGGATATGTCTTTTTCCGTCACAAATATTATTATTGGATTACTTACGTTTTTGTCATCATTTGCGGCGCATTGGTATTCTCTCGATTTGGTGGACACGCACTTAAAGATTATCAAATCAAACGTCTGATTGTCTTCCTTGACCCTTACACGGATGCACAAGGTGCCGGATGGAATATTATTCAGTCAAAAATCGCAATTGGTTCTGGCGGTATTTGGGGACGAGGATTTTTGCAGGGAACGCAAAGCCATTACCGTTTTCTTCCTCAGCAAAGTACAGACTTTATTTTCAGCATTCTTTCTGAAGAATGGGGCTTTATTGGCGGTGCAATTGTTTTTGGCTTATACTTTATCATTTTGCTCAGAAGTATTTTTATCATTCGTGCTACAAACAACGAATACGGACATTACATTGCGTCTGGTATTCTCGGCATGTTCTTTTTCCATTTTGTCGTCAACACGGGCATGGTTATGGGTATGATGCCTATCACAGGTATTCCATTACTGTTTTTAAGTTACGGTGGCTCTTCATTGTGGACAGCGATGATTTGTATCGGACTTCTGATGAGTATTAACTACCGTCGATACGACTTTAGCGAGTTTATATGAAACTGATTAACCCAATGGAAGTATTCGGCTCAGAACTCTGCTCTGTACAAAATCCGTCATCCTATATTGGCGGTGAAATCGGTGCATTTGTAAAGCCTCATGAAGAAAACGGGCAGGGGAATGACCTTTTTAATTTTGCGATTGCATTTCCCGACGTGTACTCAATTGGCATGAGTAATCAAGCAATCAAAATCATCTACAACGGCTTGAACAAACGAAAATCTGTTCGATGCGAGCGCGTTTTTGCCGTGGAAACTGATTTTGAAACGCTTTTAAAGAAAAAATCTGTGCCGCTTTATACGCTTGAAACAGGAATGCCTCTTAATGCCGTGGATATGATTGGCTTTTCTATCGGCTATGAACTGGGCATTACTGGTGTGCTGAATATTCTTGATTTGGGCGGCGTACCGATTCAAAAAACTGAGCGAGCTGAGAGCGACCCAATCGTAATTGCAGGCGGAGTAGGGGCGACCAATCCAGCGGCTTTCTGCGATTTTTTTGACGCAGTGTTCATTGGAGAAGCAGAAGGCGGCATGTTCGATTTGATTGAGCATCTTGCTGAGCTCAAAAAAAATGGCGCGAGCAGAAGCGAACTATTGCGCGAACTGAAAAAAAATCCGCACGTATGATCAGAAGAGATGACAGAAGCAGATTACGGTCATACGGTTGCACGAAGAGCAATTCAAGAAGATTTTGGACTTGTGCCGTCAGTCGAATCTTTTATGCCACTTCCAAACATCAAACCAGTTCAAGACCACGGCGTCGTAGAAATTATGCGCGGTTGCCCAAATGGATGCCGTTTTTGTCACGCAGGAATTTATTACCGACCGCAACGAATCAAATCAAAAGAACTCATTTTTGCTGAAATTGACAGGCTTGTAAATGAGGCAGGCTACCGTGAAATCTCGCTCACCTCACTTTCGTCCGCAGATTATCCGGACATTGGCGGGCTTTTGGAAGAATTAAATCAACGCTATCATGCACAGAATGTCTCATTCCAACTTCCGTCGCTCAAAGTGAACAGTTTTACGCTTCCCATTTTGGAGCAGCTTTCTGAAGTAAGAAAAAGCGGCCTGACCTTTGCCGTGGAGACTCCTGAAGAAGCCTGGCAACTGCGACTGAACAAAGAAGTCTATGCGCAACACCTTGTAGACATCATCACTGAAGCGAAAAAACGTGGCTGGAACAAGGCAAAATTCTATTTTATGGTGGGGCTTCCATTCCCTGAAACTGATGAAAAGACTGAAGAAAGCGTTATCGTAGATTTTTTGCTGGATATTCAGGAAAAGACCAGAATTCAATGCAACGTGAATGTTGGCACGTTTATTCCAAAGCCACATACGCCATACCAGTGGGTGCGCCAGATTTCTCCGGACGAATCAGAACGTAAGCTCACATATATCCGAGAGCATCTGCCACGTGGTCGTTTCCGTGTAAGCACACATGATGTCTCAACAAGCTATCTTGAAGGGTTGCTTTCACGCGGAGACAAACGGACAAGCAAAATCATCTACAACGCATACAAAAAAGGATGCCGACTTGACGCATGGGAAGACCATCTCCGAAACAATCTTCCGCTGTGGGAAGAAGCATTTTCAGAAGCAGATTATGACGTAAAAGCGGAAATTTTACGAGAACGAGCCAAAGATGAGGAATTGCCATGGGATTCAGTTTCGCTCGGCCCTGCAAAAAACTTTTACCTCAAAGAATGGCAGAAAAATGAAGAAGAGACGCTGACACCAAAATGCGCTCCTAATTGCGACCATCGTTGCGGCATTTGTAACAACAAAGTTTCATGCAGAAACAAGCCTGATGACCTAAAAAATGCAAACAATTCTTGTCAGACTGTATACAAAACTGCACAAAGCCAAAACGATTTGATCAGCAAACAAACGACCGTTCATCAGATTTGCAATATTCCGGTCATGTATCGCGCGATTTTCTCATTTACAAAGCTAAGCGGCGGCGAATTTATCTCACATTTGGGTCAAATTGAGATGTTTAATCGCGCAATTTTAAAATCTGACCTGCCAATTATCTACACAAGCGGCTTCAATCCGCTTCCGAGACTCGAATTTGCTTCAACATTGTCGCTCGGCGTTAAATCTTGCGACGAAATTGCGTCCACAGTGCTGTATGACCCGGTTTCTGAGCAAAATTTCATGGAAAAACTGAACAAAAACCTTGTTAGAGGCATAAAAATCACTCGTTGTTACATTTTTCCGGTGACAAACCAGCGCCGCCGCGAATCGCTCAGTTCAGGTTTATGGGGAAACATCTACGAATATCATTTTTTTGGCGAAGAAAGTAGGCGAGTGAGCGATTTTTTTGCCTCAGACCTTGCAAAACCGTTTGTAAATGACGATTCTTTGTGCACTTTTGACGGCTTTGGGCTGAAAAACGATGAGTTGCGCCACTTTTTGATGGGAAACGGTCGTTTCAGCGCTGTTCAACATTCTACACCCCAAAATTCCGAATCTGTTCCGGAATCTCAAAGTGTCCTCACCGCAAAACTTGTTTTCAAACAAGACCGCCCATTCCGTAACGCCCTGGAAGAATTCTTTGGAAAAAAAACATACGAATTCGCCTCAATCAAAAAACTCCAGACACTCGCTAAACCAGACATCATCGGCTGGACCGCGGAGATGAACGCCACATACAACAAAACACTGGAAACCGCAAAACAAACAGGCACCGGCAATCTGTACACCGTAAACGCAGAATACAAAAAACAAATCTTACACCCAGAAGACTTAGTTGCCACACAGGAAGCAATTCCGTTCTTTGAGCTGTACAAACGCATCGCCTCAATCAATGCAGAATTGATTCGACAAAGAGAAGAAAAGTTTTCACCTAAAACAACTGGTGAATAACACGTTTGTTGCGCAGTAACGCCCCTTAATGGCATTTTTTCGCCCTATATCCCACTTCCTATAATGTGTATTCTGTCTACCAATATATACGGACTAACGCTTCTTTTTCCGCACATTGTATTTCAATACCCTTTTTATAGCATTCCATTTTTCATGGTACTAGACATATTTGACAAAAATCTATATTATGTCATTATGACATTTTTCATAAAAATGTCTAAAATAATCTTAAAGTTTTTATAAGGAGTTCTTTTATGAAAAAGATTCTTGCTACAGGTCTTTCTTTGCTGTGCGCTGGATTTGTATTTGCGGGTGGAATTGAAAACAAGACTAATATGAGCACGGGTTATTTACGCAATCCGAGCCGAAACACGGAACACAAGCGTCCAGAGGCTGCATTTTACAATATTGCGGGAACGGCTTTTATGAAAGACGGTTTGTACATTGAAGCAGGAAATCAATTCATCATTAAGGAATACAAGAACACATTTAACGATTTCCGACTGACAGGTGTGCTGGACGGAAAGAGCTACAACGATGAGACGTTCGTTTACCTCTACCCTAACGCAGACATTGTATTTAAGCATGACAAATGGGCTGCATTCGCAAATTTTGGTATCTATGCGGGTGGCGGTAAGCTTGAATACTCAGAAGGCACTTCAGCAACATCTCTCGGCTTTTTGGGAAGAGCACAAACTTCAACTGATCCTACGCAAGCGAAAACCCTAAAGGCACTTATGAACAATCATTCTCTTACAGTAACTTCAATTACCTATGGATGGCAAGTTGGTGGCGCTTTTGCACCCGCAGATTTTATCGCATTGGCATGTGCATTCCGTTTGACCTATGGTACACAGGAACTTGAACTTGCTATGCCTGGAACACAGACCGCTGGTTACAACGCAAGCGCAATCGGTATCAGCGGTGTATTCGGTGTACATGCAAAACCAATTGATAAACTCGATGTTTCGGCTCAGTTTGCATGGCGCTCAAAGATGAATTATGAAGTCAAAGATTTGAAAAATGCTGCCATTGCCGCTGGATTCGGTATTACTGAAGGAAAAACATTTCGCACAGACTTGTCACCGGTACTGAATGCTGGTGTCGGTTACCAGGTCTTGGATCCACTGTACATAAGCACGAGTTTCAATTTTTACTTTAACAATCTCGCAACAATGAACTCCGTGTTGAGCCAAACAGACAATGACTTTGATCCTTCTTTTGAAATCGCTTTGGGCGGAGACTATGACATCACAAAGATGATAACAGCAAGCATGGGCGTTGCATATGGAAAACAAGGTGTAACGACATCTGCAAACAATGTATTTAATCCTGTTTTGGACTCATTCCAAGTCGGTGCAGGCGTTGAAGTTCGTCCGATTGAAAACTTAGCAATCACAGGCGGAGCGACATGGGTAAAATACTTTGAAAAAGATTATTCCTTCTCAACATACAATGTGACGCTGAGTAAACCAATTTTGCTGATGTTCAGTTTGGGAGCAACATATCGCTTTCCGCTGTAATCGGTAATTCATAAGGATTCATTAGAATCAAAAGAATGCGTGGGGATATTTTCTAATCCTCGCGCATTTTTTTATTCTTGTGCATCCTGTTAAACCTTTCGCCTACTCCAACTTTTCCAGTTGTTCCCGGATAAATTCGCTCTTCTCTTTCAGACCGATTTTTCCGGTGGAAAGCAGAATCATGTTCGGTTTGGTTGGGTCTAAGCGGACACGGCCATTGCTTTCTTTGATGAGACGGAGCACTTTGTCCACGGAAATGTCGCTGACCTTGCTGAATTCAATTTGAATGACACCCTGACGTTCTTTGAGCGTGCTGATGTACAGTTTTTTGGCGATAACGCGGACTTCTGCAAGGCTGAGCAAACTGTACACTTCATCGGGAATCGGACCAAAACGGTCTTCCAACTCAAGGAACATGCTTTCTAGCTCGTCTTTTGTCTGAACGGACGCGACTTTTTTGTAGATTTCCATTTTGGTCTGCGGATTCTGCACATAGGTATCGGGGATAAAGCCGGTGTATTCCAGCTCCATAAGAACTTCGCTTTGTTCCTTGTAGTTTTCCGCTTGCGTAAGGCGTTCCACAGCTTCATTCAAAAGACGCAGATACAAATCAAAGCCAACCGAATACACGTCGCCGCTTTGGTCACGTCCGAGAAGATTTCCAGCCCCGCGGATTTCCATGTCTTTCATCGCGATTTTAAAGCCGCTTCCCAACTCCGTAAAATCAGAAATAACCTGCAGACGCTTCATCGCCACTTCGCTCAAAACTTTGTTCTCCGGGTACAAAAGATAGGCATAGGCTTTTCTATCGCTTCGCCCTACCCGCCCCCGCAACTGGTACAATTGACTTACGCCGTACATATCCGCGCGGTCAATGATAATCGTGTTCACGTTGGGGATATCGATTCCGTTTTCAATGATTGTGGTCGCAACAAGCACATGGAAACCACCCATCTTAAAGCGGCGGAAAATATCGTCAAGCTCGTCACTTGTCATCTGACCGTGAGCAACATCAATCAACATTTCAGGCAAAATCCGTTCCAGTTTCCGCCGCACTTCATCCAGACTTTCCACGCGGTTATGCAGATAGAAAACCTGTCCGCCCCGCTCCACTTCACGGCGGATTGCCTCTGCGACACGTTCTTCTTTGTATTCGTCGATTACCGTCTCAATTGGCTGACGGTTCTGAGGCGGCGTGGTGAGAAGCGACATATCGCGGATTTTAAGCAAACTCATGTGCAATGTACGCGGAATCGGTGTTGCGCTCATGGCAAGGCTGTCGATGTTCGTCTTGAGCGTCTTGAGTTTTTCCTTGTCTTTTACGCCAAAACGCTGTTCCTCATCGATAATCATCAGTCCCAAGTCGCGGAAAATCACGTCTTTTTGAATAATTCGATGCGTACCGACCAAAATGTCCACGTCGCCCTGTGCAAGCCGCGCGATGATTTTTTTCTGTTCTGAAGGAGGCACAAAACGGCTCATCTGCGCAATTTTTACGGGGAAATTTGCGAATCGCTCAACACACGTCTCATAATGTTGTTCAGCCAAAATCGTTGTGGGCGCGAGGAATGCGACCTGTTTTCCGCCCATGACGGCCTTAAAAGCCGCGCGCATGGCAATCTCTGTTTTTCCGTAGCCGACATCACCACAAACAAGGCGGTCCATTGGAACAGGCTTTTCCATGTCAGATTTGACTTCTTGTGTGACGGTATACTGGTCTTTGGTGTCCTCATACGGAAACGCCGCCTCAAACGCAGTCTGCCATTCGGTGTCTTTTGGAAACGGAAAACCGCGGCTGGCTTTTCGTCGGCTGTACAAGTCAATCAATTTTTGCGCCAAGTCTTCGACAGCTTTTTTGACGCGGTTCTTACGATTTTCCCATGATTTTGAGCCGATTTTATCAATGTGCGGCGCCTCGCCTTCGTTTCCGATATACCGCTGCACCAAATTGACCTGTTCAATCGGCACAAAGGCAAACTCTTCGTCAGCGTATTCAAGTTTGATATAATCACGCTCATTTCCGCCCGCTTTTACGCGCTGAATGCCTTTAAATAGACCAATGCCATAATTTACGTGAACGACATAATCACCGGGCGCAAGGTCAACAAATGTGTCGATGACAGCGGATTTTACGCCTTTTTGCAGACTCTTGGGAACATGTTTTCTGCGTCCAAAAATCTCGTTTTCCTGAATAAAAACCGTCTTGCAATCTGGAATGCCAAAGCCGCCGGAAATCGCCTGCGGAAGAATCGTAAGCGGATAAAAGACTTTTCCCTTGGAAGCGGCAGCCTTTACACCCTCCGTGTCATCACCGATAAAGTCACGGAGAATTTCTTTGATACGCAGGGACTGATTCTCATTGTCCGCATAAATAACGATTTTCCATTCGTCCGCCTGCAATGCGGTAATCTGCTCTTTAAGGTAGTTGATATTGCCAAAAAAGCTCCGCGGCGCGTCACAAGTGATGTCATATTTCTGGTCAGCATCAGATTTCTCTGAAACCTGCGTATGCAATGTACGAAAAAGTATACATCTTAAGTGACTTTCCGAAACGTCGTCAAAGGAAATGAGCATGTCGGAAGGCGGCAAAACAGGGGATTCTTGTCGCGCTTTTCTGAACATGCCTGTGTATTCACGGTTAAAGCTCTCCTGCGCGTTTGAAAGCCTGTCGTAGTCACAAAAAAGAACGGTCGTTTCTTCCGGGAGATAATCCAGCACGGAATACCGTTTTTCCCAAAGCGCCGGATAGAACAACTCTTCCCCTTCACTTTCACGGTTCAAACGCAATTCGTCCAGCAGTTTTTCTTTGGCTTTTTTTGCCGCTTCAGTAAGCACCAACGGCGGCGTGTCATCATCACCTGACTCCAGTTTTGAAAGATAGGATTCCAGTTTTGCGACAAAATCATCCGTCCAAATCACTTCTTTCATCGGATAAATCAACAGATTATCCAAAGGAGCTACCGTAGACTGAGTCTCAGGGTCAAAAGATTTTATCTGCTCAATCTCGTCAAAATCAAACACAATGCGCGTCGCAAGCGTCTCTCCCGGCGTAAAAATATCCAGGACTTCGCCACGCAATGTAAATTCACCATGGACAGTCGTTTTTGGAACGCGAATGTAACCGAGCGAGGTAAGTTTTTCGGCAAGCTCAGTGGGGTCAATCTCCTCGCCCTTAAACACGCTGAACACAAGCGAACGCACATAATCCGGCGCAGGAACGGGAGACTGCAAACCACGCTGTGTGACGATAAATATACGCGGCTTAGTCTGACGGGAAAGACTTTGTCGCTTTAAGGCAAGTTTTGCGAGCACCCCGGAACGAGAGCCGAACACCGCTGAGCCAATTGCCGCGCTCCGATACGGAACCAATCCCCACCACGGAAGCAGATAGGTCTCCACACGGTCTTCAAACACGGTGTGCAAGTCCGTGAGCAAGTCTGCGGCATCTTTTTCATTAGGAACCACGACAACACAATCAAGTGAACTTGCAGACGATTTTCCTGCATTCTGTCCTTGCGAGTATCGTCCAGTTGTGGTATACTGTAAGGAAGAAATACATGCGTCCCTGCTTGCTTCCAAGTATGCGGAGATAAAAAAACTTGTTGCGGCACCTTGCAGCCCTTCAATTTCTGCGCGGACGGAACCAGATGTATTCGCAATTGATTTTGCGGCTCTCTGAAATTCAGTCCAACGGGAAAGTGATTTTTGCAAAGTCTCTGAAATTAATGAGTTCATGTACTTCTTTTACCGAAAAATAAAGTGTAGCGGAGGCATTACTTCCGCTTGGAGAAACTGTTTTGAAACGTACTCTTTTTGCAATTATAACGATTTTCGCACTCTTTGCACATAGCGTAGCCGCTCAAACTGCGCAAGACTTTTCAAAAGCATCTGTTGTGATTAAATTTTATGACCGCACGATGTACTATCCCGGAAGCACCGATGACAATCCGATTTTCGTGCATATTTCTGTGGTCAACAGAGGAACAGAGACATTGCGCTTTAAGCTGGCTGATGACCGCATGTTCAGCATGGACTTTACCGCTTACACGATAAAAAACAGCACATTGCCCAAAACCGAAAAGCTGGTGGTCAAACGCTCTACAAACCAGACTGTCTACTTCCGTGAAATTGCGCTGGAAGCAGGCGAAGAGTACTCTTTCATTGAAAACGCAAAAAATTATATCAACTTTGACGAGCCGTCCATGTATTATCTGGAGCTGAGCTTTTACCCGGAATTGTACAAATCACGCCAGACGGCAATCACATCAAACCGTCTGAGCCTCGACATCCGTCCCGCTCCCCTCGCCGCCTCATCAACCGTGCTGCCTGTAGAAAGCAAGAGCGCGTCATTGCTCAAGCCGGAAGCGATTTCCCCGGACAAGGTGGTGGAACAGACGATTATCGCCCGCCAAAAATCTTTGTGGGACCAGTATTTCCTGTACATGGATTTGGAGCAGATGATGCTGCGTAATGCGGACACTGAACGTCGTTACCGGGCGGCAAGCGCAGATGAACGCGCACGTCTTTTGGAAAGCTATAAATCTGACTTGATGCAGAACAGAATTGACCATGATGTTGTCGCTGTGCCAGAAAAATTCTTCATCGAAAACACATCATATTCACAGATTGACGGTACGGTGAGCGTGCTTGAATGGTTCAAATATCCCACCTATCGCGAACGGAAACGCTATGTGTACAAAGTACGCCAGCGTGATGGCATTTGGCAGATTTATGACTATAACGTCACGAACCTTGGTACTGAATAAGCAGTATTCGCACAAGCACGAAGTTGGACAGCAAACAAGCTGCTGTCAGGAGAATAGATGAAAGCATTATTGGTAGCAGATAATAATCTGGTGATTGACAATGTAAGTACGGTACTCAAAACAGCGGGATATGATATCATCACGTATCATGCGCTCTTAAAAGCGTTGGACAACATTGAGGAAATATCTCCGCATCTGATTGTCATCAGCACAAAAGAATACCCCCGTCACTGGAAAACGCTTGCCCAGTATGCTACAGTTCCCATGGGAAGCTATACGCCCCAAGTTATTCTGTACACAGGCGGAGAATTCAGTCAGGAAGACCAGGACAAGGCTGCGGCATTGCATGTGCGTGGCTATTTTAAGTCGGTTAATGTAGACGGTCTTGACGAACTGCGTACCATTCTTTCACAGAAAAATGATATTTTCTCCGGCGACTTAACTGATGCACCTCCGGAATTGAAACCGATTGAAATTCCTGACGACTTTGCAGAAGCTCATGCTCATGATGAAAAGATGCTGGAGGAATTTGTAAACGAAGAAGTATCACATCCCGGCGTGAGCCTTGAGAAAATCGGGCTGGAAATTGAAAACGAAGTCAAGCGCGCATCGTCTCCTATCGAAGCCGCAGCCGTTACTGACGAAGAGCTGGAAGAATCTGATGACCGCCTTGAAGATGTTGCAGAAATTGCACCGCTGGACGAGCAATCCGTATCAGATGCTTTCTCCGTACAAGATAAAGAAAAAGAAGAAAAGGCTGTCGCAATTTCAATTGACGATATCCTCAAACAAAATCAGTCATTTAATCGCTTTGCCGAAATTCCTGAAATCAAAACCGAGGAAGAAGCAAAAAGTGGTGGCGAAAAGACATACGATTTTGGCGATGTTAAAGGCAGACGCGAAGACGCTGGTGATATCGGAAAGTCCCCGATGGACTTGTGGGACGAAATTGAAGCAGAAAATGGAGCAGGTTTTAGCGATGAACTGGAACCTGAGCCAGAACCGAATTTCAACCCTATCGCAATCTCAATGGATGAATTAAAAGCCCTTGAACATACGAAACCTGTTGGACCGGAACAAACGCTTGCGGACTCAGATGCAACTGTCGCAGAGACTGCATCAGAAACAATTGCCGAAGAATCTGTTCCAGAAGACACAGATTCAATCGAATCAGAAGAATCACTCTCTGAATCTGTGGCTTTTATGGACGAGGAGCCTGGCGCAAATTTCATTCCTCTCTCTGAGTCTTTGGCAAAAATGGGGCTGGCAGAAGAGACTGAGAATACATCGGACGAATCGCTTGCTGAATCCGTGGCTTTTATGGACGAGGAGCCTGGCGCAAATTTCATTCCTCTCTCTGAGTCTTTAGCAAAACTGGCACAAGAAGACGCTGCGGAATCGTCAGATGAAGAAACAGTTACAACCGAGGAAAAGATTGCAGAGCCCGAAGAAAAACCCATACAGATTTCACTGGAAGAACTTCTGAACGCACGAAAAGCGATTGAAGGCGAACGTGAAAAGCAAAAGGAAATGCATAACTCCGTCAAACAGAAGGTTCAAAAAGTAGCGGAAAGCGCACAGTATATTGAGCAAGACCCAGAGCATCCCGTTACGGTAACCCAACGCGAAGTAGACGAAGTTCAGCAGCGCAACCAAGTGCTCACACAAAATGGCATCGTTGACGGAGATTCATTAAGCACAGAAGAAGAGACAACGACTGCAAACGAAACCGACTTGGAGGAAGATTCGCTTCCTACGGTCGATGCAATTCTTCAGCAGAACCTGCATATGGACACAAAACTTGACTGGCTTGCGGAAGAAAATGCGGACGAACCAGAAGAGCATCCTGATACTGATGAACTTGATATCATCACGGATCCAACTGGAGAAGAGGCAAACGAAATTGCAACTTCAATGCAGGATATTCTGAGCCAAAATCAGATTATGGATAAACAGCTGGAATGGCTTTCAAACGAAAATGCTGATGAGCCGGAAGCACCCGAAGAAGCATTCATTGAAGACTTTGAAGAACCAACTGGTATGTCCGCTTCGGAACGAGACGCAAATGTGCAGGATATTTTGACTCAGAACACCACACAACGCTCTGATGTTGATGAAAAATTCACCACTGACATGGATAACTTGCAGCATATGGTGGAAAAACTGAACATTATGCGCTCTATTGCCTGCTCCGTTTTGATTTCTAATCCTGAGACAGGCGCACTAATTTCAGGTACGGCTAGAAACTACAACAACCGAACGCTGGAGTTTACCCCGGATATTCCGAAATTCACAAAAAACTTCACCAACGGAACAAAGATTCCGCTAATCAGCATAAAAACGGAGCATGGTATTGAGGCTGCAAGCGCAACGGTCATTTCGACAGGCGAGCAGTATCTTATCTCGATAAACAAAGATGAGTAATCCAAGCGCAAAGTTTTTCTGCGAAAGTTGTGGAGCGGAAGTTCCTCGGAATGCGCGCCTCTGCAAAAAATGTGGAAGATTTTTCTCCTCTGTCCGCTGCCCCAATTGTGGTGCCACGGGAACGCCTGATACATTTAAGAACGGATGCCCGAAATGCGGATACACTGTAGACGGGAACAGCAATGAGACTGAAAACAATAAAGATGAGAAAGTCTCACGAAAAACAAAAAATCGCTTCAAATCAGCAATACGTTCAAAATCATCTGCATTTAATGGTGGCTCAACTGACGAGACACTCCCCTTTTGGATGTACATTCTTACGGGGCTCATCCTCATTGGTTTATTATTCTTCATTATGCACTATTTTGGCCGTTGAGCACTTGACACAAACACCCAGATTTGATAGCATAATTTCACTTGCCCGGATGGTGGAATTGGTAGACACGCTAGTTTCAGGTACTAGAGCCTTCACGGGTGTGCAAGTTCAAGTCTTGTTCCGGGCAGCAAAACCGACCTTATATGGTCGGTTTCTTTGTATTACACTGTTTTCCAGAGAGTTTATAAACTGATACGTATCGCCCGCTTGTCAAGGGGATTGAAAAATTCCAATGAAACGGCGGTAAATGCAAGCAATTCATCTGCGTTTCCTTGACACAATGGATTATAAAGCGAGTCATTTTTAACAGGGAGCCCAAGCCATGCTAAGTGACATCGCACTTGATGCCGATACCCTGCGCTTATACGGCAAAGGGCGGTGTTTTTATCTTGCAAAGTAATTGTTGTACGGTAGAGAACTGGCGAACTTTTTTTTAACGCGGCACGACATGCATTTTCGGTGACAGGTCGAACCGATGCGCCCCGGCTTCCGTACCCCCTGAACCTACTTTCGACAGTAATTGTTTTTCCGACTGCAAGCGCACTATAGTCCATAGGAGGTGAAGGAAAGCCATCTGACATCATTTTTTCTATTTCCGCCGAAGAGAGCGTATCGACTTTTGCCTCATAATTTTTGATAAAGCCCCCTTCTGCCTGCATTTGAAGAAAAAAATCATATGATTCCTGCGTCGAAGCAATCAGGACACACCCTCTGGTAGCTGTGTCGATACGATGAACCAATCCTCTTTCCACTGTTTTTCGTCCACTCACCGATGCAATATCCGGAAAAAGGGAAAGAGCCTGTGTGAGCGCAGAATCATCGCCTTCATGTAATGGAGCCGACGGTAAACCAGATGGCTTATCAAGCACTAAAAATGGCTCAGCGGCAGTCGGCTCATGCAGAACGGAAACAGACAGTGCGCTCATTTTCCAGCCTCTGGAAGTGTTTTGGGATAGTTTTTATGCAATGTTCTCAACACCTTTTTAAATCGAAGGGGCGTGGCTGCCTTAAAAGTTTTGTATTTTTTTTCTTTCGGCAAACGAATCTTTAGCATAAAAGCATGGAGCATGAGCGTAGCCCCCTCAAAAATCGTTCCCGTTGTTTTTCGCCCATACAATGGGTCGCCTAAAATGGGGCATCCAAGGTATTTGAGATGAACGCGAATCTGATGAGTGCGCCCCGTTTTTAATTTGAGCGCGACTAAAGAATACGGTCCATATGTCGCAATCAATTTATAGAGGGTGTCGGCAAATTTTCCATTTTCCGTATCAGTCACTGCCTTAAAGCGTTTTCTGTCTTTTGGGTCGCGGATAATTTGCGTCTTGATTTCACCCTTTGCGTGCGGAGGTCGCCCGGTAACAATGGCGATGTAGATTTTTCCCAGCCTTCTTTCCTTAAACTGAGTTTGAAGCCACTCCTCTGCATCTCGATTTTTCGCGGTGATAATCACGCCGGAAGTATCTTTGTCAAGACGGTGCACAATGCCAGGTCTGCGCTGCTCCAGCATTTTTGCAGGAGGAACATCCGTTGCCTGAGGAATTGAAGCGCGTCCCCAATGGTATAGCAGCGCATTAACAAGGGTTCCCGTCCAATTACCGGAGGCAGGATGCGTTACCATGCCCTGTTTTTTGTTGACAACAGTTACGTTATCATCTTCATAAATAATATCCAAAGGAATATTTTCAGGTGTGATATCCGTAGGAATATTGTCTTCCCATTCAATATCAATCTGGTCGCCGGCACCTACTTTTGCCGAAAGCTTTGAGCGAAGACCATTGAGCAAGATTTCGATAACACCACTTTTGAGTTTTGAGCGGTTCATGCCATTCGGAAGCGAAGCAATATATGCATCAAGCCGCACTTTACCTGAAAAATCCGACGGAACTTTTGCACTAAAAAACGGCACTTTCAAGACCACCTTGAAGATATTCTTGAGGAATCTGCATTTCGGGCGGCATCGGTTCGCCATTTTCTCCCCGCTCGCGCCATTCTTTCATTTCCTGGCTTAAAGGTATTATCACCACTTCATCGGGACGCTGTTTGCGGTTTTTTCTTGCTTTTATGCGTCGGCTGATGAGCGTAATGCCCAAGTCAAGCAGTCCCAATCCCAAACTCGTTGCCGCCGCAATGCCGATAATCGCCTTTTGGTCATCAGTATCAAAACCAGAGGAACTTTTATCCAACGGGCTATGAAATTCACCTTTAACCGCAAGTGAATAGCCAACTGTCGTCCAGAGCGTTACAAATGGGAGCGAACCAAAGGTAATAATTTCAGTGCGGCGTAAATCTTTTGCCCACTGCGGAAAATTGACATCCTTGTAGGTAGTATCTTCCGCAATGAGAGGAGAAATGAAAAAAATGAATGCAAGAAGAGTCGCAATCAGTTTTTTCATTGTCGCGCTCCAAAAATTGCCGTTCCTACACGGACAATGGTTGCACCTTCTGCAATGGCAATCGGATAGTCACCGCTCATGCCCATGGAAAGTTCCGGGAGCGCAATCGCATATTTTTCAGAAAATGTATCACGTAACGTGCGTAATGTTCGGAAAGAATTTCTAATCTGTTCGGTGTCGTCTGTGTTCGGCGCCATGGTCATGAGACCTTTGAGGACAATATGCGGATATGAGCCTTGCGCACAAAGAGAAACCGCTTTTTCAAGTTCCGTTGAATCGGCAAAACCAGCCTTTGTCTCTTCTCCCGTGTGGACTTCCAGAAACACATCGATTGTTTTATTGATTTTGGCGCATTGTTTTTCAATCTCGTCGAGAACTACAATGCGGTCAACAGATTCAATACAAGAGGCGATTTTTACGGCATCACGAACTTTGTTTCGTTGGAGGGTGCCAATAATGTGCAGGTCAAAATGATACCCACGGGAAGCGATATCCGAAAACTTTGCGAATGCCTCCTGCACCCGATTCTCTCCAAAAAGTGTCTGACCTGCATCAATCGCTTCAATGACCGCTTCCGCAGGATGAAATTTGCTCACGGCGACAAGACGGACACTATCTGGCGCACGGTTTACCGCGGCTTCCGCGCTACGGATTGAGGCATTGACTTGCGAAAGATTTTCAGCAACTGACATTATTTTTTCCTACCGTCCAGTATAGCAGATTCCACCGCATCACTCAATGCAAGTAGTTTATCTACGGAAAGATTTTCCGCGCGCTCAGTTGGTGCGATACCAGCCTGTTCTAATGCGACATCTGCCTGTGAGCCATTTTGTACGAACGGAAGCAAATTGTTGCGCACGGTCTTTCTGCGAGAAGCAAATAACGCACGAATCAATCGCATAAAGCCCTGAGGATTTTTACAGCGGGGGAAATCAGCTTTTTTTGTCATCAACACTGCGCGGCTTACCACATTCGGCTTTGGCCAAAAATTTCCGCCAGCCAAATCAAGCACTGTTTTTACATCGTACGCCCATTGACAGAGCACCGAAAAAGATGAGTAATCATCAGAACCTGATTTTGCCGTCATGCGCTGACCGACTTCCTTTTGAATCGTGAACACACATTTTTCAAATCGAATGCCCGCGTTTATCGTGTCACCAATAATCGTAGCGGCAATATTGTACGGAAGATTGCCAAAAAAACGGTCGGGAATGCCCTGCTCCGCTACCTTCTGCCAAGTTTTGAGCACATCACCTTCTACAAGCGAAAAATTCCCTTTTTCAGCATAATCAGCAAAAAACTGTGAAATCAAGCGGGCAAAACCGTAGTCAATTTCAAACGCAGTCAATTTAACACCACGGCGCAACAGTTCGTCGGTCATGGCACCCAATCCAGGCCCTACTTCCCAAACCGTTGTTCCCTCATGCACATCGAGTCCGTCCACAATTGCCTTGCGCGCCTGCTCGTTCACAAGAAAATTCTGTCCGAATTTCTTCTGCATGGCTAGTCCGTTTTGGTCGAGGAAGTCTTTTAACGCGGTCGGCGAATTATAGTCTGGATGATTCAATCATGTCTCCTTATGCATCCACAGATTCCACAGATTATATGGCGAGGGCTGGAAACTGTGCGAAAAAAACAGAAATCGTTTTTATCAGTTCATAAAACCGATTCAGTATACCACCAATTGCGGGTGAAAGGAAAGGGACTGCGAGGCACAAAACAATTCCCAAAAGACCCGCGTACAAAAAATACACTACCAGCGGTGAGACGAGCACAGAAGCAACGATTCCCACGGGCATAAGTTTTCCGAACAGACGAAGCGTAACCGGTGCGGTAAACAATTGTGCGGCGGCAGAATCAGAAAGCGCGGAGGTAAGACGTGGCAAGAACCGTCGTGAAAAAAGTCGTTTTACTGCTACGCTCACTATCAAAATGCCCGCCAGCGCACCGTAGGACAGCATAAATGCGGCTGTCTGCAAGTGGTCAGGAAAAATCACCAGATGCATCAAAAAGCTCACAGAAAGCACTGTTACGCCCGCCGGACGATTCATGCGTAATATGGAGCTTGCAAAAAGAACAAGCGCGCACAGCATCGCACGAAACAACGATGGCGAAAGACCTGCAAACCACACGAAAAACAAAATCGCGCCTAACTGTAATCCGTCCGCTATTGTGCGTGTGGCGGCCTTTTTTCCCAAAAACAATGCGAGCCCTGAAAAAAGCGAAAGATGCATTCCCGAAAGCGCGAGAATATGAGAAAGACCTGCATTTCTGAACGAATCAGACACAATACCTTCAGTATATTCACGTGAGCCGCTCAAAAGCGCAAGCAAAAGACCGCCTGCCTTGCCCCATGCAAACATGAGCCTTCGGAACTGCAATCGGCAGAGCGCGCGGAAATGACAAAGCCGGGAATAAAATCCGCTTCCCCAGCCCAAACTTTTTACGCTGTTCACAAGATATTCATGTGGTTTAATTCCATTCGTAACTGAAAGAGAAAGACGACTTCCTGTATCAATCAAAATGCCACTTTGCGAACGGGACGGCGTGTAGAGTTTTCCGGGATAGAGAGATTCCACCACGTCAGAAGGAATGTATACGGACACTATGCCCGCCGCAGAAGAACGAGCATCGTGAGCTGTAGTCACGCTTTCCACTGAAAAATCCATGCGATATGAGCCGCTGAAAGCGTTTGTTTTTGTAGGATTTGAAGACACCGTGCCCGTAAGCAGACGAATCTCACGCTCTGAAAAAAGCGAATAAAACGGCGTGCGGCTTTGCACCCTAACCATTCCCGAATAGACGGCAATCGCACACAAAGTGGCCGCCATCACCAGAGGATTTGGCAGTTTTACCATTTAAGTTTTGCAAGGGCTTCCCTCGCCGCCGAAACGACATCTTGTGGATATGTCAGATAAGTGACGTACAGCAGATTGTCAAAGGCAGTTTTGTCGCCCAGCGCTCCTAAACCATTGATTACGGCAAGCACAACCGGCTTGGCAGGATAATTGCTTTTCTCAGCTTTCCTGTTAAGATCTGCCAGATAGTTTGAAAGCGTCTGTGCCGTTCCTGAAGAAGTAAGTTGTGCCATGCTGTTTATTACAGACACAAACTTATCTTGAGCAAGCACGTTAGCCTCGTATTCTTCCCGTGCGAGAGAAAAATATCTGATGACCAGCGGAGATGCCCGAACCCAATGGTTATCGGAAATCACCTTCATTGCATCAAGCTGCAGGCTGACGGTTTCTTCCATTCGACCTGAAAGATCCTCCGTATTATATATAGCCTTAGAAAGTGCATTTTCGGCGATTTCTGCCTTAAAATTCTGTGAATTTTTTTCAGTTTTTGTTAAGAGCGTAAAAAATGCGTATGTTTCTGACAAACTTGCCAAAGAAATCGCCTTTACTGCATCCGCAAGAGAAGCCGCAGAAAGTGCGATAAGGGCATCGTCTGTCTCTGATTTAAACTGATTCCAACGGTCAGTTCTCCAAGCGTCATAAATAATCTCAAACGTCTTGCTGTTTCCAATTTTTCCGGCCGCATTGATAGCCGCCCTTGTCGTGGCATTCTGGCTCCGTGCGGAAGCAAGATAACCGTTCACCAGCGCAACTGATTTTGGAGAAATATAGGTAGCGGTGACCATCTTATCCAAAACAGCGATTTTTACAGTCTCATCCTCAAATAAATTAAACGCTTGCACCAGTTTTTCTGCAAGCGCATCGCTCGCCTTTTGAGAAGAATCGTTCATGGGCAATGACAAGATGGAGGCGACAGCCAGCGCAGACAAATCACGGTCAACACCTAAAAGTTGTCTGTTCCCGATGGCAAAATCCAAGCCTGCCTGAGCAAGCACTTCATCACCACTCGCCTCACGAATAGCAGCCGTCTTGTCAGCTATATTTCCCTTAATGAATTTACGCTGAGACTCCGTCGCCAACTGCGCAAAAAGAGTCGTCACCATCATCCCGATAAAAAGTGCTGATATAAGTCGTTTCATATTTGCCTCTTTTTCGCCGAAATATTTCAGTCGGCGCACTTATTCCTCCGAGTCTTCCTCCAACTCGTCACCAACCACCTCAAGCTCTGCCAAACTGTCTATATCGATTTGCGAGCTAATCTTTGGCATCGTCATCGCAATCTGTGGGGCAGTCGGATTTTTGTCCGCATCTGCCAGCGTCACTTTTTGTTCTTGTGGCGCAGTCTCATCCAGGGCGGCATCCTCTTCGGTTGCTGAAAGCGCGGCAAGCACTTCCTTTTCTTCTTGCGGAAGAATATCGTACACAAACGTGAGCACCGCATTGCGCATATCATCCGTAATATTCACGCATTCAAAATGCAACCGTGACTGATTATGCGTTTTGTTATATTCAACCGCACGAACGATACCATACATAATAATGACTTTATCGCCCAAGGTAAACTGTATCTTTATCTTTACGTTATTTCTTCCCAAGCCGCCAACACGAATCAGCGCGCCATCTTCAGAAATATCCTCCAGCAGACATTTATATCCGGGAGTCGATTCCGCAACAAAATCCATGATATCGTCAGTCATAAAATATAATGCGGCAACTATATTGCAGGGCGCACGAACTGACCGACGTTTTTGAGTACGCAGCAATTTGTTAGTATGGTTCAGATAGATTGCCGGAGTTCCGTTATGAATGCCCGTCTCTGGAACCAAAGTATCAAATACATATCCGGCATCGCCTTTGCGCCAAAAGTACACGCTGATTTTTTTATGAAGCCATGCGTCCGCCTTAATGTTAATCAGTTTGTTCTGCTGAGTGGGAAGCCGACAGACAATATACCGATGGTTATCCAATACTTCAGAAACAAAAACACCTTGCTTGGGAAGAATGATTCTAAGCCGCTGCCCTTTTACCAAATACCGCGTTGAATCCATGCCCTTTTTATTATCATGCTCAATATTGATTTTTGTGCGGTATTTGTATAGTTTGCTCAAAAAAGCCTGCACGTTCGGGTCATATTCTTTTCCAGAACTCTTTGCGTCTGTCAAAAACTGCGTGATTGCTTTATTAAGCGCGGGAAAAGAAACATACAAATCCAACGGCTCTTCCACTTTTGCCTTTTTTGCAAGTTTCCAGAACATAGAAATTTCAGAAAATGTAAAACCAGCATCCGCACCCGTGGAAAAGAATCGTATCTTATCAGCAAACACGAATAACAAACGGATGACGAGAAGAAGGACGACTGCCGTTATAACCAAAACTAAAACCATTTTTTTAATCTCTCAATATTTTATATGCCTGTGGAAAAAAATGTATATTCACACTATTATATTTTATATGCAAAATCGATTTTTATCCACTGAATTTTTTATTATTCTGCTCTTTTTTGCGCTTCCGCCAATTGTTTTTCCACAAGCCTTACCAACGGAACGTGTCATTCATTTTTCTTGGATGACTTTCATACTTGCGGCTTTTGCGGGCGTATTGTTGTGGCAGCTGAAACACACAAAAACCAATAATCTGAATACAACACCTGTTTCGGGCGAAAATGAAAAAAGAAAGACTGACGTGCAAAAAGTACGGGCATTTCTGCATCAGGGACAGTGTCTTTTCGCATTTGGGAGCCTATTGGTTTTTGCGGGACTATTTGAACTGACAGGACGTTTTTTATTCCATACTGATGATTTGACCCATCTTTTGCCACCGGTCACCTTTTTAGGCTGGATAAACGCAATTTTTGGAACGATATGCGCGGCGTTTTATGAAGAAGTGCTGTACCGAGTATATTTGCCGGACGCAATAAAACAACTGCTGAAAAAACGAAATCACACGGAAAACAACAACGACGCGCCCTCACAAAAAATCATGCTCATCTGCGAAGCCGCCGCCGTCATTTTGTTCGCACTCGCCCATCGCTATGCAGGATGGCTTTCCGTAGCGAACGCCATGGCAGCGGGTATCATTTTGCGGCGGTGTTATTACAAGACGGGCGCGCTCTGGACAAACCTTACCGCACATGTCGCATACAATACCGTGATGACAACGATTATGTTGATGCATCACTAAAAGCAAAAAATCAATTATTTTTCAAAAATGCCTCTCAAACGGTCGTAAGTCCAGCCGCTGATTTCAAAAGCAAACGACAGACCGGGAATCGCAGTAAATTCCGATGTCGTAGACGTGCCATTTTTTACTTCGTATTCACATCGATATGAGCCATCGCTTTGCGGATAAAACGAAATCACCTCAGCATTATTTTCGCTGTCCGATACAAACAAACTTGCAGCGCGAACAGAACCAATTATGACAGAATTATGTTGAACGCTGTCAGAAGCCTGTCCATCTTTATACTCCTGTTCAGCAGAAGTTGGCGATAAAATCGAGCCGTGACGTACTACCGTAAGATTATGCAATTTTTGCGAGAAATCTGATGTGTTTTCGTCTATTTTGACCGATTTTTTTCCATTTTCCTGCCAAACAAACGAAATCGGCTTATCAATCAATTGAAATAACTCCGGTCGAACCCAAAAACTAATGGTCGTTTGTAAATATTGGCTGACATCATCAGCAGTCTCAAACAAAGAATTCTTTTCCTCAACTGAAAAAGATACGCGATTTGTGAGAGAATTTGTGCCAAAAAAGTCTATTTTTGTATACAACCTCACATCATTACTCACCAAGACAGAGCAGGCGGAGGAAGGAGATTTTTCTCCTTTTGTATATCTGTATAAAATTGTATACATCTTACGAATATTTATAAATTTTGTAAGCAGACTTTGAATTTGTTTTTCGTCCGCACGAACGGTCGTCTGCCCGTCGCTCACCGTCCAGATTGAGTTTTTTTCAAAAGAAGACACAATGCTACTTTTCATCAGCTTTTTTAGTGTAATACTTTTCTCGCCTTCAGCAATAACAATCTCGGTCACTTCATCACGATGCGAGGGATTTAGAAAAGCGGACTGAAATGATTTTGGCGCAGACTTCTCACTGACAAATGGAAGAAATGAGATGACGCACAGCAAAAACATAATTGCGGAAAGGAAAAGAAGTTTTTTGTTTAGGTTGGTCATTTGGTCTCCTTTTTGTCACATAGGGAATTCGCTAACGCTGTTCGGACTAATATCCTCTGTGAAAGCTAATCCTTGTTGAATCGTTTCCGTTTTAATCGCGTTACTATCCCAAGAGCAATAATCACTGCGGGAAGAAGGATGAAAAGCACAAAGAGCGTTTTATTTCGTGCGGATGAAAATGCGTCTGCATCGGTAATTTTGTAGAGCGTGTTATTTGTAGCGGTCTTGTCAAGCAATGAGGCAAGTTCATCATCGCCACGGAGACGAAGCAAAGTGAGCGCAAGAAAATCGTAATTGCGGAAGTCACCACCTCGCTCGGTTGCAGTAAATGCAGTCATACTGGTATGCGCAACGTACTGGTCAGCAATGACAGCGACTTTTGTTTCAGTTGTGCCGGTCTCATTATATCCAGCCATTGCGCCATCGTTGTATGCACCAACTATAAATTGCGCTGATTGTGTGCCTGCCTCTTTTGCGGATTTTGGCACCGTAAAGGCATTCGTCTGAAACAGGCTCAATTGATTTTGTTTGCTCTCGTTTGTTGAAGCCGAAGTTTCATTTTGAATCCACGCGCTTGTTGTCGTGACTAAAAGTGGTTTTGTATTCTCGTAAAGTACCAGTGGACTTGCCCAAAAAAGTGAAAGCCCGCGCTTTGTGCTTTCCTGTGGCAAAACTGAAAGCCACAAAGGATAATTTACCGTGTATTGAAGAGCATCTGCATCCGCGCTCTGGAGCATGAGCGGCACATTTGCAATGTCGTTTGCCAATGATTTTCCAAAGGTAAAGCCCCAACTGTTCAGCACGGGAATGAACGTGTCGCGTTTTTTTGTTATGCTCCAGTCATCTTCCAAAGCGACTGAATACGGAGATGTAGCGATGAGCGCAGGTATCCCTGAAAAAACAGCGTGCTCAATTGCCGCGCTTTCTTCACGAGTAAGTGCCGACGAGCCGAACACAAGCAATTCAGTTCCCGGAGCGGCATTTTCAGTTTTTTCGGCGAGTTGATTAGGGCGGATGATTTCTGTCGCAAAGCCCATCGCATTCAGCCACGGACTGACATAGCCGTATTCATTTTCAATGCTACGGCCATTTCCTGCGACAATCAGGACTTTTTTCTGTTTTTGGGTGATTAAATCCTGCACCCGTCGGGTCAAATCATATTCTAGCGTATCAGTTGTCAGCACAAATGGAATAAGTGTCTGCTGGTCAAGATATTGGAGCAAAACCGCAGAATACACGGTGATAAACTCTGTTTTTGTACCCGTATCATTTCGGATTTGCTGACCTTGGATTCCAAGCGCATTGAGTTTTTCGCCGTCTGGCTTTTCATACTGAAGCGTAAGATTTGGACTTTGGGCGCAGTAGGTGGCAAGATATTCAGCCACATCGTTTGCCTGCGGATAATACTTTTTGAGCTCAGCGGAACGATAATACGTGATACGAAGAGGACTTTCAAGCTCACGTATCAATTCCCGCGTTGTTTTGGAAAGCGTAAAGGTACGGGATTGGGTCAAGTCAACACGGACATAAAGCCGGTGAAAAGCGATTGCAGAAAAAATGACAATCAGAACAAGCAGGCATTGCGTAAGCGCATTTATCGCCCGGCCAGTGCGTTTGTATTCAGCACGGACTGAAAGCAACATGAAAAGAATTGTGGAAATCACATAAAACAAAATATCCCTGCTGTCCAAAATGCCTTTTTCAGCCGCGTCAAAATGCCATGCAAAACTCAACTTCTGGCACAGGAACGTAAGTGCACTCCCCGTCTGCACATACAATGGAAGCTGATGTAAAATCGTTGTAATCGTAAGAACGAACGCGCTCACCAACAGCGGAACTGCAGCCGATTCGCTAAACTGAGCAAAGACAAACAGACAAAGCGCGCTTGCGGCAAAACCGTAGAGCAAAATGCCTGCAAAACCCGTAAAAGCCTGACCTGCATCAACCGCACCAAAAATATTCACACAGCGAGGAATCGTCGTCAAAAGCAAAATTGGAAACGCAAACGCAGAGAATGTCGCAGTCGTAAGCGCAGAAAATCGAAGTGATGGCGACACGGGAAGACTGTCATCAGAAATAAAATGACGGAGACGTAAAACTAAAAGCGGAAGAACTAAAATTGAGATGTAAGGCACGCTCGTAAAAAACGGACGCAAATCAGACGTTCCAACTCCCGCAAGAAAAAAATGCCCGACAAAGAAAAAACGAAGCACACAAAACAACACCGTCACCAACGATGCGATGTAAAAAAGAGGGTCAATCAGATACGAAAAAACTGCGGCACGGTACAATGAAAAGAATTTTTTCATTTGCTGCCTCCGTTTTCGCTGTTTGAAGGTTCCGATGACGCAACCAAGGCAAAAAATGCTTCTTCCAGCGAGGCGACACCATTTGCGCGAGCAATTTCGTCTGCCGTACCGTGCGCAACAGCCCTTCCCTTGTGCAAAATACAAATCGTATCGCAGAGCGCGTCCACTTCCTGCATAAGATGTGTGGAAAGTAAAATTGTCCGACCTTTTGCAAGTGATTTTACAAGCGCGCGCATACGAACAATTTGCGCCGGGTCAAGTCCGCTCGCAGGCTCATCCAAAACAAGGACAGGCGGATTGTAGACGAGCGCATTTGCAAATGAGACGCGCTCCTGATAGCCTTTAGAAAGCGTGCTGATTTTTTTGGAAAGCACATCGATAATTCCGCACTGCTCCGCCACCGATTCGACAGCATGCGCGCTCTCTGGGACTGAATGAAGCTGGGCAGTCATCGTCAAAAGCTCGCGCACAGTGTATTCAGCCGGAAGTTTTGCCTGCTCACTTACAAAACCAGTGATTGCGCGGACTTTAGCGGGATTTTCCGAGGCGTTAACACCATTTACGTGCACAGTTCCGCTGGTAGCAAAATGTTGTGCGGCGACCGCCTTTAGAATCGTTGTTTTTCCCGCTCCGTTTTCGCCGAGTAATCCAGTAATCGTTCCGTCCGCGCAGGTAAGCGAAAAATCCTGTACGGCAGGGGTAGCGGCGTAGATTTTTGTAAAGGCAGTCAATTCAATCATTAGATATACTCTGGAAAACTTCTTTCAATAACTATAGCGTAGATTTTTGACGCAAGCAAGATAGTTGTCCGTGCTCACAACATTTAGGACACGGCAGGATGTTCCGACGAATAAAAGCTATTCTCAAATTCCCTCGGTGTCAAGAAGCCGAGACCCTCGTGCGGCCGCTGGTTCTCGTACCTGAAAATCCACTCGTCGATTATCTCCTGCATCTCCGCCGCGCCCATCGGCTCGTTGTGGTAGTCAAGGCACTCCGTCTGCAATGTCCCGCACAGCAAGCCGCGAAAGGCCCGACCCCCTGCGCCGCAGGGGGATGCGCCCAAAAATATCATGGAAATCTGCCGTGTATTTTGAAAAATTTATGGTTCTTCGCTGAAAATGTTTTCGATTGCGTTGTTGAGTTGGATAAGGATTGTCTGCTTTAATTTTGATTTGCACTCTGAAAAAGAAGCCTGTTCTTTCGCTAGGTGAACCGAGTAACGGTCTGACTGAAATAAGAGCGAAGAGTCAACGTTCAGTGCGGCTGCAAGGCGCTCTATCATGGCTGGAGAGGGGAATCGTTTGCCGATTTCGATAGTGCCGATGTAATTGGTTGACGTTCCGGCGAGTGTAGCGAGCTGTTCTTGTGTGAGATTTTTTTCCTTCCTGTACTTTTTTATATTCTGTGCCAAATAGTGTTGAATCTTCGTCATGTAAAACCAATCTATAAGTATATTTTTTACTTGACAATTGACTTATGGTCGATAATAATGTACTTATATACTTATGGTATATAAATTCGTTATAGGAGACGTGATGATATGAAGCGAATTCTAACACTTGTAGTTGTACTTTTTTTTGCGGCATCAGTTTTTGCCCAGTCGGCTGCGGACGAGATTTTAAAATGGAAGCAGCTGTACGACAGCGGTGCGATAACGGAAGCAGAGTTTCAGGCGAAGAAAAAGGAAATTTTGGAGGGAAAAGTGCCTGCGTCGGCTCAGGCGGCGGCAAATCAGTCCACCGCAGGAACGGCGTCGTATCAGTCGCCATATGCACCTGGGTCTCAGGAACTGTATGCGCAGATAGACTCATTGATTGATGATGATTTGGAGGACAATAAAATTCAAATTGCAAGTCTGGCGCAGGGGCTTACGCCGATTCAGCGGGATATGCTCTTCAATAAGTACGAAAAGTCTGCGGGACTGCCCTTTGTTCTGAACTTTCTGCTCGGCTTTGGTATCGGTTCTTTTGTGCAGGGCGATGGTGGCGGCGGAGCCTTTCAGTGTGCCTTTGAGGGCGGCGGTATTCTGCTTGTTGTCATCGGTGCCGCTACGATTACATCGGATTCCAAGAAAAACACACCTTCATATACCTGTATTGGACTGGGTGTAGGCTGTGTAACTGCGGCCGCCATTTATGGTCTCATTCGTCCTTGGGGATTCGCCAGCAATTTTAACAATATGCTGAGGGGAACGTTGCAGGGAAATCCCATGGCCGTGAATTTTGCGCCGATTATTGACCCTGTAAACAATAACTACGGTCTGGCGGCGAAAATTTCCCTCTAGTTTTTCTGCTCGATGCTCCCGTGCAGTGTGCGTGGGACACCCTGTGTGCATTCTCAGCCTCCTGTCAGGTTTTCTTGGTCGAAAACATTCTACCGGATGCTGGGCTTTTTGTGCTCAGGGTGTCCTATTTGTTTGTGAGTTTAGACAGATAGTGTTTGTTTTTAAGATATTTTTCAGCTATTTTCAAACAACACTTTTTTTACAAATTCTCCGCTTTTTTGTGCATAATCTTTGCGTTTTTTAAAATCCTCTGTTACAATTATAGATGGTTTTTAGAGGGTTTTGGCATGAGAAATCGACATCTCACTTTTAAAATTTCAATGATGTTCGCTGGCTTTACGCTTATTACTCTAGTCTTTACATCAATTCTGTCGTATTTTAATCAACTTCAAATCTATAAAAAACAGCGTGAAGAAAGCATTCAGCATATTGCAAAATATCTGGAAAAAGTCATTCAAATTGATGGTGATGATTTTTTTTTATTTTCAGAAATACACTATCGAGCATTTCAAAGAAATCAAGATTCCTTTTGAATTTAATGAAGAGACATTGGCAGAAGCGCGTAAAAACTACGAGACATTGTTTGCTGCCCAATATCCCGGAAAAAAGTTTGGAGAGAGTATTCTTTTTGACGACCTTTCCGATGAGATAAAAAATGCGTATTCCGTTTTCAAATATCAGTATTACCGCTTGCTTTTTGAACAGGCGACAGAATCATTTAATATTGCATATTCGTATTATCTAGTTCCGACAGGCGAACCGGAGCACATGTATTGGTTCCTTGACGGTTATAGAGACCGCGCATTTGAAGGCAGCCCTGACTTGCTCTTATGTGATAATGTTCGCGACCCAGTGGAAGAGCATCAGTGTATGTGGGAAGCATGGGAAACAGGAAAACGCCCTAGCGGATATGACACTTACGACAACGAATATGGAAAAACGTATGCCTATTATTCGCCGCTTTTTATCAAAGGAGAGAAAATGGGCGTTATTGGTGTTGAAGTTGAAATTGCAAAGGTCAATCATGCAATTTTACTCGCAACGATTCAACAAGTGATTACTATTAGTATCATCCTTATTATTTTTGTGCTGGTTTTATTGTGGCTCATCCGAAAAAATTATATCCGCAAACTCATTAAACTTGAAACCGTCATTGAAGACTACTCTCAGAACAAAAATCCAGATATTGCAAGAATCCTGATAAAAGAAGTAACGAACAAAGATGAGATTTCCATAATTATGGAAAAATTTGCTGACATGATTAGCGAGCTTGAGCTCTACATGCATAATCTGACCAAAACGCGGATAGATTTACAAAATTCACAGCGAAAAGCAATTGAACTAAATGAGCTTGCCATAAAAGACTCACTCACAGGCATAAGAAACAAAACAGGCTATGACAAAGAAGTTCAGAAACTGGAATGGGAAATCTCCGATGGCCTTCGTTACTTTGGCGTTGCAATGATAGACTTAAATTTCCTAAAACGAATCAACGATACGTTTGGACATGACAAGGGAAATATTGCGATTATCTCGCTCTGCAAACTTGTCTGCCATACTTTTGAGCATTCACCTGTTTTCAGAATCGGAGGAGATGAATTTGTTGTAATTCTAAAAGGCTACGATTTTGAGCATGTAGACAAATTGATTGAAAAATTTAAAGAAAAAATTCAAGAACGACAAAAAAACGATTCGCTTGAATACTGGGAGAAAACTTCTGCCGCAATCGGATTCGCCAGTTATGATCCGGAAATTGACAGCGCATACGAGAATGTTTTCAAGCGTGCTGACAGCGAAATGTACAAAAATAAAAAAGCGATGAAAGCCGTCCGCAAAAAATGATTCTAATCGACAATTTAATCCACGTAGGGAATCTCAAAATGCATTCTGTCGTGAGTAAGCTCTGCGGCAGGGTACACTTCCCTCGCCTGCTGCAAAAGCGTGTCCAGTTCACGGTCTGTGTAGCGCGGACTGTAATGAATCATCGCCATGCGACGAACCTCTGCATCGCGGGCAATTATTCCTGCCTGTCGCGCGGTCATGTGTTTTTTTTCCTTGGCTTGGTCAGCAAGGTCGTCGGCAAACATTCCTTCGCAAATCAACAAATCTGAGCCTCGCACTTCTTTTGCGATTGAGGGCAAATAAAGAGTGTCCGTCACGTAACTGAATTTTCTGCCGCTTCGTTTTGCGCCCATCACCTGTTCTGGACTGATGACTGCGCCATTCTCTGCGGTGACACTCTCACCATGCTGCAATTTTCCCCACAAAGGTCCGCGCGGAACACCTAACGCCATCGCCTGGTCTGGATTAAATTCGCCGGGGCGGTCAAGTTCTTCGAGGGTATAGCCGACGCATGTTTTTGTATGTGAGAGCGGAAATGCACGGATGTAAAAGCCATCTCCTTCATGTACGATACAAGGAGCAGTAATTTCTTTTACGATGACCGGATAGTTGATGTACATGTCGAGCACTTTACGACTGGTCTCAATGTATTCTGCGATTTTCGGCGGACCATAGATGTACAACGGCTCAGTGCGGTCAACCTGTGCGGAAAGCATCATGATACCGGGTAAACCTGTCACGTGGTCAGCATGTGTATGAGAGACAAAAATTGCGTCGATTTTTTTCCATTTTAGATTAAGCCTTCTCAGACTGACTTGCGTTCCCTCGCCGCCATCAAACAAAAATAAATCACCGTCACGTCTAAGCAAAACTGAAGTAAGGTGGCGGTACGGTAGCGGCATCATGCCTCCGCAACCCAATACAAATGCTTCCATATTCATAATATCACTGTACTATTTTTTTTAATTTTTTCCAACCTGCTATTTGCTCTTTTTTGCCCAGGGGTCTTCGGTGCCACCTTTGAGCAATTCAGTCATATTTACACCGTAGCGGGATTTTGAGCCACCTTGTAAAGAAGTCGGAATACGCACGCGCTCATACGAAACATTTGGCTTGGGTGCAGGCGGTGGCTCCAATGCAGTGCGTTCTGCCTGAATCATCGCGCGCACTTTTGGAGAAAGATTTTCCAGTGAAAGCGCTGCATCCAAGAGCGATTTTTTTGTCTCTTTCTCTTCGGGAGGAAGAGCGCGCGCTTTTTGGTAAAGTCTCATTCCGGCAATATCATCTGCTTGCGCGCTGAAAAACGGATGCGGATTGGGAATAAAGCCTGTGCGCAGTGTTCTTGCGCTTGCATCCTCACTGTCAGCCAAATAACTCACTTGCAGATAATCCAGCCACATTCCTGTGTGATGAACCGCAATAATGGTTCCTGTGGGTATTCTTGTCTCCGTATCGGTAGAGTCAGCATTTTCCGTCTGAGAAAAAGGCATCTCATCCACCAATACGACAGGACTTGCGTTCTGAACCAGATTGTCTTTGAGCACCCAGTAATTCTTTTCGTCAAAAAAGATTATCTGATAGCTGTTTTCTTTTTCGTCGTTTTTGTCTTTGTCAGACTCAGGATATGCGAGCACTGACTGCCCCTGTTCCGCCTGAAACGCAACAATCATATTCCCCTGCTCGTCCTGCGTGAAAAAATCACCAGAAAGCATAACAGATGGAATAATTGGCTCAGGAGGAACGTCGTTCTTGTTCTTACAACACAAAAGCGAGAATACAGAAAAAACTGCGAACGTGACACAAATACTCCGCTTCATAGATTCCTCATCGGCAAGTTTTTATGCTTATTCTTGAGCAATCATCTCGTTGTAGAATTCAGCGTAATCTTCACGCTTATCATTGGTAAAGGCGATTGCAGTGCGCGGATGCTGATTAAGCAGACCTGTTACAAGGTACTGCAAATCGTAGCCCCACATAATGCCGTCTTTTTTGAGTTTGAGCATGTGCTTTTCAATAAATTTGAGCACCGGATATACGTGATACTTAGGATTGTGCAAGAAGCCCAAGAGATTTTCCATAGAGCAGTTTCCGGCTCCTCGTCCCATACCGTTGTATGTTCCGTCAAGCCAGTCTACACCGTCGCCAACAGCCTCAATCGTGTTTGCGAACGCAAGCTGCTGATTATTGTGCGCATGAATGCCCAATTTTTTCTGATACTTGTCAGCATATTCCTTGTACAAGTATGCGATACGCTGCATCTGCTCCGGATAAACTGAACCAAAACTGTCCACAATGTAAATGGTATCTACCGGTGAATGACCCAGCATGTCCAATGCGACGCGGATATCACCTTCCTGTGCGGTAGAAATCGCCATGATATTGCAGGTTACTTCATAGCCCTTTTTCTTGGCATCCTCAATCATCTCAATCGCGCCAGCAATCTGATGCACATAGCATGCGACCCGTATCAAATCCAACGGAGAATTTGCGCGGTCATGAATATCTTCCTTAAAATCACAGCGACCAACATCTGCCATTGCGGCGAGCTTCACTTTTTTCTCGCTGTTCTCACCGATGACTTTTAAGATGTCGTCGTCATCTGCAAATTTCCATTTGCCGAATTTCTTTACGTCAAACATTTTTTTGGAAGCCTTGTAGCCTACTTCCATATAATCTACGCCCGCATCGATATTCGCCTGATACAAATCCTTAACGAAACTATCCGTAAAATAGAAATCATTGCATAAGCCGCCGTCGCGCAAAGTGGCATCAACTACGCGGATAGAATCTCTGTAACCAAGTAATGAAGAAATTTCTTTCATCTTAAATCTCCGTTTTTCATAACAATTACTGCATCTCCTGCAGTATTTATACATTGTATCGAATTACTGACTCTTTGTATAGAATCATTTTGAAAATTATGAATCAAACGACTTGTTTTAGACACCCTGAATTGTCTCATAAAACAGACAATCATGCGTACATTTTCCTGTGAAAGCACCGGCACAGGCAGGCATTTTACGTAAATGCTGAGCCTCATCATCCGTTCTGGCAATTCGTTTACGGACATAACCGATATTCTCAAAATTAGATTCTTTGCCTTTTTCCATGGCGGCGCAGGCGTTTATCCACACAACATTACAATCGTCATGCGCGCACAAAGCGGAAGACTGGCGGAAATCATAGGATCCAGTTGAAAAAGAAGGAACAATTATCAGCGTCAACTTAAAACAACGCATGAGCTGTTCCAAGTATTTTGTGGTCAAGAAATCTTTACAAATGAGAATTGCCATTCTGCCCATGCCTTCATAGTGGAAAATGTTCACTACGAGGCTGGAATTGATTCCTTCCAGATAGTTGCCGCTTTCCTGCTCAACTCGGAAAGGATTTTGCTTTCCCTGGCGACACAGTACTGAGCCATTTTTATCCAGAATAGAAACCGTGTTACGATTATCTTTCCAGTAAGAAGGTAAAATAATAAGAGAAGGAATTAGCTCACGTTCAGCTGATGAAAGCGTCTGTAATTTTTTTGAGATATACCCTTCCATCTCTGGATTTCCGAGCATTTCAGGAAAAATAATTATATCGCTGTTCTTTTTTCCAGCAGTCAGAATCTTTGTCCAGACAAGCTCATTGTCCGCCGTAAAATCAAATCCAGTGTAGTCAATCTTAAAATACTGCACTTTATTTTCATCGTACACGGACATCGTAAAATTACGCTCCAAACGCAATGGTGTCGCCGCAATTTGTAGCGCACGACGTTCCTTAAAATGCGGAAAAAGTGTGTTTTTAAGAAAGAAATGCTTGTCAATCAACTCGCCCAGAATCGAATTATCCATCAAAAGCAGATTGAACAAAAAATTATCCATGCGGTTATAATAGTGCGAGAGACGGCGTTTTCGCTCCCAAACACATGAGCAACGCGGCAAAAGCCCTACTCCAGTTGACTCACGATTTGTATTCAAAACCACAGAAAAATCATCTTGTTGGAATTCAGCCGTTTGGGCGCGAAGTATAGTCTCCAACGATTCGTCAAGCACTTGTACAAGACCTACAATCGCAAAATAATCACGCTCATTTTTTATATCTTGAACCAAAGCATTCAGCTGCTCAAAAAACACATCAGTCATCAGAGATTCAGAAAATTGCTGAATGGTGTTTTCAGATGAAAAAAGTCCGTTGACTCTTCCCCGGATGAGCGTATGAATTCGCTTTTGCTCTGAATTGGAAATACAACTATATTTAACAAAAAAATCTTCCGTGCACGAACCAATGATATATGAACACAATTCTGCGATAAGGTTATAGATTTTTTGCATTGTCTTTCCTATTTCCAGATAAAACTCAAAAGCGTGATATCATCAAATTGTTCTGCTTCACCAACAAACGCATCGATTGACTTTCGCACGGAAACCAATGTCTCTGGCGCAGTAAGTTTTTCTGTTCCAGGCATCGCTTCCAAAAGCCGGGCCTCTCCAAAAAGTTCCTCAGAAGCATTCGTCGCTTCGGTTACGCCGTCAGTATACACAAGCAGGCGGTCACCTTTTTCCATTGTAATCGTATGCTCTTTGTACGGCACGCCTTCCATACCACCTAAGACAAAATTTGGTTTTGTCTGTACAAAAGAAAATTCACCCTTATGGTATAACACTGGATATGGATGTCCCGCATTCACAAAACGAAGTTCACCCGTACTGAATGTCAAAATGCCCAGCCAACAGGTGACAAATAAGCCCGATTCATTTCCGCTGCAAAGCTGATCATTTGTGACAGAAAAAATTTCTGCAGGAGAAAGACGCTGGGCTCCATGAGAATCGAGCAATGTTTTTGCGATGACCATGAACAATGCGGCTGGCACTCCTTTGCCGGAGACATCGCCAACTACCATCATCAAATGGTCGTCATCAAGCAACATATAATCGTATAAGTCGCCGCCAACTTCCTTGGCAGGATCCATGCTCGCTGAAAGGTCAAAATCCGTGCGTTCAGGGTATGCGGGGTACGCTTTGGGAAGCATATCCGCCTGAATCTTAGTGGCAACATTGAGCTCAGTGCTAATCCTTTCTTTTTCAGCGGTCACCGTTGTCAGTTTGTTAATGTAATTGTTAATATCCTCGCTCATTTTCTCAACAGATTTTGCGAGGCTTCCCATCTCATCGTGATTACGAATCTTTTTGATGCTGCCAGACAAAGAGCCGTGCTGTGCAAAATAAGCGGTTTCCTGCGTAATCAAACCGACAGGACGAATAACTGAATACCAAAGAGATAATCCATACAATAAAATAAACACAAGGGCAATCGTAATTCCAACGATAAAAACAGTATGCTGATATTCTTTCTGCAAAGCCAACACTTCGTCCATTGATTTTTCAACGCTCAGCATAGCGACAACATTATTGTAAGAATCACGAATCGGAATGACAGTGGTAGCATATCCGCTCACTGAACCAAAAAGCATCTTTCTAGAAATGTCGCCATCTTTGTTAGTGTATGTATATTCCGTATACAATCGGCCTAAAAGCATCAGTTTTTTCATATTGACTAAGCTTTTTTTGTCCCTGGTAGAAAGCAATTCAGGCTCACCCAAATTATACACACGAACTTTATCCGCAAGACGAGCATTTACACAGTGATACACATATTCTTGTAAATTGTACTGTATGGTATCAGGCACAGAAATCGACAACGCCTGTAAGTCAGCAACATTTACTACTTCACTCAGTTTAGCGTAGGTTTCCAGCCATTTTTCATCTTTAAATTGCGAATTCAAATAGTCATCAATACTATCGCCATCAACATAGGAAGCCGCAATGTAAGCGAATTCCATAGTCATGCGGTTGTACTGCGCCTCAAACACCTTTTTAAAATGCCGATACCCCGCAACGCTGAGAACTACACACAAGAGCGCGACAAAGAAAATTGCACTGACAAGTAATTTAAAACCCAAAACGGAGAAATATTTCTTTTTCATTGTCTCTCCACCGTTTCTAGAATATTTTTTGTTTCCTGAGGATTTGTCCGAACACCTGCTACTTTTATGCGTTCCATAACAATGCTTGCAATGACACCCGTCATCTTTTTCTGAACCGTGCTACTGAATTCAGGGTTAGTAGAGGTGTATCCAACTGCACTTTCTTTTAAGCCAAGCACAATTGTTCCTGATGAAAACGAATTTTTTGCGGTTTTTTCTAGACCATAGACAACCGCCAAATCTACACGCTTTATCATAGAAGTGAGCACGGCAGATTTACCAACTCCATAGGAGCCTTCTTCAAACTGATCTCTATCGACACCAATTGCCCACACATTTTTTCCTAATTTTCGATGAGCTACAGCCTGTGCGATTGTACCGTTGCCAGATGCACCTGCGGCAGAGAAAATAGCGTACACTCCTTTTTCGTCATACCACTTTTTTGCCGCTTCCGCCGCAAGGTCAGGCTTTTCCCAATCATTGACATAGCGGTCGTATACTATTGCATCTGGAAAAACAGAGCGAACGCCTTGAACATAGCCAGCCTCAAAATCTGCGATGATATCACCTTCGACACCACCGATAAAGCCAAAGCTCGGATTCTGAACGCCTTCTTCTTGTGCTTGTAACGCAGCGGCGACTCCTACCAAATAGGAGCCTTCTTCTGCGGCAAAAAGAAAGTTTTGAACATTTGGAGCGTCAATATTACAATCAATACAAAGAAAATTCTGAGAAGGATACATCGGTGCAACATATTCAAGAGCTTTCTCAAGAATAAAACCGGTCATAACGATTAAATCTGGCTCATCCATGGCAACTTGTCTAAGCACAGAAACAGCTTGCGCAGGCTCGCGGCAAGGTACGACATCATAATACTCGCCGAATCCTTCTTCCTCACCGCGGACATCACCATAAAAAGCAAGCATACCTTCCCAAGCGGCTGCATTAAATGAACGGTCATTGATACCTGGACCGTCCGTCACTAATTTTGTAACAATCGTCGGCTTCTCATTACGCTTGCATGAACAAACAAGAGCAAGAATGATACATGAGAGAAAAAAAATACTTTTTTTTGGTGTTGAAATCATCTTTTTAAAAAACCTTCTTGACGATGATATCTACCTTTTTTCCTTGGATTCCTACCAGCACATCGTCAGCAATATTGGCGATGATAGATTTTTCCAACTCGTCCCATTTTTCGTTTTTTTCTTGTTCAGCACTACTGCGATATGCTTGCAAAGACCATGCAGGGTCAACAAAAAGTGGCGCAGATGACATACCCTGAGAATAAAAATCATAAGATGCAGGCATACTAGAAGAAACTTCCGCATAATCAAGCAGCATCAGCTCTGCCGCAATACGAATCTTATTCATAATTCCAACTGCAGCAGCATTTTTTCCGCTTGAGGACACAGCCAGCAACTTTTCGCGCTTTTCCGCATTAACAATTGAACTTGGTGTAAGCGAAACATGCAGCGTAAAGTTTTTTCCTTCAGCTTCAATCCAAAAATCACCGTCTGCATAAGCGAGCAAGGACGGTACCATGCCAATTAACTCTTCCGCGAGCAAGCGCAAACGACCGGTCTGTTTTGCATCAAGTCCAGCATAAACAGCAATTTTTTCCGCCTCTTTCAAAGCATTTTCCAAAGAAACGGTGTCGTTTGATAGTTTGCAAATATCTGATTTCATACAAACAGTATAACACAGAGAATATTTATCGCACAAGTAGAAAAATACGCATTTTATCAGCGACCGCGAATTTTTTTCATCACCTTTTTATGCCAAAATGCACGCAATTTTTCCGCAAAAATATAAAAGCCATATAATCGGCTCAACGGAATGTCAAAGCTGCCGGGGCGATGCACTTCTTTTCCACCCCAACCTGTCTTGAACAAATACAAGCCGTGCATAGGATGATTCGGGTCATCAGTTGGCGGGATTCCGTAAAAATCGTAGACCTTGCAGCCAAAAGCACGGGCATCACAAATTGCAGTCCACTGCACCAAATAATTGGGCATAAGGTTGCGCTTATTGTTACCTGAACATCCGTACAAATACACCGCCTCATCTGCGCTGAAAAGCGTGACTATTGCGGCAAGGTCCTCTCCCTCATGGCTCGCAATATACAGCGTAACTGAAGTATCACTTGTCACTGAACTTCCTCGCTCCAGCAAATCCCGGTAATAACTCAGAGGATGAATGCCAATGCCGTCACGCTCTGCCGTTGTCTTGTATAAACTATAGAAGGAATCTAAATCTTTATCAAAATCAGGACTGTCAGCCTTTACTGCGCGCACCGTAACGCCATGTTTTTGAGCATAGCGCACATTGTATCTCCATTTGCTTTTCATGTCGGCTAAGATTAAGTCTTCTGACTTGGAGATATCGAGGACAACGGTGTCTGGCGGCTGCACATCGACTTTTGTTTTGCGAACATCTGTTTTGCTTAATGCCGCCATGTCAGGAACAGAAGCATTGTAATCATCACGCGCTAAGACTGTATCAAAATCCAGCGGAAAATCAGAACGAACACACAGCGTATGTTTAGGAAGCAAAAACTTAAGTTCCTGGGTAAAATCGCCAACCTGTTTGATATAGGCAATGTCTTTCCCGGCTGTAGGAGTATTCTCGCTGTAGTCTGGAACCGGCGCCATGGGAATATATGCCAACGAAACTTTCAGCAGTCCCAAGCGAAAAGTTCTGACTAAAACCGCGGTCTCATTATGCCTAATCTGAGTCCAACCATGGGCACATTTAAACTGCACCCAAAAGTCGGACTGCTGAAAATGCTGTGCCATCAGCCGATTTCACCATTGCGGGCATTTACCGTGGTAATCGCCTTGCCGTCTGCAAGCAGTTTTTTGCCCGCAATCTGAACAACACCGTCTTTCGCCTCAATTGGGACAGAGAAGAATTCGTCGCCTGAAATCTCAGTCTTTTTCACTGCGTTCACATCGGCACCCTCAAGAACAACCTTTGTTCCCGGAGCAGCCCAAGAAGCATCCAGCACTTCCACGCATTCTTTTCCGTCAGCATCAGTGTAGTCGCCAGCGAGCAACATGCCGAAGCTCTCAACGCCGCGCATCTTACGCGGAGCGAGGTTTGCAGCGATGACAACATGCTTTCCGAGCAGTTCAGCCTCAGTAAGATATTTGCGCAAACCAGACTGAATAGTGCGCGGTTTTCCAGAGCCGTCATCCAGGGTCTCAATGTACAATTTGTCTCCATCGGGATTCGGCTTGATGTCTGTAATTTTTGCGACAAGCAGCTCAATGTTTTCGTTAAAGAACGCAATCTGCTGCTCAGGCGTAAGAGCGGGCTTTTCTTCTTTGGGAGCGGCCTTTTTCTCTTCTTTCTTTGCTTTCTTTTTTCCGTCGCCCGCAGACTCTCCCTGTTTTCCAGCAGATGTACCCGCAAATTTTGCCTTGAATGCGGCGGCAGACTTATCATCAAGCGGCGTAAAATATACGGCAGTCTGAGTAATTTCGTCCAAACCTTCCAGCTTGCCCAAATCTTCCCAGCGCAAACTGTTCGGTTTTGCTTCCGTGCCGTAATGTGCGTCGTAAATAGTCTTTTTCAGATAGCCGGCCACAACCTGCGCGTACTGCGGAAGATACGGCTGAATCATAATCATCAAATCTTTGATAACGTATGCGAGATTGTAGAGCACGTTGTCTGAAATACTCTTGTCAGTCTTAATTGTTTTCCACGGTTCGGCAGCTTGGAACGCCTTATTGCACAAATCGCTGATAACGAAAATTTCATGGAATGCGTCTTTGAGCTCAGCCCATTCAAGATGCTCGGTCGCCTTTTTCTCATGCTCCAAAACTTGCGCCCACAACGCCTCATCTTTTTTGCCCGACGGAATTTTTCCGCCATAGTTTTTATTGATGAACAAAAGCGTGCGGTTCACAAGATTTCCAAGGTTTCCAATCAATTCTTTGTTGTATTTTTCCTGAAAATCTTTCCAAGTAAACTGATAGTCCTGATTTTCGGGACGGTTGTAGTAGATGTAGAATCTCCATGCATCAGCCGGAATGCCGCTCTCTTTTGCGTCTGAGCCAAACACACCAACCCCCTTGCTCTTGGAGAATTTACCGTCCTCGTAGTTCAAGAATTCAGTAGAACTCATGTGATAGAGTTTTGTGTAATCGCGTCCCGTGCCGATTTCGCTACAAGGGAATACGACTGTGTGAAACGGAATATTATCTTTTCCGATGAACTGGAAGAGTTTCAGCTCGCCTTCGGCTTTTTCTTCGCTCTCTGACGGAAGCCACCATTTTTTCCAGTCAAACGTAGGCTTTCCCGCCGCTTTCATCTCATCGGCGAGCTGCTTTGTGATTGACATATATCCAATCGGCGCATTGAACCACACGTAGAACACTTTATTCTCGTAGCCAGCCTTAGGAACCGGGATGCCCCATTTAAGGTCACGGGTAATCGCACGCTCGTTCAAGCCGTCACGAATCCACGCCTTGGTCATCTGGATTGCGTTTGCGCTCCATTTACCTTCCTTGCCCGCTTTTTCCATCCATGCTTCAAGTTTGGGAGCGATTGCGGGAAGATTGATGTATAAGTGTTTTGTCTCGCGCACTTCCGGCGTGGAGCCACAAGTGTGACATTTTGGTTTCAAAAGCTGAGTCGGGTCAAGCAATGTGCCACAAGAATCGCACTGGTCGCCACGCGCATCGGGCGCATGACATTTTGGACACTCACCGTCCACATAGCGGTCTGCAAGGAACATATTGCATTTCGGACAGAACAACTGTTTTGACGTGTGCTCAGAGATAAAGCCATTTTTGTCCAAGTCGTTGAACATGCTCTGAGTAATCTCGGTACACTCCTCGTTTGAAGTGCGTCCGAATTTATCAAAAGCGATGTCAAACCACTCGTAGATTTCTTTGTGAATGTTGTAATAATAATCGCAAAGTTCGCGCGGAGTCTTTTTTTCCTGCAATGCTTTTGTTTCGGTGGCAGTGCCATATTCATCCGTACCGCACACATACATAGTCTCATAGCCACGGCTACGGCAAAAACGCGCGAAAACATCCGCGCTGAGCATCTGAATCAGATTTCCCAAATGAGGAATATTATTAACATAAGGTAATGCTGAGGTAATAAGTCTTCTTTCCATAGATAACAGTATAGAGAAAATATCAGGCTTAGGCAATCAGTAGATTATGCAGTGTAAATTTATGATGCGTCATTTGAAAAGAAATCGTCAAGAATCTGCCAGGCTTCGAGCACTTGGCGGGTTTTATCTCTGGCGACTTTTTGCAGCACAGGATTATCGCCATGGCGGTCAGGATGATAATATTTTAATTTTTCATGATAGGCTTTTTTTGCCGCTTCGGCTGTGGCATTTTCTTCCAGTCCCAGCACCTTGAATGCAGATTTTACCGAAACCGGCAGTTTTTTTGGGGTATGGATGACTTTTCCAGTTGCGCCCTGTGCACTTTTTTCTTCATGTTCAGAACTTTTCTCTACCCTGCCCTCAGAAACATGCTCTATTGTGTCACTAGTTTTTTCTGCATTAGTATCGGAAGTGTTTTTTTCCGCACTATCAGAAGACTTCTTTTCCGTAAAAAAAATACCGGACTCAAGTGCGTCGCTTAACATATCTCCTAAACGATCGTACATTGAATCCGGCATCGATTTCCTCCACTCGGAAAGTGGAATTAGATTACTGTTCCAGACGGAATTACTGCGCCCTTACGGATAACAACGATACCGTCAGAAATGTAGAACGTGCCGTGGTCGCCATCTTCATACTTGTTGCCGTCCACATTGATGCGGCAGTTGTCGCCAATGCGAGCGTCCTTATCGATGATGGTCTGTGAAATCACACAATTCTTGCCAATACCAACATTCGGGCGACCTTCTTTTCCGTTTTCAGTTTTCTGCTCTTCGCTTTCGTAGAAGTCTGCGCCCATAGTAATAACACCGTTCAATTCAGTGCCGCTTTCAATAAGGGTTCGTACGCCGATAACACAATTGTTGATTGCCTTTGCGTTTGAGACGATACAACCTTCAGTGAGCAAACTGTCCTGAATATGAGGAGCACCATTAACCTTCGGTGGCGGCAAATTGCGCATGTGTGTATAAATCGGCGCGTCCACATCGTAGAAGTTAAACGGCGGATTAACTTTTGTCAAATCCAATGTTGAGTCGTAGAAGCTGCGGATTGTACCGATGTCTTCCCAGTAGCCGTCGAAGATGTATGAATTGACCTTCTTGGTTTTGAGCGACATAGGAATAATTTCCTTGCCGAAATCGGTATATTCGTTATCCAACATCTCTTCCATGGTCTTTGCGTTGAAAATGTAAATACCCATAGAAGCCAGGAATTCTTTTTCTGCGGGCAAATCACCACGAGCGTTTGCCGGAATCTTCCAGTCAGAAATGTCTGCGTCCGGCTTTGGCTTTTCCTTGAACTCGGTGATACGATGCTGACTGTCAATCTTCATAATACCAAAGCCACTTGCATCGTGACGGTTGACCGCAGTTGTTGCGATAGTGATATCCGCACCGCTTTCCACATGAGATTCCATGAATTTTTCCAAATCCATGCGATACAATTGGTCACCAGAGAGAATGATGTAATGAGTGGGGTTCTGTGAGCGGAAGTGCGCCATATTCTTGCGGACAGCATCAGCGGTGCCTTCAAACCAACCAGAATGTTCCAAAGTCTGCTCTGCCGCCAAAATTTCAACGAAACCCTGACTAAAGCGGTCAAAATTGTATGAATTTGAGATGTGCATGTGCAATGAAGCACTATTAAACTGAGTCAGCAAATAAATCTTGCGATAACCTGAATTGATACAGTTTGAAATAGGAATATCAACAATACGATATTTACCGCCGAACGGAACAGCCGGCTTTGAGCGTTCTTTTGTAAGCGGGTACAATCGGGTTCCTTTACCACCACCCAAAATAATCGCTAGAACGCGAGGTTTTTCAATTGATTTCTTATCCATAATAACTCCTAGTCAGCAGATACGCCGAAAATATTCTCTCTCTTTATTATAAATCCATAGTTGAATATTTGCAAACAAAATTATTGCGTATCAGAAGGATTTGCAGAGGATTTTTTTGCTCCTCCCCGACGACGCTTTTTAGGAGTAATTATTGTAAAATTGATAGTCTTTTCCATCTCCATGCCGGCAGCTAAATCGACATTCCAGCACATAGAGGCGACAAATGTAGTTCCCGCAACCTGTGGGTCAGAGCCTTGGAAACGAGGACGTTTGAAGAACAAAGGCATACAAGTGATGTCAGCATCCTCATTCGGCTCATAAACAAAAGAAATATCGTTTGCCGTATCGGTTATCTGCATATATGAGATGTCTCGCGCGGTTTCGGGAGATGTAATCGATTCCAGATTACGTTTTTCACCGGCGGAAATTACTTCGACATCATAGCTGTTGCAATCTGCGCTTGAAAAATCAGTCTGAGCAAAATTTGACTCCACCACCAGTGCGGCTTTGAGAGCAAGCGGGCTTTCATTTTTGAGAATGTATTGCACCGTAAAGCCATTGGAATTGATGATGTAATTTTTTCTGAGCGAGACAGGCATTTTTAGCGCGGAGTATTCACCAATGCCATACAACTTGATTTCATGGCGTTTTTTGTCAAAGCCCGCCTGAGTAAAGGTTACTTGTGAGAAAATACCGCTTCCCGTTGGAAGACCTTTGTTGTAATCCTTCATCTCTTCTTGTGTAAATAAATGCTCCACAA